>DAOUCB010000065.1:0-53579 GCA_034432495.1 Anaerolineae bacterium | reverse complement strand
GAAGTCTTGCTGGCGCGAGCAGCGAGCTTCAAGGGTCAGGGAGAGCAGTCAGGCTCTCCCCACGACCCGAAAAGCTGAGGTCAGCGGTCGTTTGTCGTGAAGTGATTTAGCTGTTCACGTTGAGGAAATGTGATACGTTGGAAAAATGTGGCTATGTTTTCACTCGCAGAGGATTCGAATGTGATCTCCCCAGGCACACCTTGTCGCTCATCTGGATTCATTATCCGCCAGTCGTTTCGAGCGTAATTCTGTAAACCGGTTGAAACATCGCTGGTGGAGTGAGTTCGAATCCTGTCAGTGGAGTCACGAGAGAAGAAAAGCCTTTCCAAGCACTTGGAAGGGCTTTTTTTCTTGCGTAGCTAAGGTTCGAATCCTGTCTGCGTCTCCTCTAAAAACGACAACTATTTGCGGAAAATCTATGCTGTCTCAAATATCTGATGAGCAATCGGATTTGCTTTAAATTCTTTTCTTTGCCCTAGAGTCAACGGCTGCTAGACTGATAATTGCGAGCTTACTCATGTGGAAGCAATATGCTCCTGCCAGTAGTGATTAGTTTTGGCAATCACGGTGATGACGTTCTTGATCTCCTTCTCAAGCCGGAAATCGGGTCCGGCTGGGAAGTACAATACGTTGTCTTCGCGGCGCACGCTCACATTCTCAACCACAATGGCGCGCAACAGCCAGAGCGCCATTTCCTCGCTGGTACATGCCATGCCGATCCAGCCCGGCGTAGTGCTGTGTACGGTAGACAGACCCGTCACCATACGAATGCCCCGTTCCAGTTCTGCGATCACCCCCGCATAACCTTCAGGATCAGCGGCAATGGCAGGAGGATTGACGGGTTCGAGCAGCGTTCCTCGATGCGGCGGCCCCCCTGCTAGCGCCAGATCACAGAAGCCTTGCCAGATTTCGTTCCACGCCACTTTACCCTCGCTGTCGTATTCCAGCCCGGCCGCGCCCATCGGCGCGGCGCTCGGCGTAGTCAGTTGATAGCGAGGCGGGAGAATATTCATCGCGCCCATCTTTTGCTCAACATCGCCTATCTCATGTTGATGGGCTGGATCGAGATGGATCGTCACTTCGGTGAGATGGGGTATGGTGCGGCGCAGCGCGGCCTGCACATGCTCTGCGATCTGATCGCTCTCAGCCAGCGACAGTGAATCACGGACGACAATCGTCATCTCGGCAAAGAGTTCATGTCCGACCCAGCGGACACGCAGCTTGGCGACCTGCTCGACACCCTCGACTTCGCCAGCGTAGTGTTCGATTTGATTGACGAGACTCGGATCGACTGCGTCCATCAGCCGATACCAGATACGCAGAGTCGCATCACGGGTAATGAACAGAATGGCAACGCCAATCAGTAAGCCGATAACGGGATCGAGAATCGGCAAACCAAGCGCGCTGCCCGCAGCCGCAATCAGCACCGCCAGCGAGGTCAATCCGTCGATACGAGCGTGCAGACCATCGGCGATCATCGCTTCCGAGCCAAGTTTGCGCCCGACGCGAATTTGCAGCAGCGCGACCACCTCATTGCCCAGAAAACCGACAATCGCCGCCGCTGCCACCCAGGGAATGTTCTGCATCGCCTGGGGATTGAGCAGTTTCTGGATCGTCTCCCAGAAGATCGCAATCGAACTCACCGCAATTGAGAGGACGATCACGATACCCGCGACATCCTCAGCCCGTCCAAAGCCGTAGGTATAACGGCGTGTAGCGACCCGCCGCGCGAGATAGAAAGCGATCAGCAGCGGAATCGAATTCAGGGTATCGCCGATGTTATGGATCGTGTCTGCCAACAGCGCGACACTGCCGCTGAAAGCGACAATCACCACCTGAATCAGCGAGGTGACTCCCAAGGCGAGCAGCGCTAGCCAAACGGTGCGAATAGCTTCCTTGTTGCCAGTCAAGGCCGGATCAATACTGCCCGATCCATGTTCATGCGTGTGATCATTCAGATGAAAAATAGTCGTAAACCAACCCCAGACACCGCGCGGGGCTGAGTGGGTGTGTTCGTGTGCCATGATTTGCCATTCTCCAACGCTGACCGTCTTGATCCTAGCCCTGAATAGACGCTAGAATCGCTTATTGCAAAAAGTGGCAGGAACCAGCGATGTCCCACCATTCGATAGAATACGAGGCGATCCTGCACGCAGCCGGACACCGGGTCACGCCCCAGCGAATTCTGATTCTCGATACCGTCTGCGCTCTGGACGGACATACCTCGCTCGGCGAAATTTACGCGAGCGTTCACGAAGTCGATCCGACAATTGATCGCTCCACGCTCTACCGCACCTTGAAGCTCTTCATTGATTTAGGGCTGGTGCTCTCGGCGGATACAGGGACAGGCGAGACCTATTACGAAATTGCCAGGCCGCATCCACACCATCATCTCGTCTGTCGTCGCTGCGGCAAAGAGCAGGAGATCGAACATACCGTCATGCAGCGCATGTTTGATCAGGTCTTTCAGGAATACGGCTTCCAGCCAGCCACCGATCATCTGGTGCTTTTCGGCTTGTGCGCCGACTGTCAGCGCAACGTAGCCGCTGAAGCGGCGGTCAATGCCCCTTAGCTACCGCGCTGAGCGCGAATATAGCCTAACCGCATCGGCATATTTCCTGTTTCAATCCCGGTGAAACCTCTACTGCTCAGTAAGGCGCTGATGCTTTGAATGCCGGTCTTTGCCCGCGCATGGATCATTGCCGTCAGACTAAAATGCTGAACTGCGTTGGTCGTTTCTTGGATGTCCACAATCACTAGCCGACCGCCCGGCTTGAGGACGCGATAAATCTCCGCTAACCCAGCGCGCTTCAGATCATCCGGCAGGTGGTGCATCATCATGCTGCTGAGAACGACATCAACGCTGGCATCGGGAAATTTCAGCGCTTCGATCACACCCACCTGATATTGCACATCCAGTTTCTGTCGGGCTGCTTTCTGCCGCGCGACCTCGATCATTTCCGGGGCAGGATCGATGCCGTAGACTTTCCCCTGTAGTCCCGCAGCGGTTTTTGCTCGAAACGTGAGCGTACCCGTCCCGCAGCCGACATCCAGCACGGTTGCGCCCGGTTGAATGGCGGCGATACGGATCGTTTCAGCGCGCAAGGCGTTCTCGCGCCCGAAGGCCAGCAGTCCAACCAGATGATCATAGTATTTCGCCCAGCGAATGGTGCTGCCACGTGTCTCTGGGGCATCCATATGCGAATGTCCGTGTAAGTGCTGCATGGTCTCGCTCCTCCTCATCAAACGGAACACAGTATCCGTTAGTGAACATTATGTTCGATATTGAGTATAATGGGAGGTGGGGCAGCGGCGTCAACACGCAAAGATGGCGAAAAGTTCACTACTGAACAGAAGCCGTATATTGTGCGGGAACGAGGACTTGAAGATGAAAACGGCGAAGGATGATCGGCGTTCGCGGCGAACCCGGCAGTTGCTCGGTGCGGCGCTGGGAGAACTGATGCGCGAGAAGCGCTACGACGACATCACCGTGCAGGACATTCTGGATCGGTCGGGCATCGGACGCTCAACCTTCTACGTGCATTACACGGACAAGGAAGATTTGGTCATCAGCGAGATCGCGCGCGTGATTGAGCAGTTGGAGTTGTATACAGCGGAATCGAGTCATCCGTCAAGCGGTTTGCTGCCGAGTCTGGCTTTCTTCCAGCACGTCTACGAGCAGCGCCGCCTGATGAACGCCTTCCTGTGGGGACGCGGCGCGGAAACGCTCATCCACGATTTTCAACGTCAGGTGAGCCAAATGGTCAGCGAGAAACTGCGTTCCATCGCCGGGGGTGACGAGGCTTTTTCGATACCGCTGTCGGTGATTGCGAACTTTGTTGCCAGTACACTTCTGATGCTGATCCAATGGTGGTTTGAGGAAGACATGCGCCACTCGCCAGAGGAAATCGACGCGATGTTTCAAAAACTCGTCATGCCCGGTATTCACGCCTCGTTAGCCCAGAGTTCTTAAATTGCCAGTTGCGCCTTTTTCAATCCCTGCCTATGATGTAACCATCGTTACATTTGCAAGGATCGGAAATGGACGCAGCGCTCCCTTCGGCTGAAACGAAGGCAAGTTACTCGCTCTGGCAGCTCACAGGCTATTTCCTGCGCCTGGGGATCATTGGCTTTGGAGGCCCAGTAGCGCTCGTCGGTTCCATGCAGCGCGATTTGGTCGAGGCGCGGCACTGGATCAGTGAAGCCGACTACAAAGAGGGATTAGCGCTGGCGCAGCTTGCGCCGGGGCCGCTGGCGGCACAGTTGGCGATTTATCTCGGCTACGTCGATTACCGTATCGTCGGCGCAACCCTGGTCGGTCTGGCGTTCGTGCTGCCCTCGTTCGTCATGGTCGTCGCGCTGGGCATGGCTTATGTCGCTTACGGCGGTCTGTCATGGATGCAAGCGGTCTTTTACGGCGTTGGCGCGTGTGTGATTGGCATTATCACGCACAGCGCCTACAAGCTCACCCGGCGATCCATTGGTACTGATAAATTGCTCTGGGCGATTTTCCTGATTTCGGCGGCGATCACCGTCATCACCGAATCAGAAGAAGTGCTGGTGTTCCTGCTGGCTGGCGTTGTCGTCTGGCTGGTGAAAGCGCCACCCAAACGACTGTTGAGGAAAGCTCCGCTGGCAGGCATCATTCCGCTTCCATTTCTGGCACAAATTGCGAATGTGTCTTCCTCTGCACCCGACACGCTCTGGAATATCGCACTCTTTTTCGCCAAAGCAGGCGCGTTCGTTTTCGGCAGCGGTTTGGCGATTGTGCCGTTCCTCTACAGCGGCGTTGTGCGCGATTTCGGCTGGCTGAATGAGCGCCAGTTCCTCGATGCGGTCGCCGTCGCCATGATCACGCCGGGGCCGGTCGTCATTACCGTGGGCTTCATCGGCTTCCTGATCGCCGGATTTCCCGGCGCGAGCGTCGCGGCGCTGGCGACGTTCTTGCCCTGCTATCTGTTCACCGTGATTCCCGCCCCCTATTTCAAGAAGTATGGGAAACGTGCCGATATTGCTGCTTTTGTGGAGGGCATTACCGCCGCCGCAGTTGGCGCGTTGAGCGGCGCTGTTGTCGTGTTGGCTGTGCGCACAATCCGCGATTTGCCAACCATCCTGATCGCGCTGGTGACGCTGGGCATTCTCTGGCGAACTAAACGGGTTCCTGAACCCGTCCTCATCGCGGTGGCGGCAGTCATCGGTCTGCTGATTTATCCCCTGGTGCATCCATGACGCGCTGGTTACTGCTGCTCTACAAAGTCCCGAATGAGCCATCGGCGCGGCGGGTCTATGTCTGGCGCAAGCTGAAAGGGCTAGGGGCGATTCTCGTACACGATTCGGCGTGGGTACTGCCCGCTGCGCCGCAAACGCGCGAGAAATTGCAGTGGCTGGCTGCGGAAATCAAAGAGATGGACGGGGGCGCAGCGATGCTCTGGGAAGCTGAACAGGTCTTCATCGGGCAGGACAGCGGCCTCGTTCAGCAGTTCACGGAGCAGGTGGACGCTGTCTATCGTCAAATCCTCGCCGCGCTTGAAAAAGAGGATGCCGATTTGGTGACGCTCTCGAAACAATATCAGCAAACGAAATTGCAGGACTATTTTCACTCTGAACTCGGCGAGCTGGTGCGTATGATGCTCGTGGAGCGGAGGGGAGCAGACGAGTCGTGAAATGGGTGACATGGGAGAACATCGGTGTGGATCGGATGGGTTGTGCCTGGCTGATTCTCCGCTTTATCGATCCGCAGGCAGAATTTCGTTTCGTTCCGGTTGGACAGTCTCCATTACCGGAAGGCTACGAGGCATTCGACATCCCCGGCGTGCGCCTGACCCATCGGCATGGTCACTGTACGTTTCACACGATGCTCCACGAATACAGCTTGAATGATCCGATTCTGAAGCGCATCGCTCAGATGATCGACGAGGCCGATGTTGCTCAGGAAATCATGGTCGAACCTGTCGCGGCGGGACTGGATTTTCTCTGTCATGGCATCCGACGTATCAGTCCCGATGATCAGACAGCGCTTGAACATGGACGAATACTTTACGAGGCGCTCTACGCGCAAATCAATTTTGAGAACCAAACCTAGATGGGGGAGTCGAAATCGTGCCGACCAAATTTGTCAGCCGTGAAAAACGAAACGCAGTTCTTGCCAGCAAATAGGGATAATCCGCATGAAGCAGACCGTTCTCTTTCTCTGCCCACACCATGCCGCCAAAAGCGTGATCGCCGCTGCCTATTTCAATCGGCTAGCCGACGAGTATCAGCTTCCTTTTGCTGCTGATTCCGCAGGTACGGAACCTGACGAGGCAGTATCGCCGGTCGTGGTTGCCATGCTGAAGCAAGAAGGCATCGACGTTTCAGACCATCAGCCGCGCCGCGTCACTGAGACGGAGCTAGCAAGCGCAGCGCAGATTATCTCGATGGGCTGCACAGCGCAGGAACTCGGAGTCGCGCCAGAGCGGATCGATCTGTGGTCAGATATTCCTGCCGTGAGCGAAGACCCGCAGCGCGCCCGCGTCGCCATCTACCTGCGTGTTAAGTCTCTGGCGAACATGCTGCGAGAAAGCTCATGAGCTTACATCGTTTTGTTGGTGTACCCACCCGGCTGTAGAGAATTACCCGCCATCGGGCGATGCGTGAGAAATCGGTATTGCAAATCGATAATTCCCTCGCCGCGTGAGTAAATTTTGGGTCGGCTTTGACAAGGTTCATCACTTGTGGAGGTAAAGTTCAGGATTGCTCTTGAACGCGCCCTGGCAGACTGGACAGCAAAAATAATAGATCTGCTCTTTGTACTCCTGGCTGGCATAGGCTTGCCGAGGCTGAATATGGGCAAAACACACCGGGTCGATAACCATATGATCAGGTTGCTGGCTGGGTGCGGAAGGTAGGAAAACGTCAATGGTGGTTCCTCGCTCATGTCCGCTCAGGATTTGCAGCGTACCTCCGAAGCTTTCGATCCGCTCCTGAATTCCCAACAGACCATAATGTTTATCGGATACCAAATCGATGAGATGTGGTGGAACCTGGAAACCACGACCGTCGTCATGAACATGAAGCCGAATACCCGCTGTCTGATAGTCGAGGCAAAGCTCAATTTGCTGGGCATGGCTGTGACGGCGGGCATTGATCAGCGCTTCCTGCGCCACGCGGAATAAAGTAAGTTCCTGTGTTTCTTCGAGCCGCCGTTGAATGCCGACGATTCTGACCTGAACGGAAGGATCGCTGCCCTTTGTCGCTTCCATCTCGACCGCTGCTGCCAATCCCAATTCTTCCAAAGCAGGCGGACGCAGCCCGCCGATTAGGTTGCGGAGCGCTTTGACCGTCTCGACGACCTGTTCGCGTGCTGACTGGAGAATTGAACCTGTTCGTACCGAATCAGACTGCATCCACTGACGCGCCAGATCAATACTCTGATTGATCGCGATCAGGGTTTGCAGTGTTTCGTCGTGAAGTTCGTGCGCGACGCGCTTGCGCTCACTCTCCTGGGCATCGGCAAGCCGATCCGCATAAGCGCGACTCTGCTGCTGAGTCCGGCGCACATGCCCGACCATCCCCGCCATCGCGCGCCGCAGTTCTCTAATCTCCGGAATACCGCCGCAGTCCCGCTCCAAAGCATCGAAATCGCCTTGACGAATATGTTCGCTTTGCAAGGCAAGTCGTTTGAGCGGACGGAGGACACGGAAGAAAAACCAGAGGTTGCTGGAAACGAGCAATGCGACAAGGAGATAGCACACTAAACCCACTTCGTTATTCATGGGTTGCCCTCATATCGAGCGTCATTAAGCCGCGCTGGAGCGCAATCGTGACCGCTTCTGTGCGTGTCGTGACTCCGAGTTTTTCGTAGATATTTTTCAAATGACCCTGAACGGTTCGATCCGAAATAAAGAGTAGCCCGCCTATTTCCTTATTGGTCAGTCCCTTCCCAACGTGCTGAAGTACCTCAATTTCACGACGGGTCAGTTCATCGACCTGTAGCACCTGTCCTGAGTGCTGCGGATTAACTTCCAATGACGTCGGAGCGAATGCTTTACGCCCAACAGAGACTTCTTCCAGAGCGCGGTAAAGCTGCGCCAGTTCAGCCGTTTTGAGGATATAACCGTCCGCCCCGGCGTCGAGTAATGCGTGAACATAAGCTGGATCATCATAAGCGGTCAGAACCAGAACCCGCACATCCTCCATTTCGCTGCGGATGCGCCGAGTCGCCTCCACGCCTGTCAGTTCAGGCAGGCGAATATCCATAACCACCACGTCGGGATGAAGCTCACGCGCCATCTGGACAGCTTCACGTCCATTGGTGGCTTCGCCGACTACTTCAACGCCAACGCTTTCCAGATACAAACGCGTCCCCTGCCTCACAATCGAATGATCTTCTGCCAATAGAACACGCATGATGCTGCCCCTTGCCTATCCTATCCGTCGATTGATCATACTCGATCAACTTGTGGAAAAGACCCGCCAAATGGCGTATACGTCAACGTCGGCAGCGGAATACACTTCATGCTGATTGTTCGACAAGTTAAGGAAAGTAGGAATGGAACAGAAAACGGTGAAAGTGCCGAGCATCGGTTGCGACGGCTGCGTGAGCACGATCAAGAACGAAGTTGCTCAGCTTCCGGGCGTTGTCTCGGTCGAAGGCGATCCGCAGACGCAGATGGTGACCATCCAGTGGCAGCAGCCTGCGTCGTGGGCGAATATCCGCAGCAAAATGGCGGAAATCGACTACGCGCCAGAAACGTAAGTGAGTCAGTGAGCAAAATGGCGGTCAACCTGACCGCCATTTTTGATCCTTACTTTATGCGGATTGTGGGGAAAGTTCGACTCGGCGCAAAAGCTGAGCATTCAGCGCGACGACGATGGTGCTGAGCGACATCAGCACCGCGCCGACCGCTGGCGAAAGCAGAATACCAACCGGAGCAAGAATACCTGCCGCCAGCGGCAGCGCGATGACGTTGTAGCCGGTCGCCCAGGCAAGATTCTGGATCATCTTGCGATAGGTCGCTCTACTCAGTTCAAAGACTTTGACCACGTCGAGCGGGCTGCTGTTGACCAGAATAATCCCTGCTGATTCAATCGCCACATCCGTGCCGCTGCCAATCGCAATCCCTACGTCGGCACGGGTCAGGGCAGGCGCGTCGTTCACGCCGTCGCCGACCATCGCGACCTTTGTTCCCTTCCGCTGCAATTCAGCAATTTTCTGATCTTTGTGTTCGGGCAGCACCTGCGCGAACACGGTATCAATGCCGAGCTGTTTCGCTACAGCCTGCGCGACCGCTTCGCTGTCACCTGTGAGCATCGCCACTTTTATCCCCATTTGATGCAGACGACCCACCGCCTGTTTGCTCTCTGGTCGGATCACATCCGCGAGCGCAAACGCGGCGGCGATTTGCTGATCGTCCACCAGATAGATGACCGACTGGGCTTGTGCCTCGGCCTGCTGGGTAAACGCGGCGATTTTCCCCTCCGATTTCAGATTCAGACTTTCGAGCAGACGTGGCCCGCCTGCGTAAACCGTCTTGCCATCAGCTATCGCCTTAATCCCACGCCCCTTGATGGCCTCAAAGTCGGTGATTTTAACGGGCTGCGCCTTGCGTTTTTGCGCTTCGTCGCGGATGCCACGCGCAATCGGATGCTCCGAGTCACCTTCCAATGCTGCCGCAAGACTCAACGCACGAGTTTCATCCCAGCCGTCGGCGGTCGCTATGCCGACGACGCCGAAACGCCCTTCGGTCAGCGTGCCCGTTTTGTCGAAAACGACCGTGTTGATCTCACGGGCGGTTTCCAGCGCCAGCCGGTCGCGCACGAGGATGCCATTGCGCGCACCGAGCGAGGTGCTGATGGCAACGACGAGCGGAATCGCCAAGCCGAGCGCGTGCGGGCAGGCGATCACCAGCACCGTGACGACACGCTCCAACACATCCAACTGCCAGCCAACCGCAATTATCCAAGCAACGGCGGTGACCGCCGCGACCGCCAGCGCGATGTAAAACAACCATCCGGCGGCGCGGTCAGCCAGAATCTGGGTGTTCGATTTGCTGTTCTGCGCTTCCTGCACCAGCCGCATAATGCCTGCCAGTGCGGTCGAGTCGCCGGTTGCGGTGACTCGCACACGCAGGCTGCCGTCCCCATTGATCGATCCGGCGATCACCTTCGCGCCGACGGATTTTTCGACGGGTTTGGATTCGCCTGTGAGCAGCGCTTCGTTGATTTCGGAATGTCCGTCGGCAACTTCGCCATCGGCAGGGATACTCGCGCCGGGACGCACGAGAATCGTATCGCCTTGCTTGAGATCAGTCGTGGACACGGTTTCCGTGCTGCCATCTTCGCGCAGTCGCTCGGCGGTGTCGGGCATGAGCTTCGCCAGTTCGTCCAGAGCGCCGGATGCCTGTCGGACGCTGCGCATCTCCATCCAATGACCGAGCAGCATGATGTCGATGAGAGTTGCCATTTCCCAGAAGAAGCCCATGCTCGTCCCGGTGACGGCGGCGAACAGACTGTAGATAAACGCGACGGTGATCGCCAGCGAAATCAGCAGCATCATCCCCGGTTGACGATTCTGGATTTCTGGCAAAGCCATTTGCAGAAAAGGAATCCCGCCGTAGAGAAAAATCGCAATCGCAAATATCGCGCCGATCCACTGGCTGCCGGGGAATTCGGGCATGTAGAAGCCGAACCACTCCTGAATCGCGGGGCTGAACAGCAGCACCGGGATCGTCAGCACAAGGCAGACCCAGAAACGCTGGCGAAATATCTGCTCATGACCGCTGTGATCGACATGCCCAGCATGACCGCTATGTCCAGCGTGTTCGTGCATTGAGTGACCTGTAGAGTCATGACCAGCGTGATCAGCCGTATGCTCGTGGATCGAATGATCCATCTGATCGTGGTGATGCCGGCTTTCGTGTGTTTTCGGTTCGTTCATATTCATTGCGGTTCGTCCTTCCTCTCGCGCTTCCCCACAGAATTAGCATAGACCTTCTAGCGACCAAAGGGATGCGCCATCCTGCGTGTTTATTGGTTTACCCAATGGAGTCGGTATCTGCGGCGGGCTTCTTACCCTCTTTCGGAAGAAGATACGCCATTTAGCGCATTTGCTCCTAAGAAAGATCACGCAATCTTGTAGGAAGGTTTACAGGTAAAGGAAGTGAGCGCGTGATGAAGAAGTTTCAATGGATGATTGGTTGTCTGGTTTTGGTGCTGCTGAGCGTAGGAGTAACGTCTGTACTTGCGGACGGGTCGGTGCCGGGACGTGCAGGTCGCGCTGAGGTTCGTTTCCTCGAAGGGATGATGGATCATCATCAGATGGCGCTGGATATGGCGAATGACTGTCTGGCGAAGGCGACCGATGACGCCGTGCGCGCACTCTGCCAAAACATTCTCAGCGCGCAAAGTGCCGAAATTCAGCAGATGCACGACTGGCTGCTCGGCTGGTACAACGTGGACTACAGCCCCGTGCCGATGAGCAGCATGACTTCGATGACCGAAATGATGCCGACTGCCGAATCCACCGACATGCAGATGTCGATGGGAAGTATGTCGATGACCGACCCGACCATGATGATGGGCATGATGGCAGGTTTGAGCCGAGCGCAGGGCAAGGACTACGACGTTGCATTCCTCGAATCAATGATTGATCATCACGATGATGCCGTTCATATGTCGCAGCGGCTTCTGGAGCGCGATCCTGAAGGCACAGGACATGCCGAGCTACGTACATTCGCGCAGAAAATCATCGACGACCAGAGCGCAGAGATTCAGACGATGGAGACGCTACTCACCCAGTTGGGCGATTAGTAATTCTCTCCAAAGTGTGGGTCAGAGCAGGAATACTCGCTCTGACCCCATCGGCATCTTTTAGAGGCTCGTCCGCGCTTGAATCCAATTTTTCAGGGCAAGGATGGCTCCTTGATCCTGCGGCATATTCACGAGTGGACGGCGCAGGAAATCGAGGCCAACCTGCGCAGCACATTTCCAGCGGAAGCTAGCACGATTGCATTGGAAGTTTTAGCAAACTATCTGGCAGGAGCGCAGGTCGCACTGCTGCATGGCTGGTTTCGGGAATGGCTGCGGCTTTCGGCGGGTGTACGTCGGCTCGGCGGCATATCCATGATTCTGCTCCTGGCGGCAGGTTTCTATATGATGGCGTTCGCGCAAATCAACGCCGCCTGGCTCGTGGTCGCATTCTTCACGCTGATCGTGTTGAGCGTACTGGCGGTGGCTCTCACAGGCAGGCGCATGACCGCGCTTCGACAGGCCGTGACAGCGGTGGACGGTTCAGTATCTCCTGCGACTAACGCCCTGCGACGCGATCCGCTGCTGCTGATTGCCATGCGGCTGCGGGTCGCGCTCGCGCTGGGTATCGTTTTCCTGATGACCATCAAGCCAAATTCAGGAGTATCGCTGCTGACCATTGGCATCACCGCCATTGTTGCGCTGGCGTCAGCGATACCGCTCGCCCTGAAGAGGGACATATCAGATCAACCGGCGAATATGGCCCATACTCTGTAAACCTCGGCCTGTTCCACATGCTTTTTCCATCGACTGAAAGTGTTACGAACACCTAACGAGAAGAGCGCGTATCCTCAATTGGGGATACGCGCTGACTATGATTTATGCGATTTTGAGCTTAGTCGTTGAAGCCCATCATGCCATGACGCTGGTGACCACCCCACATTCCGCCCTGCATCAGGCCGAAGCCCTGACCGGAGAACATTGGCATCTCAGCCCAGTGTGACTGCATCAGGCTCAGGCGTGCATCGGACTGTGCCTGCGTTAGAACACCCGCGTCCACCAGCGCTTGCATGTGATCCGCCATTGCTTTTTGCAGCGCCGTCGTGACCGCTGCCGGATCAATGCCTTGTTCCTGCGCTATTTGGTTAATCGTTTTGCCGGATTGCAGTTCGCTGAGCAAGGTTTGCTGGTCAAGACCGAGAGCGGTGACCATCGCGCTCACCATCGGCGCGGCGTCGTCATCCCACATCATGCCAAATCCCATCATCCCATAACCGCTGGAACTGCCTCGCCCCATCATCCCATAATTGCCGTATCCCGGCGCAGCGGGCGTCGGCGTTGGGTCAGCCCCCGTCTGCGCAAAGGCGCTCAACGCGCTGACGGCAAATACGGCTACAACAGTTACCACAACGAGAGCGATTTTGATTTTTGTAGACATTTGGATTCTCCTGTTCCTTCGTTATGGCTTACAGGATGCTCTCGTTCAATGTCGCCTGGATGTTGGTTGTATGAAGTTTCTGTAAAGTTTTATGCTGCCGGAAGTGTGAAGTGGAATGTGCTGCCCTGCCTTAAGCCGGGGCTTTCAGCCGAAAGGCCGCCGCCCTGCGCTTCGGCTAAATGACGGGCGATGGTCAAGCCGATGCCACTGCCGCCGAACGCACGCGAGCGGGATTTATCCACGCGATAAAAGCGTTGAAAGATGCGTTCAATATCCTGAGGAGCCAAGCCGATGCCGGTATCCTGAATTGAGAAACGCAGCGCTTTTGGCTCGGCGACTGCGGACAACGTGACGGTGCCATCCGCAGGCGTATACTGGAGGGCATTCCCGAGCAGGTTGGTTAAGATCTGTTCTGCCCGGTCACGGTCTGCGCAGACTTCCGGCAATTTTGCGGGCAGGTCACAGAGAAGCGCAATGTGCTTTTCGGCAAACTGCGGCTGCAAGCGCTGAATCACGGCGCGTGCCAGAGTTTCGGGAGCAATGCGCTCGACGTGCATCTCAATTTGCCGCGCTTCCGCACGGGAGAGTTCCCCTAAATCCTGCACAAGACGCTGCAAACGCATCGTCTCGCGATGAATTGACTGGAAAGTTTCCGCAGTCGCAGGAAGGACGCCATCCTGCAGCCCTTCCATATAGCCCTTGATACTAGCAAGCGGCGTTTTAAGTTCGTGTGTCACATCCGCGAGCAGTTGACGGCGCATCGTTTCAGTCTGTTCCAACGCTGACGCCATCGTGTTCAGGTTGTGGGTCAGATCGCCAAGTTCATCCTGCGCCTGCGCCGTGAGCCGCTGCTCGTAATGCCCGCCCGCGATCCGCTGGCTGAGCTGTGCCATCGCTCGCAGCGGATGGACGATCCGGCGGCTCACAAACCAACTGACAAAGAGCGCGACCAACGTCGCAGCAGCGCCCGCCAGTAGCAGCGCCGTATCGACTGAAGCGCGAAAGGTACTGTTGAGCTGCTCGTTGAGTGCTTGCGCGGCAGCTCGTCCCTGTCCGCCATTCATCATGCCGCCTATGTTCGCCGCCCCATTTTCCGCGCCGTTCATCTCCATATGCCTCATCTGCTGCGAAAAGGTGATCGGGGCGATGAACGCCGTCGAGAGCGCCAGAATGAGCAGGCCAACCAGGATTACCAACAGATAGGATAAAAACAGCTTTTGCCCCAGTTTCATGCAGGCTCGTCCCCAAACTTGTAACCAACGCCGCGAACGGTCAACACGAACTGCGGGTTGCCCGGATCGGTTTCTAGTTTCTGGCGTATATGTCCAATATGAACGTCAACCACCCGGTCTTCGCCGTAAAAATCGTAGCCCCAGACCTTCTCCAAGAGTTGTTCCCGACTGAAAACCATGCCAGGGTAGACCGCCAGCGTCCGCAATAGATTAAATTCGAGCGCGGTGAATTCTACGAGTTGGTCATCGCGGTAGACCTCGCGCCTCTGGCAGTCGATACGAAGATGTTTGAACGCCAATACCTGAGTTTCATCCGAGGTTGTGCTTCGCCCGCGCCGCAGAATCGCTTTGACACGCGCCACGAGTTCGCGCGGGCTGAAGGGTTTGGTGAGGTAATCATCCGCGCCAACTGTCAAGCCGATGACGCGATCCGCCTCCTCCGCTTTGGACGTAAGCATCAGCACATAGGCACCCGATTCACGCCGGATATGCTGTAAGACTTCGAGGCCGTCCATGCCCGGCATCATAATGTCAAGGATGACCAGATCGGGTTTATAGCGGCGAAATAAACTCAGCCCCTGCAGCCCATCTTCTGCCAGGTAGACGGTATTTCCATCCGCTTTCAAATAGGCTTCGACGATACCGAGAATCGCGGTTTCATCATCAACTACAAGGATTGCTGCCATTGTCCGGCCTGCTGTCAATCGTCTTTTTTAGCGTAGTGTGAAGTGCAGTGGAGAGCAACTGCCGTTTGTCACATGAGTTCTATGCCTTTGTCCAGTTTTCCTGTCATGGCGTCCTCCAGATTATTCTCTAGCGCAGCCCCTTCAAATCCACGACACTGCGCATGGCAGCACGGTAGATCAAAGGAGTATCGCCAAGCGTATTTGAGGCGAGGAACGGGGCAATATCAATTACAGCGTTCCATCATGGGAGTACCTTTCAACTACTCACTCTTGTGAATTACCGCGTGTGAGGGGAACATCACCTCGTGAAAAAGAAAGCAGCTTTAAATTCAGGCTATGAATCCGGTTCAACAGCCCTAACAGTGCCGATTGGTCGGGAAGCTCTCCACTCAGGAGTGTCTCCTTATCGGACGGATAGGAGATCGTTAAAGCCTCGAACCAGTCTGACCAATCCCGCTTCAGATTTCCTTCGATCCTCACTTCTACGTACATGTGATTTGTCCGCGTTCTTCTCAATGCCTCGAATATCAATGTATCGAGGCTGGAGCCGATGCGACCGGCTTCAGCCTCTTTTGAACGGTTGAACCCCTTTTTTCAGTTTGCAAATTGGGCTATATGGAGCGAGAAATTGCGCGTTGTCCTTCGCTGCTTAACCGATATGACTCTGTTTTGCCCTCAACTGCCTGCATGGTTCATCTATTGACGAGAGGCGAAGGGTCAAGAGGATACGAGCCGCTGCCCAGCCCAGGCTAAGAACGGTGATTGTGACGATAATGACATAGGCATTCGGAGCGACCGGCAATGGCTGCGCCGAGAATTGGGTTCCTGGGTTTGAGAAGCCCGTAGCCCATCAGCCGAACCAGGAACGGCTTCCCGCCCAGCAGATGGATGTCCCCCGCCTTGACCGCGACAGCATGAACTTCGACCAAAACCTGATTGTCCTGCGGCGTCGGTTTTTCGACTTCGGTGAGCTGAAGCACGTCCGCTGATCCGTACGGGGTGGCGATGATGGCTTTCATGGTGTTCATTTCGATACTCCTTGTTTAGAGTAAGCGTGCTGCGCTCGCACGTTAGGTCTCAGGAATGGACTGCTGTCAGCACTTGCTTGATGGCATCAATCACCAGATTGGGCTGGTCGAGCTGGATATGGTGACCGCTCTGAGCTGCCAGCACGAGCTTGCCCTGGGGCGAGAGTGCAGCGAGTTCAGTCTGTAACTCGAACCACCACTGCTGATTTTCTTCGGTTGTCATTCCAGGCATGGGGTTGTCTGTAATGCCGTGATACAGAACGATGAGCGGGATATTCCCCAGGCTGGTGATATGCGCGGCGCGCACCTGCGCCAGACTGTCGAAAATGGCATCCTGTTCGGCAACTCTGGTTTCAATGAATTGGGGACGAGACAGGGCAAGCGCTGAAACGGCCTCGCGGGCTGGACTGGGCAGCTCAGGCGTATCCGCCAGCGCGCCGATGGCAGGCACCAGCGCGCCGATCCCGCTGGCAACGACGAAGCGGTAGAGCGGCAGGTCTTGATCACCTTGCGCGAACATTGCCTTTAACGCTTGCTGAATGGTCGTCGAGAGGCGTGCAAACTGATCTTCATGCTGGGCATCCACCAGCACCATGCCGACAACCTCGGCTGGATAGGAATGCGCATACAGGCGTACCAGCATCCCACCCGTCGAGTGTCCAACCACGACGTAGGGGGCAGCGATGTTCGCGTTCTGCAACAACGTATGGAGTTCTTCGACCATGATCTCGGCGGTGCGCGGCTTCGGACTGGTATCGCTCCAGCCAAGACCCGCGCGGTCATAAACGCAGACTCGCGTCCCTGTCGAAACCTGCGGCTGAACCAAAGACCACATCAAGGAAGGTTCGGTTAATCCGGCCTCCATGACGACGGTTGGGCTGCCCGTCCCCTGGCAGTCGATGTGCAGTCGATAGCCGCCCACATCCACCATCTGTCCAGCAGGTGGGTATTGAGCGATTAGATCGGCCTTCGCTTTCGCGCCGAGCAAAAGCGTAGTGACGATTAGCATCAGCAGCAGCGCCAGAATCGATAGAGAAATTCTGCTTGCCCACCAACGAAAGCCGTGTTGATGAGGCAAGGATTGGGATACTGCGTCCACAGCGACAGGATCGACTTTTGAGGAAGTGATTGGAGAGAACGACATGATAGAACCCCCTGAAATTTGCTACACAACCAATTGAGCAATGAATTCAGGGTATCGGTTGACGTGGGGTAGTGTCATACCCTAAATAGGGTATTTATGAGAGCAGGTTGTATTCTTCCGCGTGTTTAATCGCTTCCCAGCGGCTGTGGACATCCAGCTTGCTGTAGATGTTCTTGATATGCTTGCGTGCTGTGTCAACCGCAATCACCAGCCGTTCAGCGATCTCGGTGCTGTCTAACCCATCTGCCAGCAGGCGCAGCACTTCCAGTTCGCGCTGACTGAGCGCATCAGCGAGGTGTCCCACAGAATGGCGAAACGGGGCGGGCGATGGATCGCGTTTTCCCATCGCGGCAAGCAAGCGGGCGACATATTCGCTGGAAACAGGGACAGCAAGCTGGCCCTTCCGCTGCATCGCAAGAGCTTTTTCCAGCAGCAGCGCGATGGGCGGCCCCTCATCAACGAAAACGCGCAGCGGCTGTTCTGGTTCAGCCAGCGACAAGGCACGCACCAGCGATTCCACTGCTTTCTGGCTGTTCTCGGACGATTGGAAAGCGACCGCCTGCAAAATAAGCGCGCGGATCAGGCTGCCGTTTCGTTGGCTGGCCTCTGCCTTTTTCACCATACGATCCAACAGATAGAGCGCCTTTTCCGACGTATTCCCTCTGGCGAGATACAAGCGCGCCAGGATGAGGTAGTGCGGTTCGCGGTGATAGCTGAACTCGTCGTCGATGCCTAGATGATTCTCGGCTGCCCAGACTTCGAGGGCATCCAGATTGCTCTGCTCCAGCCAGCGGCGCGCCCGCGAGATTGACAACAGCGTCGCGCGGCCTTGCAGCCTGCTCATCCGCTCTAGCTGCTCGGCACAGCGCCAATAATATTCTGCGCCTTCGGCATCTCCCTGAAGGGTTTTGAGGCGCGACAAGCCAATATAGGCGCGCAGCAACGCTAAGGGAAAGCTCTCCGGGTTGATGTGATCGGCACTTTCCAGCAGATAACGTTCTGAAGCATCAAATTCATTGTGCTCCATATACACTTCCCCCATCAGCAGCGCGATATAGCCGTTGATCGGGTACTGTTGCAAACCCGGCATCTGGGTGGCGAGTTCTAGCTGCTGGCAGGTATTTTCAGCCGCACGCAGGAAAAGCTGCGCCGTTTGCAGTGACGAAAGATGCCAGAAAGCCGATAACATCGCAAACGTGCTGCCGATTTCCTGGCTCAGTTCCATTGCATAGGCTAAGATTTCGATGGCTTCATGAACTTCGCCAATGTAGGCATAGGTCACACCCAGATTGATGGCGGCCATGCAGCGCCAACTGACCGCTTCTTCGGGCAGTAATTCCAACGCCTCGCGGGATAAGGCGAGCGTCTCTGGAAAGCGCTGGTGCATCCCGCTTAGGGTACTATGAACCGCAGCCAGCATTCCGGCAATCAGCGAGTCTGGACTGCTACTAGTGATACTCAACGCATGTTCGGCATCGCGGATGCGTTGGAACGCTGCGCTCATCTGGTTGGTCAGAAATAGCACCCAGGCATGATAGACGTAGAGACGTGGATAGCCTTGAAGAACACTGTCCGGTAAAGCGGTCAGCCAGCCGAGCAGTGTATTATGTTCGGCGCGCCGCCAAATCAGCAGTTCAGCAATACTCTGCACCAATTCGGCTGCCCGCTCATGGTCTTCAGCCGCAAGCGCGTGACCGATGGCTTCCGACGGGAGTCCGTTTCGCTCGAACCAGGATGAAGCCCGTCGATGCAGTTCTTTCACATGATTGGGATATTTTAGTCTTAGGCGGTGTTGTAAAAAGTCGGCAAACAGACGGTGATAGCGATACCACTGACGTTGATCGTCAAGCGCGATGACGAAAAAGTGGTTACGCTCCAGATGTTCCAGTAAGCTGCGGCTTTCCGTAATACTCGTTACGGTATCACAGAGATCCACGTTGAGGCGTTCCAGGATGCTGGTTTGCAGCAAAAACTGCTGGATAGCGTCGGGCTGCCGGTCAAGGATTTCATCGCCCAGATAATCCAGCACGTAGCGGTGATCCCCTGCGAATGAAGCGATAAACTCCGCCGGGTTACGTTTTCCCTGCAATGCCAGACCTGCCAGTTGCAGCCCGGCAATCCAGCCTTCGACACGGGCATCCAACACCTCTATCTGATCTGGAGTGAGCGTCAGCCCCATGACATCGGCGAAGAAAGCAGCAATTTGAGGCAGTGAGAAGCGTAGATCAACACTGCGCAATTCGAGTAGCTGGTTGCGAACACGCATCCGTGCCAGAGGCAAGGGCGGGTCCGTTCGGGTGGTCATGATGAGACGCAGCTGGGAAGGTACGTGATCGATGAGAAAAGCTAGTCCTTCGTGGACAGAAGCTGAGTCGATCAGGTGATAATCGTCCAGCACCAACGTCAGCAATTCAGGCAGCGCCGAAAGCTCATTGATCAGTGCCGATAAGCTTGTTTCGATGGGGAGAGGCTGTGGTTCGTGAAGGAGCGTGAGCGTTTGCACCCCTATATCGGGATACGCAGTTTGGATCGCTGCAATCACGTAATCCCAAAAGCGAACGGGATCATTGTCACCCATGTCAATCGAAAACCAGACTACGCGCATCGAAGTCTGGGCGATCCACTCACTCACCAGCGCCGTTTTGCCATAGCCCGCTGAGGCAACAATCAGGGCAAGTTTGTACTCACGGAGTTCATCCAGCTTTTGAATCAGCTCTGCCCGTTGTACATGCGATGGACGGACAGGCGGAATGTTGAGTTTTGTATTGAGCAGCAACATCGCACAGCCCTCTACAGCAGATGGTCATTGAATATCCGTTGATCAGGATAGTAACACATGACTTATGGCTTCGTATGTCATTTGAGATGTATGAAATACCTCGACCGTGAAAACCGGGCAGGCACTTCGAGGCCACTTAGAGCGACGTGGGCGTTCACAACTGCCAGGTGGGCACAGGGCGCAAAAAAAGGGCAATATTGTTATCACGGTACAAACTCGCAACTGGAACCAGTAAAGAATTCCATCTGCCGCTGTTCCGCAACCCTGTACCGTACAAAAATCTGGATTAATGGACAAACTGAATTCTTACACGGTATAGGTTATCAAAAAGGGTACCTATTTTCGGCAAAATGTAGTTCTAGCAAAACTACTGTATCGCTACGACATTTGGTAATTTGTGAGCACGATTCATTGCAATTTATGGGCGATTTTAGTTAAATTTTTATCAAACATGAATTCTTTCGTCGACAGTCTGAAAAAACATGTCTAACAGTTGCAGCTCAACAGCGACGAGAGCCGCCAATCAGATTGTTAGAGAATTGCCACTCAAGGATTTTGGCAAGGGAATAGGAGTATTTCGGTTTGCATCAACACGAGATAACACCCGGTATCCCGCTGCTCCAATCCAAGCTGCAAATGCCCTTCCGTCGAGGCAACCAGATATTGCGCTCAATGCTCATGGCGCGGCTCGATGACGGGATTGAGGAAAGTCGGCCATGCGCTCTCATCATCGCACCCGCCGGATCGGGTAAAACCACGCTGCTCAGCCAGTGGATTCAGGAAAGGCATATTTCTGCGACCTGGATGTCACTGGATAAAGAAGATAATGATCCAACACGCTTCTGGACTTACGTCTGCGCCGCATTACAATCACTCGAAACCAATCTGGCTCAAAAGGCACGTCAACTTTTGCAGTCCCCTCAGCCGCCTTCCGATGAGGTTTTTCTGAACACTCTCCTCAATGAGATTAGTGGCGCAGAAGTCCGCTTCAGCCTAGTGCTCGATGACTATCATTTGATTGAAACCCCAGCCATTCATCGCGCGCTTGCTTATTTCATTGACCACATACCCCCTCAGATGCAGCTCATCATCAGCAGCCGGATCGATCCGCCGCTGCCCTTACCCCGCCTGCGCGCTCGTGGAGAGGTTGTCGAGATACGCGCGACTGACCTGGCGTTCAGCAGCGGGGAAACCGCCGAATTCCTGGCAGACATTATGAAACTGGATCTGCCGACGGAAGCGATTGCGGCTTTCGTCACCTACTACAATGAGCGACGTTATCATGAGGCGCTGGGCAATGTGACCCCGGCGGATGTCTATTTCGGGCGTGCTGCGCAGATCCAGACCCGGCGTGAAGCTATTAAGCAGAAAACGTTGGCCCAGCGGCGTGCCCAGCATTTGTTGCTGGCTTCGTCCGCTTAGCATTTAAGGCTATACTGGGGAGAGGCATCTCTTCGCACAAGCCCTCTCGTGTCCCAAAGCTTCCGACTACATACACCGCACTGTTCGAGGCTGACCTGTATAACCGGACCAATCAGCTAGACTATTCAGTGCAGATCATCCTCTTTGGATCGGTTCGAATCGCTGTCCTCTTCGGATGGAGCGTTATTAAAACCTAAACCAATGATCCTTTTAGCCTGTGATAGGCTTGTCGTACCGTAAGCGCATAGGTCACGGTTAGATGACAGATGTATTCACACGTTTGAAAGATACTCCCGAAACTAAAACCCTGCATTTTCAACATATCTTGCCACTATTAATCATTGCCGTGTGTGCCACACCTATTTGGATATATAGCTTCCAGGATTTGCGTTGGAGTCCTGACATCGTACCCGTTCTCCAACTTGGGCGAGAATGGCTTAATGGCGGACTTTTCCCATTGCACGGTACTGTTTCAAGCTTTGGCACACTGAATCCTCCTGGTCTCGTATGGTTATATATCCCCGCTCAGATCGTCACAGGTGACATTCCGACCATAATCATAAGTACATCATTGATTTGGGCACTCTTTGGCGTATTCCTTTTCTACGGTCTGTGTCACGAGTTTTTTGGTAATCGGCTGGCAAGTATCGCAACTGCTCTTTACGTTTTTAATCCGCTGGTGATCGAAGGGAGTTATACTGCATGGGCGCAGTATGTAATTATTCCCATATATGTGGCATTTGTTTATGCTCTCCTGCGATGGCATCGAACCAGACAAGTCATGTATGGTGGCGTGGCTCTAGTTCTGGTTATTGTCGCGTTTAGCATCCATTTTAGTGCAATAGTTCTCGTTGGAGTTTTCGTCCTCATCACCGCGATTGAATACAAGACACTCCGGTTAAAACCAATATTGGCTTGTGTTGTCATAAGTTTTCTCTGGCTTGCGCCGTATCTGTATTTCGAGGCAGGAAGAAGCTGGGCAGACTTGCAAGCACTTTTCCTGAACCGACCAGTGCTCATTAGCAACACTCCAGAGGTAATCAGCAGCGCCCCAGAGGTAGTCGATTTGCCTTCGCAACGTCGCGATTTTTTTGATAACTGATTTGCAGGCTATATCAGCCAAGATTTTCGCAACGCGTGGAGCATCCGCGACCCGGCTATTCTTCCGAGTTGGGCAAGTTGGGTTGATGAGATTGTGGCTTTGCTCTTGTCTATCGCTGTTCTCTCAGGTGCCTGGGCCACAGTGCAACGTAAATTTGGTGCGGCGGGTCAGTTGATGCTCATTCTCATGTTGATCTTTTTGGCAACATTCATTCTGACCCGAAAGGATGCATCGACTTATGAGTGGCCGCTTGTTGGATGTTTATGTCTATTTGCGGCCTTTGGTTTGACGAGGCTGATAAAAGATAACCGCTTGATAATAATAGCTCTAGCAATAGTTGCAGGTACAAGCGCAATTGATCGTATACAAGGTGTGCAGTTAGGTCATGCCAACACACATACTGCCTCATTTTATAATCTCTACCGAGACGAACATGCGATGACCTTGTGGATAGCAAATGATTGCCACTGTACCGAGTTGCACATTCGCTTTGACATTTCGCGCGAAACCCCTGAAGCATTCATACCAAGTTTTGGTGCAGTGGATATGCACTATTATGACGGAATGGAAATCGGTTCACTTCTCGTGCTGGAGGAACATCTTTTAGTCACTCAGAACACGCCAAAGTACATAATTGTCCGCACATCTCTTCTGAAAGATTACGATCTTTCTCGTTATCAAGTTGTGCCTTTCAAGGGCTATACGGTTCTGAAGGCAAAGTCTGAATGACAAAAAACGCCTATTTACCCGGCCTAAATACAATTCGCGCTTATGCGGCAATGTGCATCGTTATTGCTCACATTTCGATTTATGCACATCAGCCTTTTGTTGAGAGCCTGTTTATTATCAACGCTTGGAACGCTGTCACGCTCTTTTTCGTCCTCAGCGGTTTTTTGATCACACATAAGCTACTTGTTGAGAAAGATGCAACTGGAACTGTCAATTTGCGACAGTTTTACATGCGTCGTATATCGCGAATCTGGCCGCTTGCCTACCTGATTCTAGGGCTTGGGATTCTAGTTCTACCTGTGGTTCAGCCCATTGACAAGTCCGGGCTAGTTCAGATTGGCACAGGTGATTGGCTGGCAATGTTGTTACTCTCCGCGCATGTTCCGGATGCTTTCCACCAACTGGATTATCTGGCTCCTCTATGGAGCATTGGGGTTGAAGAATGGTTTTACGCCCTATGGCCCGCTTTTTTAAAGAAATGGGCGGTTTTTGCAGTAAGTATTGTCGTAATTGTCATTTATTTAGGAATTGGTGTGTTCTTTATCCCAGCGGCACTGAAAGAGAGCGAATTTCTGAAGAGATGGCAAACTCTATACTCATTCATGCGATTTGATTGTATGGCTGTCGGTGCGCTTGCTGCTTGGATATTTCATTATCGTCCGCATTTACGGATTGTCGTTTACCGGATGGATAAACTAATTACGGTTTGTATACTACTAATCGTTGCATTAGGATTGCAGCCAGGTGCAAGCTGGGATATTGCAACAGCCTCAATTTTTGCACTCTGGCTCTTGAACGTAGCGACCAACCCACGAACGATGTGGCGCTTTCTTGAGCAACCATTTCTATCGTATCTGGGTAAAGTCAGTTATGGTATTTACCTTTGGCATCCGATGATAATTCTTGCGTCGGCGGCTGTACTTCGCACACTTAACATTGAAAACTCGTTTCTGTATTATGCGACTGCTATTCTTGCAACAATAGCAGTTTCTCACTTGAGCTATCATTACTTTGAAAGTCGATTTTTGCAATCAAAATCAGTTTTTGTCCTAGCATCTGTTGGCACTGAATCATAATTAGGCTCACTATGTTCAAGTCATAATTGAGTGAAGCAGCCAAACCCCCGATTGTGTTCTTGAAAGCCTATCCTAGATTTGAGCCTGAGACACTCTACTTGCTACCAACGGCGCAGAATTTTGAGGATACTGCGTAATCGGGCGTTTTCCCGATTTGACAGCCGGAATCCTTTTCGCGGTACGCTGAGGACGTCGATGGCGAAACGCCGATCTCCCCGCTGCCAATCCTGAGTTCTCGCCCTCGACGGCTTTTCCTCAGCACGAAAAGGAGGCTGTCAAGCGGCCTCAAAATGCGGCTGCCTGCGTTATCAAATTGCTATAAAAGAATAGGCTAACAGCGCGACGCCGCAGCGTCGGCGCACCGCAGCGAGTGTTTTAGCGATCGAGGAGCGCACGCGCAAGGCGACACGCGCGTAATTCTCTCTCCATCCATTAGAGTCTTGTAACCGTTAATGATGGTTGCGAATTCGCTTACCATCCCTTTTGCTTTTCATACGAACATCTGTGCAATGCTTTTAACAACCAAATAAGCAGTGGCGATAACTCAAACAACTAACCAACTATCTGACTAACTAACTCTCAAACTAACTCGACTGTCGCGGTGCTGGCGGTCAACGATACGTCACGCGCGATGCGTAATACCTGGCGCGCGCTCAAGTTGTTTGATGAACTCTCAACCAGTGATGTAAAACTCTACATTGGCGTCTCAAATCGAATGCTTGACATCAAGAATCCTGATGGGCGTATGAGCCTGTTTATGCAAGCCTTCGTAGATGAGTTGTATGCCATGGATGGATCGCGGCGGGCTACAGATAGCATCCGCTATCGCAAGAAGAAACAAATCACGGTCGAGATGCCACCCTTTGGCACAGTTCGCAATAAGGACGGCTACCTGCTGCCTACTCCCGCGGGCACTTGGAAACTTCCAACGGGCGGTTGGGTTGCGGGTGAAGTGGGTGAAGAGCCTCCGGTCGATGGTGCGGTCTGGCATGGCTACTATGAAGCGGCTCAGCGCGTGCATGAACTTTACGCAGAACATAAGCGCGGCTACAATCGTATTTGCAAGCTGCTCACCCTCAAGCCGGAAGCCCATCAACTGATGCTCGATCTGGCGCTCCGAACAAACAGCGGCGATCGAAGATCTCGAACGGGAAAAACGCGCGGCGATTACCGTCCTTAAGCAGCAGTTAGCCAACCTGCTCGATCTCTTCAAAAACACCGTTATTCCCGCAGAAGAATACTACAGCGATAAGACAGATCGGGAACGCCAGATCGCTTTTGGGAAGCGCGAACAACTGACATTGAGAAAAAAGCGATGGAACTTGAACGCGTCATGGCAGCGTTTAGTCAGGTTGCGCAGTTATGGACATCCGGCAATAGTGACGAGCGGACAGCACTTGCATATGGTCTTTTTCAGTCCCTCGTCTTCGACCTCGACAAGCAGCAAATGGCGCGATTTCGCTGTCTGCGTTTGGCACGACAGGATACCAAATCCATACCCGCACAATGCGCGGATCACCTGCTTCCGGCGTGTTGGTTTCGTCGCGGCTGTCGTCGCCCCAAATGTAATCGATCCGTCCGACGGCATAGGGACCCGTCAGTTCTGAGAAGGTGACCTCGCCCCGGGGGAGGTGCTGCGGGTGCGGCGGCTTCAGGTTCGGCAGCGTGTAGATGATCTGGGTCCATGTCCCGCTGGGCGCGGCGAATTCGTCCATCACACTTGGCACCGCTTGCTAGATCGGGGGTAGCGCGGGCAATTGCGGCGTCGATGCTTGTCTGAATGTCGATCTCAGCGACGGACAGCAGGAAGATCGATACGCCGGAATTCGTGAACAAGCCGTAATCGGCGGTGCTCTTGTCTGCCCAGGTGGCGGGGATAGTCGCCGTGAACTGTCCGGCAGGGTCGCTGTACACCATTTCCTGTGCCAGCACTGGCACGGCGCTCAGCCCGATCGCGGGCAGCCAAACCTGTGATTTCCGCGCTGTCGAGTGGGGGCGAGACTATACTTTCAACTGCATGATTGATTCTCCCTTTTCATATTCAAATCGTTCGATACACACCTTATGCGACGAAGTGGTTGATTGCGGATAACTAAAAGGCGTATACAGGGGGTTGATTGTTGGAAGGACGACCGGTAATCACCCTTCCAAACATGGCTACTGTGCCAGCGGTTCGCCAGTCTCAGCGGCTTCGATCACATCGAGGACGGCATCCGTCACCTGCTGGGCGTACTGCTCATTGCCGATAATCGAACCGTGATCCGCACCTTCGACGATGCGCGTCGCCGTGTTGAATGAATAAGTAGATAGCTCATCGGTCAGCCCGGCTAAGTTGGGATTGCTCTGATTCATGTCATGAGTCTGGCTTGCCCACAGGACAAGCACCGGGAGGGCGTCCAGATTTTCGGCATCAGCGGATGCTTCCTGAAGTGCCGGAAACGTAGGTCCATTCTCGGCGTAGTAGGCGTCGAAAACCTGATTGCGGGCTTGCAAACCCGTCAGTTCCGGTACAATCTCCGCTGGATAGCCTGCGCCCTGAAACGTTCTCGTTGAGGTCAAGCGGGTCAGACCGAGTCGCGTCAGAGCAGAACCGACAGCGCCGACTACATTCCAGTAGGATTGGTTCTGGTCAACCTCGCTCTGATTGGTAAAGTGCTTGGGGGTCACCAGTTGACTATCGACGAGGACGATTCCTGCAACTTCGTCAGGATACTGCTCGGCATAGACGCGCGTCAGGATTGCGCCGTAAGAGTGACCCGCCATGATGTAAGACGCGGGAACATTTGCCTGTTCCAGCAGTGCGTGGAGTTCCGAATTGATGGTCAGAGGGTCGCGCGAGCCACTCACCGATTCGCTCCAACCCATGCCGGGACGATCATAAGCGCAGACCCGTGTTTTTGTCGTCAGTTGGTTCTGCACCCGGTACCACCACAGCGAGTCAGCCGTAGCGCCTGACTGTAAAATGACTGCCGGGCTGCCTTCTCCCATACACACGAGATGCATCTGACGCCCATTGACCGTGTAAAGCTGTCCGCGCGGCGTGTAGGCTCGTTTATCCCATTCAACAGCGACCGCCTGATAAATCGCGCCCAGTAGCACCAACGCAATGACGCAGATGCCGAACCACTTCAGCGCGCGCCGGACATAGAACAGGCAACCGCGTCTGTTGGCTGGGCTTTGCGGTTGAACCTGTGCTGCTGTTGCAGTCGTAGACATGATTTCCTCCCTGAATTGCATGAGTGATTTCACCCTCATAGCCGGACGATAGGCTGAACCGAAAGCCTAGAACCCCCCTGCGAGCAGAATGACGAGATAGATGGTGAAGTCGGAGACGAAGTGCATGAACAGCGACCAGCCCATGCCGCGCGTTTCGACCATCGCTTTGGCAAAGACCCAGCCGCCGATCCCCGTGAGGATCACGCCGGTGATGCCGGATGGCACACCGAAGTAATGCCCGACGCCGAACCACGCGGCGACGAGGATTAGTGATCGCCCTTTGCTGAAGAGCGGCAGCACCTGCGGAAGCAAGGCGCTACGGTAGAGAAATTCCTCGGCGAACGCGTTCATGAGTGCGCACAGCGCCGCGAACAGCACCAACCCAACCGACAGGTTGCTCAAAGAAGGGTGCACTGCCGGCACCATGAAGAACAGGAGCAGTGTGATGATAATCAGGGCATAGCGGAGACTGAAGCCGACCCAGTTCTCCGGCTTGCGCGGAACACCCCACCGCTCGGGTTCCGCAGTGGCTCGCAAGTGACCTACTGTGAGGAAGAAGTCTTGACGCTTCAGACCCATGCCCAGCAGTACCAGCAGCATCACCGCTGACGCGCCGATGCGCATCAGACGTTCCCCGAAGAACAGCCTATTGGCATCGCCGCCAAAGATGTTCGCGTAAAGCTGGCTCTGCGGTAGCACCGTGGAGAAAAGCCAGCCCTCGACGACGTAGATAGCGAGAAAGACCAGTGTCAGCCGCCGAAGCGGACGAATCGGCTGCCAAACGAAGGTCAAAGCGATTACAATAGCGAGAAAGATTAACCGCGCGGGCGCTAGCCACTCAACATCCTGATGCATGAACGCGCCGAGGACGATCTGCGGTACGGTGAGCAGCAGCACAATACCCCAGGCGGCATACAGCTGCTGTTTTGCCTGACCTGCGCCGGACGTTCGCCCTGCCGAAATGGGCAGTGATTCGTTCATTTTCGACTCCTTCTCCAAAACGCTCTGGCGACAACTTGCTTAATATACTCAGCCTAAATGCGATTGGGCTGATTACGGATAGCCAAAAGGCGTATTCATGGGGTTGATTTTGCTGGTAGGCGAGACGGTGCGATGCCAAAAGAATCAGCCCCATCAAAAGCGTTTCGCTCGTGGGGCTGACTCGTGGTGACCTACGTGGATCGCGGTCTATGCGCGCTGCGAGCGCTGTCTCTCCGGGTGAATCCGCAGCGTCGAGTTTTGAAGTTGCGCTTGCATCTGCTGAAGCAGTTCAGGCTGCTGTGGCTTGGTTTTGTGGGCGAGCCGACGTGCTTCAGCTTCGCGCATCAGCTCCCTATGGTGCTCGCGCGCACCCAGCACATTCTTCTCGAAGTCGAACATACTGTTCGTTCCTCTATCTATCCATTGCGTACCGGAACTTGCACAATTTTGACGCTGGCGCGGTTTCCTGCGGGCGTGAATAGGCTCCAGACTAGCAGCGCGAAAGCGACTACACAGGCGAAACCGCCAACGACGACGAAAGCCGTGCCGACCTGTTCGAAGACTTGGACGAGCACACGGATCAGCGCATTTCGGTATGCCTCGCTGTAGGAGGCAGTCGTGATGCTGTTACCGATTGCCGTCACGGCGGGGGCGAAGGTCAAGGCCAATCCGGTGAACAGGATTAGCGATGCTGGAGCGAACAGACTTGAACTCGCCCACTTCAGCCGTGAGCACATGTCTGCGCCACCGAAGTACGCGCCAGTCAACCACGCCAGCAGCGCCATCACGGTTAGCGCCACAATCCCCACGTCTACCGCCGAGCGGATACCGCTCGTTAGAAAGCGGTTGTAAGGAAGCCAGCCCATCTGCAGGTTGGTATCGGCGGCGAGGACGCTGCTGTCCGGCATGGCGTCGATCAGCGCGGGCAGAGCGGCGACGATCTGGTCGACGGCGGCTGTCTCGGAACTGTCAGCGGCGATACAGCGCGGTAGGTGTCCGCCGGAGGCGACCGGCGACTGGTCAGCCGCGCAAGGTGGAAGCGCCGCTGCCAGATTCGCAGCGAAAGGCGCTGCTGCCTCGCCCTGAAGCGCCTGTCTGATTGGTACGAAGTCGATGGCGATCTGGAGGTCGCTGCGGGTGCCGTCGATGAAGTCGAACGCCGTCTCGATCGCGCTCAGCGACAGTGCGCGCAGATAATCGGGAGTCACGACTTCGGGTAGCGCGGCATTCAACGCCTCTGCGGGAAGCTCCTCCGCCCCGAACAGGTCGCGGGTGAAGGCGTCAAGTACTCTATTCGTGAATCCGTCGGGCAATCTGCTTATCAAAGGCACTTCGTAGAGTGCTTCGTCATCGAGCAGGCTCTCGTAGAAGCTGCGATCCAGCACCCACGGGCGGATCGAGATCAAGGTCATGACCGCGATAGCCAGCGGGACGAATACGGCGATCACGACGAGTAGAGCATAAGTTTTGCGCATGAGATTTCTCCTCTCCGGTCTGATCCGGACTTACTCCGATTTGACGACGTAGGTTTTCGCCAGCTTGTCGTGCCAGCACTGCCGGTTCTCGTCGAACAGCGCCCACAACCAGCCGAGCAAGAAGATGGCATCGAGCAGGTAGCCGATGTAGCGCAGTACGGCATCCGCGTCGCTGATCGGTGTGCCATCTGTCTTGACGACGCGAATCTTCATGAGCATCTTGCCGACGGTCTGCCCGTTGTTGCGCGTCAGGAAGAACCACGTGTAGATCAAGCCAACGATGATCCCTGCGCTGAGTCCGGGTTCGCGTAGGGTGTAAAAGCCTGCGCCCTCGATCAGGAACAGGACGCCTCCATCAATGAACCACGCTGCAAGCCGCGCACCCATGTCGGCAAGCGGATAGCTCACCATGTCGTAGGTCTGGTCTGCCATTGCCAATCCCTCTCTGCTTGACGGTCAAATTTCCGGTTGACAGTCCTCAGGTTAGAGGGCTTTGTGGTTGATTCGGGATAACCAAAAGGCGTATTTGGGGGTTGATTGTGGGGTACAGCAAGGAAGTCGTGCTGCGATCTGTGTTCGCTAGAGGATGTTGTAGCGCTGGGCTGTGGCGACCGCCTGTGTGCGGCTGTGCGCGTCGAGCTTGAGGAAGATATTGTTCACGTGCTTTTTGACTGTGCCGATGCTGACGACCAACGCCTCCGCGATTTCTCGATTGGACGCGCCCCCGGCGATCATGCCCAGAACCTCAAGCTCGCGCTCGCTGAGCGGCTCGAAGAGAAAATCGTCTTCGGACAGCATCGGCTGTCGCGCCTGTGGATTGCTTAAAGCATCCATCAGCTTTTCCATATACGCTGAATTCATACCCGCCTGCGCCAATCGGAGCAGCGCAGCAGCCGGTCTGCCTTCTTCCAGAAAGACGCGCAGGTAATCGGCGGGTTCCGCCAGCCGGAGCGCGCGTCCCAATGAGGCACGTGCCTCAGGCGAGGCACCATTCAACTGATAGATCAGGGCATCGAGCAGTTCTACTTTGATGCGAACCCAAATCAGTTCAGCGAACCCGGGAGTCTGACGCAGCCGATTCAGCAGGTGAATCGCTCGGTCAAGTGGCTCGTGATCGCCAATAGAGCGCGCCTGAGCAATCAGAATACGAATCGGGATCACGTGTGTGTACTCATGCATCAGTGCGAATACAAGCGGATGGAGATGAGAGCGTGGCATAGACTCACTTGCGCCTGATGGCACGTCATCATTGGGGGATATTTGACTGTCCGCGCTGAGCTGTATCTGCGCTTCCAACATCGGCGCGAATTCCGACAACCACAGCGATCTTGGCGTTCCGGTGCTCCGCACGCCACTGCAAAACGCGAGCGCTTCCCTAAACCTGCCCTGCGCTTCGCAAATTCGCGCAAGGACAAACTGGGCGACGATTTGAAGTTCTGGCAGCCCGGATTGCTGGCAGTGGGGTAACGCATTGTTGGCATAGGCGAACGCTGTAGCGAGATCATTCTGCTCGCGGAGGAGATCGGCGAGGCAGAGTGAAAGCATGAGTCCGTCGAAACTGGTCGCTTTGTTGTGCCGCGCGGCGAGCTGTAGGGCGTCTTCGCAGGTTTGCCGGGCTGCTGGCAAGTCGCCGCGAATGCGCTGCATATAGGCATGACTCCACGCGCGAGTCAGGAAGAGATCAGTCGTGGTCAAATGTCGGACGAGGTCATCGGCTTTGGCAAGCGCATACTCCGCATCCACAAATCGTGCCTCTCCGAGATACCCCATCGATAGAAAACTCCATGCGTGCGCGTTCAACGTCACGTCATGCGGACTGAGAAGCGCAAGGGCGCGCTCGGCATTCACGACGATCTGCTCTGTATTTCCAGTAATCGCTGCCATCTTCGATCGTTGGATGGCAAGCAATCCACGCAGCTTTTGGGACTTTTCCGATGGATCGGAACGTGTCAGCGCCGCCTCTGCATCGGACAGCCGTGCCTCCACAGCTTGGAGCGAGGTGGCGATCATCGCCTCAAGCAGACAAAGCTGCGGACTCGTGATGACTATTTCGGCTGGCATCGCACCCATCCATTCACGCAACGCGGGCAGCTCGCTTCGTGATCCGCCCTGTTCCAGCAGCAAATCCGCGTACAGCTCCAATAAATGCGCGGCCAAGTCATAGGCTTGCCCAGCGAGCGCGTGCGGGATCGCATCATGATAGAGGTTGTTTTGGGCGAACCACTCGCTGACACGGCGATGCAGTGCGTTGATGTCGTCTTCTGTCGCTGCTTGTTGCAGCCGTTTGCGCAGCATGTCGCCGAACAGATGGTGGTAGCGATACCAGTAGCGCTCGTCGTCCAGTGGGACGAGGAACAGATTGCTGCGCTCGATCTGCTCCAACATCTGCTGACCGTCGCTCCTGCCGGACAGGGCGTCGCAGAGCGCGCCGTTGAGGCGGTTGAGGATCGAAGTTTGCAGCAGAAAGCTCCACACGTCATCGGGCTGGCGGCTAAGGACTTCCTCGGTGAGATAGTCGAGGATGAAGCGATGGCTTCCGGTGAAGGCGGCGATGAACCTGGAAACATCTTCGCGCCCTTTCAGCGCCAGTGCGACCAGTTGCAGCCCGGCGATCCAGCCCTCGGTGCGGGCGTCGAGTTCGGCGATCTGTTCGGCAGTCAAGCTGATGCCGATCATCTGCCGAAGGAAGCGGGCAGCTTCCTCCGGTGTGAAGCGCAGGTCGTCTGCGCGGATTTCAACGAGTTGATCGCGCCCGCGCAGGCGAGCGAGGGGGAGGGGCGGATCTTCGCGGCTCGTGATCACCAGCCGCACGTGCACGGGCAGATGATCAAGCAGAAAGGCGACGGCTTCGTGGATCGGCTGAGCGGTGATGAGGTGATAGTCGTCGAGGACAAGGGTAATGCGTCCAGTGAACGTCTCCAAACGGCTGATCAGCGCTGTGAGGATGACTTTGCCTGGTGGGGGCTGTGGCGAGAGCACCATTGCCAGCACATCCTCGGCTTCGAGATCATTGATGGTGCTGAATGCGGCGACGAGGTAAGTCAGGAAATGGGTGGGATCGTTGTCGTCCTCGTCCAGCGAGAACCAGCCGAAGGACAGTTCTTCTTCGACCTTCGACAACAACCATTCGCCGAGCAGGGTGGTCTTGCCATAGCCAGCGGGCGCGCACACCAGCATGAGCGGTCGCTCCCGACCGGCGCTAAAAAGCCCCGTGAGCCGGGGGCGGGCGATGCGATCAGGGCGAACCGGAGGCGGATTCAGCTTGGTGCGTAGAAGCTCAGGAACCGTCGCAAGCATTCGATTACCCTGACTGCATAAGATATGCAAGTCTAACTTGTATTATGACGGAGTGCAAATTAGCAGACGCGAACAATCAACCCCTCAAATACGCCTTTTGGCTACCCGCAATCAGCCCTTTCGCCGCATACAGTAAGTCCATTCGGGACGTTTAGCAGGAGCAGAATTTCAATGAACACCCCACAAATCATCCTCGTCCTCATCATTGCCGCGCTCTCCGCTGGCTTTGTCTACCAGACCATCACGGCGCAGCGCGAACGTCAACGCTACCAGCCGCCCGATCAGATGGTGGATGTGGGCGGTTACCGGCTGCACGTCGACGTGATGGGTCAGACTCAGTCTACCCCCATCGTGATACTCGACGTCGGAATGATTTCGTTCTCGTCAAACTGGGCATGGGTACAGCTGGAAGTGGCGAAAGGCACCTGTGTCGTCGCCTATGACCGCGCCGGGCTGGGCTGGAGCGATCCCGCTCCGACGCCGCGCGATGCCGGGCGCGCCGCGCAGGAACTTCACACGGCGCTGGAGAAGTTGGGCATAAGCGGTCCTTACGTGCTGGCAGGTCATTCTTACGGCGGTTTGACAATCCGGGCGTTCGCGGCGCTCTACCGTGACCAAGTCGCGGGCATGGTGCTGGTGGATGGCTCGCACCCGGATCAGTGGGTGCAGATGGGCATTTCCAGCAAAGCGCCGGGCATGGGCAATAAGGTTAGCGCGCTGCTTGCCCGCTTCGGAGTGTGGCGCATTTTCAACAGCGAGTACAAGCTGCTCGCCAACGGGCTGCCGCAGCAGCAATATGCCGAATTGATGGCGTTCGCACCGACACCGCGAGCGCTCTCCAGCGGAGGCGATGCGCTGCGCGTATGGGATAGCGTCTCTCGCCCCCTTGTAAATAACGCAGGAGATCTGGGTGACCTGCCGCTGATCGTGTTGAGCGTGACCGAGCAGCCACGACTGGGTGACAAACTCACCGAGCTGCAAGCCGAGCTGCCGCACCTTTCGACCAACCGCCAGCACATCACCGTGCAGGGCGCGTATCACGAGGGCTTAATCTCTCAGGAGAAATACGCCTACATCGTGACCGATGCGATCCTGCGCATGGTCGAAGCGGCGCGAACGGGGATGCCGCTGAAGGCGCAAATGGTGGTTGAAGCATGATGGCCCAATACTACCAAATCCACGTCAAGGGGTACCTCGACAAATCCTGGGCGGACTGGATGGGCGGCTTGACGATCATCCACCAGGCCAACGGCGAAACGCTGCTCATCGGTTCGCTGCCCGACCAAGGGGCGCTGCACGGCGTACTCAACCGCCTGCGCGACCTGGGCGTGCCGCTGATTTCGGTCAACGCGAGCGATCAGCCGGTCACTGACGGGAAGGAGGATGCCGATGAGTCGTAGCCCTGAACGCAGACCTGACACGATTTCCGAACGTTAGCTGACACAGAAAGGAATCGACAATGCACGACCGTAACACACTCATTATTGACACCAACGACCTGACTAAGACGTTCAAAGGCGTTAATGCGCTCCAGTCGCTCGACCTGAAGGTGCCCAAGAACTCGTTCTTCGGCAGAATCCTTCATTGCACAAGACCTTCTCGTTCTGCTGTTGTCTGGTAACTCCAGCTTAATCGAGAAGGTCTTTTGTCTTCTACTCCTACCCCTTAAATTCGGGATGAGTCATGTTTTTGTGGTGATGATGCCTAAATTCTACACTGGGCAGATATCTGTATGTAGATAGCGCTGGCATTCCGCGACTGTCCATGTCCGCGTCAGCCGTGACTGCGCCAGCGCGATCAATTCGTCAATGTCGAGGATGTAAATCCGCGTTGTGCCGTCCTCGTTCTCCGTTGCCAAATGCTTGCCATCAGGGCTGAATGCGACGCGCGCTGTACCTTCTGCTGGCCCGTACAGAGTTAGTAGTTCCTGACCGCTTGCAGCATCCCACAAACGGGTTGTCCCGTCATGGCTGCTGGTCGCAATCTGAGTGCCGTCCCGATTATAGGCGACACCAGAGACAATGTTGACGTTATTCGTCAGAGTGAGCAGCTTCTCGCCGGTTTGTGCATCGAAAACCGACGCTCCCTGAGCTTCCAATGTCGATGCCAGAAGTTGTTTTCCATCCGGGCTGAAACTGATCATCCCTGTCCGGCTTGCGCCCACTGAAATCCCTAGTTGTGATTTGCCCGTTGCGGCATCCCAAACCTGAACATAGCCGTTGTTGTCGTCAGCAATATCCGTTCCGGCTGCGATCCGTGTTCCATCAGGACTCCAGGCGACCCCCTTACTATGGGCAATCTGGTTCAGCGTGAACAAGAGTTTACCCGACGCAACATCCCAGATCTGCACCGTCTGGTCAATGCTAGACGATGCCAGCTTGCTTCCATCTGGGCTAAAGGCTAATCCATAAATACTGTAGGTATGACCGGAAAAGGTCAGACGTTTTTCTCCGCTGTCAGCATCCCAGAGAATGACATTCGTATCATCGCCCGCGCTGGCAATGTGAGTTCCGTCAGGACTCCACGCGACTGCCTTGACCCGATCCGTATGACCAGTCAGCGTGAAGATTTTTTCTCCGGTTTCGGCGTCCCAGACAATCGGTGTTTCAGTGACACTGGCGGCGACCAACCGTTTGCCATCCGGGCTGTAAGCTAACCCAACCGGGCCGCTGTCTCTATCTACGCCGCTGGTGATCATCGTCTTGAATTCTTGACCTGAAATGAGCGACCAGATCTTTAGACTACCTGAACCATGATTCGCGCCCAGCATTGAACCATCTGGGCTGAAGTTAGCCCGATCCATTTTGCCCAGACTGAGCCGCATCAGCGCTTCTTCAGTTGTTGTGTCCCAAATAATCGCTTCACCATCCGGCGTGCCGGTCAGCAAACGAGTCCCATCCCGATTGAGGGCGACGATTTTGGGCGCGAAGCCGCTGTCAAAGACCTGCTCATTTCCCGTTGAAAGATCCCAGACGCTGGCTGTGTTATTCCGGTTCGCGGTCACCATGTGAGTTCCGTCGAAGCTAAAGCGGAAGGGTTGATTGTAAACGGCGATCTGCGTTCCTGCTGGTTTGAGCGTCAGGGTTAGATTCCAGGTCGTGGTGTCGGTGACAGAGACACTCCCATTCGGGTTTTCAGTGATCAAGTATCGTCCGTCCGGGCTAAAGCCCGGATAATTATTTGCACCCTGTCGAATTGCCGCACTGGTCGTAATTTCTTCGCCCGTTGTCAAATCAAATACCTGCGTATCCCGACTTGGGGAATACGTGACCAGACTATGCAGATCGGGGGTCATGTCGATCCATTCCCAATCCGATGCCAGGTTCAGCGGGATAGTTTGCAAGAGTGTTCCCCGCTCCAGCGAAGCAATATCCCAATAGAGCAGCACCATGCCTTCCTCTCTGATGGAGAAGGTAATGAAGCGGTCATTTGCTGCACTGTCTACAATGGGTTCGCCTTCAATCATATACAGGACTTCTCCAGTGTTCGCGTCGGCGATAGCGGTCTGCTCATCCATGCCGGTATTAGGATGCACCACCAGCGGGTAAATGATCCGCTTGTTATCCGGGCTGAAGGAGAACGGCATTGTCCATCCCGGAGGATATTGGGCTGCATCAATATGTAACGGAGGATTGAGCGCCTGCACCGCCTGATGCAGTATGGTGTTCGCTTCCGGCAGTACGGTTGCATCGACATCGTAGGTCGTCTTGACTGCCTGAATCGCCAGCAGCGTACTCAGTTCTGCATCGGTGTTGAGCGTGTTTGTCGCATAGCCGACCAATTCGCGTGCCGTCGCAATTCGCGCCTGATCCTCCGCTTGCTGCCGCGCCAGAAGCGCTAAACTCGCCTCCTTCTCGGCATCCTGTCGTGCGTTCTGTGCGATGGCCGTCAGCCCAAACGCGCCGAGCGTTGCCAGCAGCAGCATTACCACTAACCCGCGCAGGAACCGGCGCGAGCGGCGTTCTAGCTTGGTTTCGCGTTGCTGGCGTGCCGTTTCGATTTGCTGCTGCTGGGCGCGCTCGGCGAGGCTGGCTTCGAGATAGGCGTGCTCTAGCGCTGACAGTGCCTGCCTTTTCGCGCCTGCCCAGTCCTCGAACTGGGTCAAGCGCTGACCACTTGCCAAATAGCTGATTTCCTTGCTTTTTTCTTGCCATTCCTGAGCATTACGTTCGATTTGCTGTCGCATGTTGATGTCCTCTCGGCTTTCGCTAATCCAGGTCGATAGTCGAGGCCATTCGCGCAGAATGGCTTCGTGAGCGACCTCGACGGTGGGGCTGCGCGTTCCCACGTCGTGGTCGAGAGTGAGCAGTCGATGATCGGCAAAGGTGTCGATCAAGTCATTCATGTCCTCGGCGTCCAACGCCAGGGACAGCAGTTCAGCACGCCGGATGCGTCGCCGCGCTGCTTCGGTCGTTTCGCTGGTGGTCACCAGGCGCAAAAATATCTGCTGTGTGATTTCCTGTTCAGGAGGCGTGAGGTCGGCGTACAACTGCTCAGCACGTTTCGCCAGCGCGCCGACCGCCCCGCCGATTTCCTGATAGGCTTGCTGCGTAAGCAGGCGTTCCTGACGGTGTTCAAATAACTCGGTGAGCGCATATTGCAGCAGCGGCAGCGCGCCGGGTTGATAATGCACGTCTTCGACAATGGCGGCGACCAGCCCTTCGGCAAAGCGGACGCCGACCGCTTCGGCGGGATACACAATCGCTCGTTCTAGATCGCTGACGCTCAGCGGGAGAATGGTCTCCATGCGCGAGCGCACCAGCTCGCCAAAGTCAGGATACTGCAAAGGTCGGTGGTAATAATCTGCCCGCAGCGTCACGATCACGCGGACGCGGCTGCGCGGGTCGGTGACTGCCGCAGTCAGCAAATCGAGGAACTGCTGGCGAGTGTGTTCGTCATCGACCAGCGTAAACACTTCTTCAAACTGGTCGATGACGAGGATCAGCTCGGTGCTGTCGTGGGGGAGAATAATGTCGGCGGCACGCAGCAGTCCATGCGGATCGCGGGTCAGTTGCTCGCCCAGCGCTTCGCCGTAATGGGCCGCGACGCGCACCAGCGCCACTTCAAGTTGATCGATGGGGCGGCTCCCCGGCGTCATCTCGGCGACGAACCAGCGCTCCGAACCGGGCAAAGCGCCTGTCCAGAGCGCCGGGATCAGCCCGGCTTTGACGAGGCTGGACTTGCCGCTGCCGCTCGGCCCGATCACGGCCAGAAAGCGCCTGAAGCGGTCGGTTTCAGCGAGTCGTTGAATCAGTTTGGCGGTCAGCGTTTCGCGCCCAAAGAAATCACGCGCATCGGCAGCTTCAAAGGCGCGCAGCCCCTTATAGGGATTCTCAGGTTCTGGCAGCGCGACGAGGGTCGCAGTCGGTGAGGTGGGTTGAAGATCGGCCTCGCCCGACACGAGCAGATCAAGTTCACGGGCGCGGACAACCGCCTGCACGCGGCTGCGTGCGCCGAGCTTCTTATAAACCTGGCGCAAATGCCAGCGCACTGTCGCCAGGGTGACATAAAGCTTGTCGGCAATCTCTTTGTTGCTGCGCCCTTCGGCGATCAACTGCAGGACTTCCTGCTCGCGCCACGTTAACTGCTCGATGATGTTCAGGCTGGTCGCGCTCACGTCGCGTCCGCTGGCCTGACGAAACGCCAGTGCGAGCGCCGCTACATCGGGATAGCGCTGTGCAGGGTTTTTAGCGGTCGCGCGCTGAATCACGTCGTTGATACCCGCACTGATGTCGCCCGCTGGATTGGCAATCGTGGGAAGCGGATCGTTCAGATGCTTATAGAGCCGCTCGACTGAGGAAATGTCGCCAAACGGTTGTTCACCCGTCAACAGTTCGTAGAGCAGCACGCCCAGGCTATAAATGTCGGTGCGCGGCGTGATCGTTTCGCCGCGCGCCTGTTCCGGGGCGATGTAATCGAGCGAACCGATGACGCCACCAGTCGTCTGTCCGGTTTCGGAGGCGATCAGGTCTTTGGCGATGCCGAAATCCGCGAGATAGACATTGCCATCGTCGTCGAGCAGGATATTGCCCGGTTTGATGTCACGGTGCACCACATTGGCGCGATGAGCATAGTCGAGCGCCGAGGCGATCTGATCGAGCAGGCGCGAGGTCGGAAGCACATCCTTAGCGCCATCTTTGCTGAGTGCATCACGCAGGCTGCCGCCCTTGAAATAGCGCATGACGAGATAGGCACCGTCTGGATCGCGCCAGTAATCGTAAAGTGGGACGATGTGCGGATGTTCCAGGCGCGCAATCAAGCGCGCTTCAGTCTCAAAACGGCGGATGAACTCCGGTTCGTTGGCGCGACTGGGCAGAATCATCTTGACAGCGACTTCCCGGTCCATCGTGGTCTGGCGTGCGCGATAGACCGCGCCAAATCCGCCCGCGCCAATGCGTTCCAGGAGTTCGTAGCCTTTGAGGGTGGTTCCGGAGAGATTGATCATGATTGCCGCTTTCAGTCGAGTTGACATTCATTATGCGGCGGATTTTGCCCAAATGTGGAAACCCTATCGCTTTCCCCTCCCCCGGCTGAGTAGGGATTATGGGGGGATTCAGAGTACAAACGGACGCTCCAATCACGAAACTCCATACAATGACATCAGCTTTCGATGCCTCAATTTTCAAACGGCGAGACTAGGAGCGCGACGGTGACGGACTTCCATCCTCATAAGCTCAAAGACTATGAACTGCGCGAAAAAATGACGTCCGGGAATTTCAGTGTGCTTTACCGTGCCTACCAATCTAGCGTCGAGCGGGACGTTGTTGTCAGAATCGTGCTTCCGGAACATGCCAATCAATCGGAGTTTGTCCGCCGCTTCGAAATTGAGGCGCAGCTCATTGCTCGACTGGAACACCCGCATATCGTCCCCCTCTACGACTACTGGCGTGATCCTGAGGGTGCCTATCTGGTCATGCGCTGGCTACCGTTCAGCCTCCGAAAAAAACTAGAACAAGGTGCCTGGTCGCTGGAAGCAACTGCACGTTTGCTGGAACAAATTGCTGGCGCACTAGCGGTCGCGCACCGCGAAGGTGTGATTCATCGAAACCTAAAGCCAGAGAATATTTTGCTGGATGAGGATGGGAATGCTTATCTGACGGATTTCGGCATCGTCAGCCCTGTTCAAAGCGGCATTTCTGAAGCAGCAGCCTATCTCACGCCTGAACAGATCCGGGGGGAAACGCTCACTGCCCGCACAGACATCTACAGCCTAGGGGTGATTGCTTATGAAATGCTGGTGGCTAAAAAACCTTTTTCGACGACTTCTTCTGAACACTTGATCAGCGATCAACTGAACACGCCTGTTCCTATGCTGGCTTCTCAGCAAACCGCCTGGTCTGCTGCGCTGGACGAGGTGCTGCAAACCGCCACCGCTAAGAATCCAGAACAGCGCTACGCAAATGCGCTTCGCTTCGCTGCTGCTTTTCGAGCCAGTCTACCGAATCGTCAGCGATCAACTGAACAGCCACTCGCTGAGCCGCTGACAGCGCGCGAATTGGAAATCCTCAAGCTGATCGTAGATGGGCTGTCCAATCCTGCGCTTGCAGAACGACTCGTTCTCTCGCCGACTACGATCAAGTGGTACACGCGGCAGATTTACGGCAAGCTGGACGTCCACAGCCGTCAGCAGGCTATCGACCGCACGCGACAACTCCAGCTTTTCAACAATCCAACCATGACATCAGTCACTCATCTATCCGCTTCGAGCGAAACTCTGGCTGACGTCCTGAAGTACCCCGCTCCTCCCGAACCACTCAACTTAGCCAATCCCTACAAAGGCTTGCAGGCTTTTCAGGAAACGGATGCGACGATTTTCTTCGGTCGCGCAAGTTTGACGCAACAGCTCGTCAATCGTTTCGAGGGCGAGGATGCGCCTCACTTCCTGGCGCTGGTCGGGCCGAGCGGCAGTGGCAAATCCAGCGTCATTCGCGCCGGATTGATCCCCGCGCTCCATCAGGGCGCACTACCGAATTCGAGCCGCTGGTTCATCACGGATATGCTTCCGGGAGTATATCCCTTTGAAGGATTGGCAGCGGCGCTCTTACGCATCTCCGTGAATACCGTACCGAATATTTTAGAGCAGGTCACCGAGGATCAGCGCGGCCTGAGCCGCCTGGTGAAACAACTGCTTCCGAGTGATGAGCAGGTCGAACTGGTGTTGGTGATCGACCAGTTTGAAGAATTATTCACGCTGGTACAGGACGAGACGGTTCGCGCACAGTTCATTGATAGCCTCCTGAACGCCGTCAGCGACCCGCAGGGAAGAATGCGCGTTGTCTTGACGCTGCGGGCTGATTTCTATGATCGCCCGCTCCATTATCCCCGCTTAGCGGAACTGATCCGTCATCACACCGAAGTCATTGTGCCGCTGAATGCAACGGAATTAGAGCAGGCGATTCTCGAACCGGCTCAGCAGGTTGGCCTGACCTTTGAAGATGGTCTGGTCGCGACCATGCTTCAGGATGTGGGTCAGCCGGGGACTCTACCGCTGCTGGAATATGCGCTCTCGGAGCTTTACGAACGCAGTGTGGATCGTCAGATAACGCTGGCAGCTTACCAGGAATTGGGGGGTATCTCCGGGGCGCTGGCACAACGTGTCGAGAAGCTCTACGCCGAGATGACTCCCGACCATCAGGAACTGACGCGCCAGATGTTTTTGCGGCTGGTGGACATTGGCGATGACAGGGGCGATGCGAGGCGGCGGGTCAGGCGGGAAGAATTACTGTCGCTCACGCTTGATGCGGATGCGATGGATGAATTGATTGACACCTTTGCAGCCTACCGGCTGCTGACTCTGGATCACGACGCTGGGTCGCGCAGCCCCACCGTCGAGGTCGCTCATGAAGCCATTCTGCGCGAGTGGCGACGGTTATCGACCTGGATTGAAGAGAGCCGAGAGGACATCAAGATGCGACAGCAGTTGGATCATATCGCGCAGGAGTGGGCAGCAAAAGGCAAGGAGGTGAGCTATCTGGCGAGCGGGCAGCGCCTGGCGCAGTTTGAGGACTGGGCCAGCGCGAAACGGCAGGCGCTGACAGTGCTGGAACGGGCTTACGTTGAGGCCAGCCTCACCGAGCGCGCCCAGCAGGAGGCCGTCGAGACGGAGCGGCAAGCACGCGAGACGCGATTGGAACGGCGCTCGCGGCGGTTCTTGCGCGGGCTGGTAATCGTGCTGCTGCTGGCGACGCTGGGGGCGTTCGGGCTGACGGCGTATGCGACCAATCAGAGCAATCTGGCGGTAGCAGCGCGACAGCAAGCAGAGGATCAGGCGCGGATTGCCACATCACGGGAATTAGTCGGCTACGCGACGGATAATCTGGACAAAGACGCGGAGTTGAGTACGCTACTGGCGATTCAGGCGGTCAAGACGACCTACGATGCAGATGCAACCGTGCTGCCGGAAGCCAATGCGGTGCTGCATCAGGCGATAGATCACCTGAACCCGCCAGCACGAATAAAATCCGCTGACTTACCGCCTGACTTAACGCTCCCGATCGGATGGAGTGATGACAAAACCATTGTCTATCCCCAGCAATTTGATTTTTCAGATAAGGATCAAAGCGCGCTCTCCGATGTCAGTACAGGAAAAGTGCTTGCTGCTTTACATGGAACGTTGACCAATTACGCTCCCTTCAGCCAGCGAGCGACGACATTTTCCTTTCTGGAAACATCTCTGGAATTTGAACAATGGGATATTTCATCGTCACAAAATCCCCGACAAACCGCAACCGTAGTTCTGCCCATCGATCCCAATCAATTGCAGTTGATCGATGTTTCGCTCGATCTTCACTATGTTGCTGTGGGGACGATGAGTGACGTTTATTCGGTGTGGGATACAAGCACCGGGCAGCAAATTATCAAGCCAAGCATTCTGAATGCCTGTACTCACGCGTTTAACCCGCTTTTTAGCCCAGATTCAACTCTCCTAGTACTGTGCAGCGCATCCGGCGGACTGAGCATGATTGATACCGCGACATGGGAGGAAAGAACGAAAATACCCACCCCCGGTGTGACCCCTATAGCCGCATTTAGCCCGAATGGGCAGCAGCTTGCGACAGCCAATATGATTGGTGACATTACTATCTGGAATACGTTGACGGGAACGGAAATCACCTCGATCAGCTCAGGCACTCAAGCGCGGGCGATAGCCATCAGTGCCGACGGGAAATACGTGGCTGCCGGTAGAAAAGATGGGACGCTCATCGTCTGGGATATAACCTCCGGCAGAGTGGTACTTCACGAAGGCGTTCCGTTTACTGCTGGACTCGCCTTTAGCCCGGATAGCAGTCGCATCGCTGCTTTAAGTACACAAAGTGAGGTCTTGGTATGGAATATCATCCCCAAACCCGCTTCCACCGTCCTTATGAACAGCGGAGTGGTTCCTGATGATGGGGTTGTCGATATGGCCTATAGCCCAGATGGAAACGAACTCGTCGCTGCAAGTGTGAGCGACACGCCTATTGTCTGGAATGTGAAAACAGGTCAGCCGATATTCAACCTTACCGGGGATACCAAACGAGTGCTGGCAACAGCTTGGAGTGCAGATGGAGCCTATATTGCTACCGGGGGTGAAGATACCAACGTCATCCTTTGGAATGCTAAGACTGGCGATAAAGTTCAGTTGTTTGAGGGTCACACCGACAACATTTACGCACTGGCATTTAGCCCGGATAACACTCGGTTGGCGTCTTCAAGCTACGACAAAACCGTCCGTATCTGGGATGTCTCCACAGGGAAGCTTGTAATGACTTTAGAGCAACCTGCGGAAAGTAGAGGCGTCGTGTGGAGTCCCGACGGCAGTCGTGTCGCTGCTGGCACCCTGCTTGCGCCTGATGGTCAAGGGCATATTCTTACTTGGAATGCCGATACGGGCGAACAAGTGCAGGACATATCCGTTGGTGCTTCTCGTACGGGTATCGTAGCTTTTAGTCCTGATGGAACCCGTGTCGTCGCAGGGCTGCTTGAAGATAGTGTGGCGCAAGTTTGGGATGCGCTGACCGGAAAATCCTTGCTGCGGCTTGAAGGCCACACCTATGTTGTTCCAGGAGTCGCCTATAACAGTGACGGGACACGTATCGCTACGGTAAGCCTTGACGCGACAGCACGAGTTTGGGATGCGAATAGCGGACAAGAATTGCTCACGCTTGACGACTCGGCTGGGGGTGCTGCGCGTGTCGCTTTCAGCCCGGATGGCAAGCACCTGGCAACCGAGAACGAAGATGGCACGACGCGCATTTACGTCCTCGACATTGACGAATTGATCGCGCTGGCGCAGTCACGGCTGACGCGGACGTGGACAGCCGCCGAATGCCAGCGCTATCTGCACACCGAGACTTGCCCGGCGTAGATTGATCCATGAAAGCGACGAGGGCGAAGATTACGTTTCGATAGACAGATCCATGATGCTGCCCTCGTCGCCTCACACACTAACGAGATGATAGGTCACGAAGCGAAGCGGCAGGGAAAAGGTCGAAGTCCTGATCACAGCAGGATTTTCGACGGTGACGTTCCATAGATGCGCTTAAAATGGCGCAGCAAGTGGCTTTCATCGTAGAAACCGACCATTTGCGCGATCTGCGAGGTCGTGTATTTGCGCTGTTTGAGCAGCAGATAAGCCTGCTCGACCCGACAGCGGATCAGGTATTGATAAGGCGAATATCCGGTGGCCTTGCGAAACAGGCGGCTGAAATGGGCGACGCTGAGATAAGCGCTGGCGGCGATTTCGACAAGCGATAAATCGCGCTCATAATTGGCGTGAATATACTCCAGCGCGTTGCGAAGCTGTCGAGCGTGCATTGTCTCCGGTACAGCAATGGGTCGATACGCTTTGTTTCCATCGTACCGATACAAGAGATGGTGCGCTAAAGTGACCCCCAAGGCTTCGGCATACAGGCGAGCGGCAGGCTCGTCACTGTGGAGCAGCTCAAGAAGCTTCCAGCCGATTTGAGACACAAGCGGGTCGTCAAAGCTGCCGAAACCATCTAAACGAATACGTTCCGGGTCACCGCGTTTGGTATCGGCGGCGACCTGATTGAGAAGCGTGGGGGTTACACCGAAGGCAAGGTTTTCCGCTGCGTCCGTCCAGACGACTTTGAGGGGTTCTTTTCGGGGGAGAAATATCAACGTTCCCGATACTGAGAGGTCCGTTCGGCTTCGTTCGCTGCCAATATGCGTCAGGCTAACAGGCTTTCTGGAAATTTGCAGGACGAAATTTTCAACCGACCATTCTCCGACCGGAGCTAAATCGAAGTCCACCACATTCAGCCCCGCATGGAAGCCAAAAACGCCTTCCCAGTGACGGGAATCGCTGCTCGCTAGCATGGTTAAAAATGAGGTTTCACGATTGACCATCAAGGTTTTCGTGAGGCGAACTTTTGGCATATGGATAATCTCTTAGGCTTATAACTCGATAATATTGTACGAGGAAATGCGCGTATTTTCCTACTCTGCTGCGCCGAACACGGCATATGCTTATGACGCTCAAATTTCATAACGGATTGAGAGGAAGCGTTATGCGACGTGTGACATGGATTCTCGTACTGCTTGTTTTGAGTATTGTTCCAATTTTTGCAAAAACGGGGCAAGGTGACAGGCTGGCGCTTCCGTTCCTACAAAGCGCTCATGCCGATGATGGGACGCCAGAGGTGACCTCAAGCGCAAACCCCTTCGCGGGCGATACGCGTTGGATCGCCTATATGACGAACCGCGTCGGCAACGACACGACCTGGCTGATTCACCCTGATGGGAGCGATGACCACCAAATCGCCGCAGATTTCAACGGGGAGTTGATACTCCCAAACTGGTCGCCAGATGGTCAGCGGATTGTGATGGTCAGCCGCGATACCGGTGGGACAGAGCCACTCTATGAATACGACCTGGCGACCGATAGCTATAATCAGCTTTTTGCCTGCGAAGATCCGTGCCTGGGGGAAGACGAGCCAGTGTATTCCCCTGATGGCACCAAGGTTGCGTTCATCCGTTACATTGGGCCGCTTTCCTACAATGAAGATGTCGGCGACGACATACCGATGGACTGTGGTTTGTGGATTGGCGATTTAAGCACGCTCGAAGTCAAACAGATCACGAGCAATAAAACGGGCTGTGATCGTGAGTATGAACCGCACTGGTCACCGGACGGAACGCAGATCACCTACTGGCGCGATCCCTATGCTAAAGGGAAGCCGACCGGAACCGCCGTTTATATCATCAACGCCGATGGCACGAATGAGCAGCGTCTGACTGATCCGGCGATGAATGCAGGCGACTCGGATTGGTCGCCGGATGGCAAGTGGATTGTGTTCTCCACCTATCCTTTACTGGAGTTCAACTTTGTTCCCGTTGTCTCCAATCTGTACCTGATGCATCCCGATGGCTCTGGCGTGGAACAGCTTACCCACTATGAGACGCCGAGCACTCGCGCAACGCAGCCACGTTATACGCCCGATGGCAAGTGGATCAACTTTACTGGAGTGACGCCTAATGATCGGGGTCTGTGGGTTATGCCTGCCGACGGGGGCGATCCCATTGTGCTCACTCAAGGGGGAATCCATGCACACGGCACATGGCAGCCTCAATAACCGAGCAATTAATTTCTATCAGGGAGAAATTATGCAAACTCTGAAATGGATTCTCGTACTGGTTGTTTTGAGCATGGTTCCAGCATTTGCAACGTCGGGACAGAGTGGCGATCTACCTTTTCAGCATACCGCCTGCGCCGACGGCGTTGATCTGTCCGGCCAGACGATTACGCTTTACCACCTGATCAATCCTGACGATCAACCGGACACCGTTTATAACCCGATCCACGCAGGTTACAGCGATGCCGCTGACTATTTCAACGCGCACGGCGGCATCTGCGGGGCAACAGTGACGCCGGGATATGTGGATCAATGGCAAGGAGTTCTGCCTGCCTATACAGAGGTCAAGAAAAAAGACCCTAAACCTGTACTGATTACGCTTTACGGCTCTGGCGATGGCGAAGATATGCTCTCGCTGCTGGCTTACGACAAAATCCCGGCGCTGAACCTGCGCGCAGGTTCGACCGCAAGCGTTTACGGACGTGATAGCCGGACACTCGGCTGGGAATTCCTCACCAATCCATTGTATGGCGATCAGGTGGGAGCCATGTGCGATTATATCGCCGCGAACCCGGATCGCTTCCCCAAGCCGGTGATCGGCTTCCTGAACTTTGATGACGGCTGGGCGATGGGTGCCTCTAATGAAGCGCTCGGCTACTGCGAATCACTGGGGATCGGTTATGCGGCGATGACCGTCTTCAACAACGACACAACCTACGTCCAGCCACAAATTCAGAAGTTGATTGACGCCGGAGCGACAATTATCTACACCAACTCGCACGAGAACGGCCCGACCACCATCGCGAAAGGGCTGGACGCGATGGGGCTAACCGGCAAGGTGACGCTGGCTGTGGTCAATCGAGGAATGGACGCTTACGTGGCATTTTCAGGAGAGAAAGACCTTGATGCCAACGGCGTGCCAGTGATCAGCGGGATGATCGGCTCGGTGCCCATTCGCACCTACGCGGAACAGGAAAATCCCGGTATCCACCTGATCACCGAGCAGGCGGATCAGCATCAGCGACCGCTGACGATGCGCACTGACGGCTACATCCTCGCGTGGGGTGCGACCGACCTGTCCATCGAAACCTACATTCAGACTGGGAACCGCGTCGGGTTCGATCACGTCACGGGCGCAGACATCAAAGAAACGCTGGAAAAGCTCGTTTATACACCACTGGGTGGTGTTGAACAGATCGATTATCAGAGCGGGACGCGGCGCGCGACGACGGCAGATCGCATCGGCGTGATGCAGTATTTAGGGCAGGATGATAAGACGGCTGCCAGCGCGACCAATCCGCCGCTGATCGTCACAGATGGCGACCAGCAGCATCTCGTCCCGCTGATCACGCTGCTGACCGATTTTGCACCAGCGCCCGACCTGCGTCCCGGCGGGGCGGATGTTCCCGCACCTTCTGCTGCTCCAACGGAGACAACCCCTACCCTCATCCCGGTCACGCACGCTGCCACGAACAGCGCGGGGCGTATTGTCTTTGAAGGCAGACCCGAAGGCACAGGCGACGACTCGGCAGAGATTTACGTGATGAACGCCGATGGCAGCGGTGTCACCAGAATGACCGACAATCATAATTTTGACGGTCAGCCGATTTGGTCGCCAGACGGATCGAAGATCGTCTTTGTTTCGGATCGTGATGGAAACACGGAAATCTATGAGATGAATGCCGACGGCAGCAGCCCAACCAACCTATCGAACAGTCCGGCATTTGAAGAACTGCCAGCCTGGTCACCGGATGGCAGCAAAATTGCTTTCGGCAGTGAGCGTGACGGCGCAGGTGAAATTTATCTGATGAATGCGGATGGCACTGACCAGACGAATCTGACCCATAACCCGGCATTTGACGGTTTCCCCAGTTTTTCACCGGACAGGACGAAAATTGCCTTCACCTCGAATCATGCCGGGCATGACGAAATCTATACCATGAATATCGATGGAACCGAGGTAACTGCTCTCACCGAGAACACGCAAGGTGACAATGACTTTCCACTGTGGTCACCGGATGGCACCAAACTCCTATTCAACTCGAATCGCGATGGCGACATGGACGTTTACGTGATGAATGCCGATGGCAGCAATCTGGTGAATGTCACCAACGATCAAGCTGACGAAGAGAAAGCCTCATGGTCGCCGGACGGAAGCGAGATTCTGTTCACATCTAATCAAAGTGGCAATTGGGATATGTACACGATCAAGGTGGATGGCAGCGACCTCACGAATTTGACCCCCGACAGTCCGCTTAAAGAAGGCTGGGCAAGCTGGAAACCAAGTGAGTGACAGTATAACTTCCTTCACGACGCCTACATAAGCAGCGCTAGAGACGAAATCGAATAAGTAACGTAGAGCAAACACACCACCACGCTATTGGAGGTGTGTTTTGCATATGCTGGCACGACACCGGGACTCGTTATGTCGCTTCTACCTCACGTTTTTGAATTTGAGCGTTAAGTTTTGTCATTCAGAAGCAAAAGGGGAGTGAAAAGCGATGGAGTGCGATAATACCGTTTCATAATCAGAACGACGACATTGCCAGTTTGTATGCAGCGTAAGACCATGACATTCTTATCGATGAAAGTGGTTGACGCGATAGATCACCTCACAGGTTCAAGCGTCACGTTGAATACAGAATTACCCAACACTATCTCCGCGCCATTCTTCGCGCAGTTCCCGCAGTTGTTGAATATCACGCCTCGGAGGTACACCGAAGTGGCTTTTATAATCCCGGCTAAAATACGCTGCGTCGCTATATCCGACCTGATAGGCGACAGTGGTTGCATCGAGGTCTTCCCCCAGCATGAGACGCCTGGCTTCCTGAAGCCGGACGCGCTTTTGGAATTGCAGAGGAGTCATTCCTGTAACCGATTTAAAGTGTTGGTAAAAACTGGAGACGCTCATGCCCAGTTCTTGCGCGAGATCCTCCATACGAAATGACTGATCGAAATTCTGTCGTAGCTGCTCAACAGCCGATGCCATGGATGAGGTCGAGCCTTCGGAAATCGTCATATGAAAGAGCTGCCCAGCTTGATCACCGGTCAGGAGGCGAAAGATAATCTCTCGTTTAATGGGAGGCAGGAAGCTTCGCGCTTCATCAGGATATTCGATAAGTCTGACCAATCGAACAAGCACATCCAGCAGTTCCGCATTGAGCGGGCTAACGCGCGTCGCTTCTGCATTCAAATCCTTCTTTTGGATGACAACATCCGCTTCCATCATGACCGAGCCAACAAGGTTTGGATCGAGTTCCAGCCTTAGGCTAAGGTAGGGGTTTTCGCGTGATGCTTCGACAACGTGACTGATTCTCGGTAGTTCAATGGTGGTGAGGAGGTAATTGAAGGGATCGTATTGATAGCGGCGGTCGCCTATAAAAACAACCTTACTTCCCTGAGCAATGATACAAAGGGAAGGCTCAAGGACGCTGTAAACTTTGTCCATCGGTGCGGATAGTCGCCCCAGATGAACCCCTTCGAGCGGCTGAATCTCGCCATCGTGTGTGATTGCCTGACCGATCCGTTCGGCAAGTTCCTCACGAGATAATTGCAGGCGCAGCGCATTACGTTCTGCTTTTTTGTATTTGGGCGTATCCATCGGACAGCCTCTCCTGAGAATGCTTCGACTTTCTGTAAAATTATAACATTCCTCGCCACAGCTTTTAATTCGTTTGACAGAATTCCTGGAAAATCGTACAAGGATCACGGAAGATCGTACAATTTTTCGCCTAAAGAAACGCCTAGAATGTTCATTGTAAGCAGTCAAACAGCAGGAATATCCTCCATGACAACATGGTCAAGTGATGAACTCGACAAGATCGGAGCGGCAGATGAATTGGAGCTTGCTCCACGTCGCCCGGATGGCACATTGCGGCATCCGGTGACGATCTGGGTTGTGCGTCTTGGTGACAACCTGTATATCCGTTCCTATCATGGGCAGCGTGGTTCCTGGTATCGCGCTGCACAGACCAGCCAATACGGTCAGATACGAGCCGGAGGCGTTGAAAAGAGCGTTCGCTTTGCAGCCGCTGACACCGCGCTCAATGATCAAATTGACGATGCCTATCGCAGGAAGTACGGTCGCCATTCACAGTATGTTGCCCCGATGCTGGCCCCCCAAGTACGCGAGACGACACTCGAACTGATACCCGCAGACACCACGCGCTAGTTCAGCGCGTGGTCGTTGCTGAGCATGAATAAACGAAAGCAGTGATTCGGTAACCCGAAAAGGAAAAAACGAAATGATCGAAGGAAAAGTTGTCATCATCACGGGCGCATCATCCGGAATTGGTGAAGCCACGGCGAAACTACTGGCGGGCAAGGGCGCGAAAGTCGTATTGGGCGCTCGGCGCGAGCAAAACCTACAGCAACTGCTTGAGGAAATTCAAAGCGCAGGCGGGCAAGCCGTCTATCAGGTGATGGACGTGACCAAACCGGCGGATAACGCCAGCATTGTTGAACTCGCCAAGCAGACCTTTGGCGGTGTCGATGTCATTTTTCTCAACGCCGGTATCATGCCGACCGCGCCCCTTTCCGCCTTGAAAACCGAGGAATGGAATCAAACGGTTGATGTCAACATCAAGGGCGTCCTCAACGGGGTGGCTGCCGTGCTGCCGACATTTATCAGCCAGAAATCCGGGCATGTGATCGCCACATCCTCCGTTGCCGGTCTAAAGGCATATCCGGGGAATGCGGTGTACGGCGGCACTAAATGGTTCGTCCGCGACTTCATGGAAGTTCTCCGTATGGAATCTGCTCAAGAGGGGACAAACATTCGTACCGCAACCGTTTACCCGGCTGCCATTAACACGGAACTACTGAATACCATTACGCATCAGGGGGCAGCCGGAGCGATGGCAGCACTGTATGAGCGCTTTGGGATTTCACCGGATCGCATCGCCAATGTGGTGGCATTCGCCATTGATCAACCCGAAGATACCAATGTCAGCGAATTCACGGTTGGGCCGACTCCCCAGCCCTGGTAAGTAAAGGAAGCCTGACAGCGGCTCGACACTGCTCCAGGGTGACGAGTCGCTGCCAGCACTAGACAAATACGAGGTACAGGAAATGACACGTATCGAAATCTGCAAAACAAACATGGAAAAATTGGGCGTAGAAGAAAACGACCTAGCCGCTAAATTTCCTGCATTTGAAGACGTAAAGAATCGCTTTATCTATGGTGAAGTCTGGAACCAGGGATCATTGGACGACCGGCTGCGTTCTCTTGTCGTCGTTGCCATCCTGACCACTGTGGAAGGCAGCGATCTGCAAGAACAAATGAATGCGGCGTTGAATGTTGGGGTCACGCCGGAATCCCTTCAGGAAGTCTTGCATCAAGCCGTGCCCTATATTGGCTTTGCCAAAGCGGAAAAAGGGCTGCGCGTACTTGCTCAAGTCTTTGCGGATAGAAACGTCGTGCTTCCGCTTCAGGATAACGCGACGGTTACGGAAGAGACACGGCTGGAAGATGGGATCAGTGTTCAGAAGTCGATCTTCGGCAGTCATATTGATGCCATGCGTGCCAACGCCCCGGACGACCAGAAGTTCATTCAGGATTATCTCTCTGCCTATTGCTTCGGTGACACCTATACCCGAAAGGGTTTAGACCTCAAAACCCGCGAACTCATCACGTTTGTGTGCTTAGTCGGACTTGGCGATACTGCTGGACAAATGAAAGCCCATGTCGCCGGAAATCTCGCGGTCGGCAACACAAAAGCCGATTTGATCGGCGCAGTCAATCAATGCATACCCTACATCGGCTTCCCGCGAACCCTGAACGCTCTTGCTGTGATTAACGAAGGTAAGTGATGGGAAAGTAGAAATGTCAACCCTTATCGGGTTGAAGCTTCACCATCACTTGCCTGCTTTTGAAAATGAAGCGAGGCAAAGAGCGATGAAGTACACGAATAAAGAAGCATTCGACCAAGCCAATATATTCGGGACTGGCGTACCCAATGAGATGTTTGCCCAATATTTCATCGGGGATTCCTTTCTCAATCCGTTGACCAATCCGCAGCAGTGTCCGGTGTTTCTCGCCAACGTCACCTTTGAACCGGGATGCCGTAATAACTGGCACATCCATCATGCCTCCAGTGGCGGGGGACAGATTCTTGTTTGCACCGCTGGCGAAGGTTGGTATCAGGAAGCAGGCAAAGATGCAGTGAGCCTGCACGAAGGTTCGGTTGTGTGTATTCCTCCAGAAGTAAAGCATTGGCATGGTGCCAAAGCGGATAGCTGGTTTAGCCATATTTCCGTCGAAGTACCGGGGGAAAATCGCAGCAATGAATGGTTAGAGCCGGTCGGTGATGAGGAGTACAAAAAGCTCTAGCAGTGACGGGTTTAAGCAACATAAACACGGCGTTTGGGGGCATTGTCGACTGCCCCCAAGACCCTTCCCATTATGATCACAGGCGAAACGAAAATGGAGCCATTTCCGCTCAAGGCTACAGTCTTCCAATCGACCGCCACATGTCAAGCTCCTCGCTGAATCGGTTCGAGAGAACCTCACATTTCGTGTCGATGCGCATCGATGATCGGGTTTCAAGGTTGTATGCCGGCCATGCTGGGACATCATGTGCGTGTGGCTTCCCTGTCCTCGCAAAGCCTGCCCACAATGCAGCCATATTGTGTGAGGCAGTGAAACGGTCAGGATTGTTGCCAGAGAGAA
>DAOUCB010000064.1:0-19740 GCA_034432495.1 Anaerolineae bacterium | reverse complement strand
TACGCTGCTCCAGTATTGCAACGATGCCATGAACAGTTACGTGAGTGAGGCGACGGCCACACCTGAATCCTAGCCTCACAGCATGAACGACGCCGGGGCGGATGCAACAATTCGCCCCCAACTACGCAAAGGTTATCCTCATGAAACTGCGATTTATCCTGTTTTCGTTGATGTGTCTGCTCGTTTGGGCAACTGTGTTTCCAGCGGCGGCTCAGGACGCGCCTCCTTCCCCTCCCCCATGTACCGCGGATGAAGTGAAACAGATCGCTGATACTGCTGATGCTTTCCGCGATCAATTGAATAGTATTCTCAATAACGCCCACGATGAGACGCTCGACGGTGACACGGCCAAACTGATGGACTGGATGGGGCTGTACCAGTCCTTTTTGCTGGATGTGTTCCCCGGTGTGCCGGACTGCGTTGACGGAGTGGTATATGGCAATAATGTCGGGATCACCCTCAACGAGCAGATGACTATCCAGGCAGCGCTGGTGCTGGATGATGTCAATAAGGCGGCGGAAACCAGCGATGATGATCTCTATCAGGCGCTGACTGATCTGGTGCAGCCCCAGAGCGAAGCGGTACACGCAGGTGCCCCGGCTTTAAACGCTGTGGCAGATCAAATGCGGGCTGGAACGGCTAGCTCCGATTTGCTGCCCGCCTGTACTACCGAACAACTGAAATTTAACGATCAGTTAGACGAATTTGAGCAGACTTACGCTAATTTGCAGGATGGGCTGCAAGCCTATCTGGACAGTGGCACGGTGGACAAAGACACCTATTTCACCATGACTAAGCTGGTGACTGACATGGCGACCGCCATCAATGCCATCGGTGCTGATGTGTGCGCCGATTACTATTTCCGGGTGCTTGATGATGCCTACAAATTTGGCGACACCTTCACCGCGCTAACGATGGGGCAGGCAGCGCCTGCTGTCGCCGGGAGCGCCAACGCCGATCAGTTCAACACGATGCTGGAATGGATCAACGCCATGCTGAATGCTAACCTCAATGCAGGTACGGTCGCAGCCGGAATCTAAGTGTGTCGTCCATTATCTGGCACTTCTGGCGCTGCGGCACAGAAGTGCCTTTTAAATTGAATTGGAGTGACCCCATGAACGTGAGAGTAAATACTCAGTTGATCGTCATTTCGCTGCTGATGTTGGCGGTCTTGATGTCGTTCAGTATCGGCTTTGCCCAGGACGAGAGCGGCGACACTTCAACCGAAACTGCAGGGAGCGATAATACAGCGCAAACCGCCGACAATACGGACGTCTCGGCTGAACCGACCGACGCTTCCACAGAGGAACCGGCGGGTGTTGGCGAAATTGCCAAAGCCGCCGACAACTTCAATGTCCCAGCGATACTCACACCGCAAGACGCAGATCGGGCTGTGTTGGCTTTGCAACAGAGGTTTTTTAAAAGTCCAGGGGACTTCATGAATGAACAAAATCGATTGAACTTTGAAAACGAGAAGTTTTCGATAGGTTCTTTACTAACAGTGAGCCAAAAGATTGAGCAGGTCAAACGCATCCTGAATGGCGGCAGTTCCAAACCGAAGCGAATGCCTGTGAACCAAACGCCTTCGGGGGATATTCTCGTGCAGTTTACCGACGACTCCTCTGGCGACGTCCTGACGCTATTTACGGACTATTCTGTCGTCATGGCCGATGCTAAAGGCGAAACGTTTTTTGAGGGTAATTTCGGGGAAGATTCGTCTCAATCCCTGATAATCGTCGGGCACGATACTGAGGGCAATCAGTATGCGTTCAGCAATGGCGATGTGATTGGCTCAACCGTTGGCGGCGATGTATTCCTGGGGAATGGCGACCACATCTATTTCTACGACTACAACGATGTCGGGGACTTCGTTGGTCTGACCGACGGCGATGGTAATGAATACGCGGTCGAAACGACTGACGATGGCGGCTTCACCATCACCGACGTGGCAGGCGATGTTGGCGATTTCAACGTAGATGGCAGCTACGACATCAAGGATCCGGCGGGCGATGTGCTCGATCAAGGCGCGTTGTATGGCGAAAACGATGATGACCCTACGTTATCTCTGGATGCGAGCGAGGATATTGGTTCACTGGACGAAAACAATAGCGATGCGGGATCGGTGGATGAAAACAGCGGTGATGCCAGCACCGTCGGCGACAACGGCGCGGAAACTGATGCACCGGACGCGAACACCGGAGATACCAGCAGCGGCGAGAATGGCAGCGACGGCTGATTGCGCTTCGCCGCCTTTGAGTCTTCCTCACGAGTGTCGATGCGGGGCAACACATCAAAGGCGTTGCCCCGCATCGACGCTTCTCCTTGTTTGAAATTTACGGCTCCGAAGTTGCAGCGCTATCCATTTCCCCGGTGCAAACGTTGTTGTCGTCTACGGATACGGAGAACCCCTGAGGCGGTTGGGCAAAGGCAAAGGTGCAGGTTGGATTAATTTGCCACGTGTCTGAGGCGCGGTCTGGTGACGTTTCAATCCGAATACCGACGTTCACAACATCACTGGGGACGGTAACATCCAGACTCGTGTTGTAATACGAGACACGCATCCCATACGCACTGAGGGTGACGGTCAATGCTCCCGTTGACGGGTCATGCCAGGTGACCCAGACCCTGCCCACATCGGCATAACTGTTCGAGTGGCTAATCGTGATCGGAATGTAGACGGAGTCCGGTGTGGCAGCCTCCGTTGTTGCTGGCGTTGCCGCCACTCGCGTTGCCAGTTGGAACGGGCTGCTCATGTCAACAACGATGGTACTCAGGGTTTCCAGGCACGAATCGAGCGCTGAGTCTTCCGTCGCCACGGGCATGGAAGCGTCCTGAGTCGCCATAGCCGCGTCGATGATAGCTGGACAAGCTTCTTCCGTGGCTGCTGGTTCCGGTGAGTCCTGAGCCATCAGCCGCACGTTAACCGCTGCCAGTGATAACGTCATCAGCAGAACACCGATGAGAAGGAAACGTACTTTCGACTGTAGCATGGTGGTTTTCCTCTTTGAAGGATCAGGTAATGTTTGATTGACCGGCAGTGCGTGCGCGCCGAGCTTGTTCAACCGGGTTCGTCGGCTGCCCGCTCGCGCACGCACTGCCGGGAGGCAATGTTATTCGCCTGAATCGTCAGGAGTCGCTTCTGGATTGTCGGCACTCACGTCCGGAGGGGATTCAAAGTCGGAACTGTCAATACCGAAGCTGTCAATACCGATGCTTGAATTGTCCGCACCTGAGAGCGAACAACCGTAGCTATCCACAACAGGCGCTTGCGGAATAACCAACCCGGTGGAGATGGCATCGAGGTAAATCGTCCGATCCTGATGCGCATCGTTAAAGGCAAAGTGGCAGTTATCCGCCGCAATCCAATCGGGAACAAACATATTGCCACCCATCATACTGTTGGGTCTTGCATAAAGCTCAACGCGAATGCCGATGCCAAAAGCGCCGCTGGGTACGGGGAGTGTCCCGGAGAGTCCAGCGAGAATAGTTCCAGAGCCAAGCGCAACGAGAGCGCCTGTCCCCGGGACATGCCAGGTCAGCCAGAATCGCCCGACAAATTCCGTGCTTCGATTCGTGACTGTAATGTAATGAAACTGTGCATTATCTGCCGCGCTCGCGCTCCGGGACGTTTGGCTCTCAGCCGAGAGCGGGCTAGCCGTGTTGGCTGAGTCCGCCCCCGCGTTATCCAGATCGCCGAGACATGCCGCAAGCGCAGCGTCTTCAGTCGCGTCTGGTGCGGTCGCATCCTGAGTTGCCATAGCCGCATCGAGGATTGCTGTACACGGGTCTTCGGTTGCTGCTGCGTCCGGTGAATCCTGAGCCTGTAGTGGGGCTTTTAACGCTGCCAGTGACAACGTCATCAGCAGAACAGCGATGATCAGGTAACACGCTTTCATATTTATCATTTAGGTTCTCCTTTTTCGAGCAGGTCGTTCATGCCTTGATTATTCGATATGTGCGCGGCGGGCAGCAGACCTTGACCCGTTGCAAAACCCGCCGCGCACACTACGCTGGTGTTCGATTTACGCGCGGTATCGCTAGTCAGATTACTCTGGAGTGACAGTAAGCCACTAAAAATTGTCTAAGAGCATGCAACTTCCCTGAATAGAGAGGCGAGGGGCATCGTAGCCAATCACCCGATCCTGATGTGCATCATCGAAAGCGAAATGGCAGCTATCATCCGCCTCCCAAGTGCCGTTTCCAAAAACATTCTCGACACGAATGCCGATGGCAACAGCGCCGCTGGGTATGGGGAGTGTCCCGGAGAGTCCAGCGAGAATAGTTCCAGAGCCGAGCGCGACGAGAGCGCCTGTCCCTGGGACATGCCAGGTCAGCCAAAACCGCGCAACGTGGTCTTCGGTTCGATTCATGACTGTAATGGAATGAAAAGGTGCATTATCTGCTGCTGTCGCGCTCCGGGATGTTGAGCTTTCGTCTAGCAGGGCGGCATTAGGCGCGGGGGGCGCGGTGGTCTCCGCCGCGACAAAGGCGTCGAGGCACGAATAGAGAGCCGGATCTTCAGTCGCTTCGGGTGCGGTGTCATCCTGAGGCAGCATACCTGCCTCGATGATGGCGACGCAAGGGTCTTCGGTGGCGGCTGGTTCTGGTGAATCCTGAGCCAGCAGCGGGGCGTGAACCGCTGCCAATGACAACGTGATCAGCAAAATGCCGATCATCAAGTAACGCGCTTTCGTATTCACAGTAACATCTCCTTTTTTTGAGCAGGTCGTTCAATGCCTTATTGTCCGATAGGTGCGCAGCGAGCTATTCAACCGGGCAAGGTCTGCTGCCCGCCGCTACACTGGTGTTAGATTTGTGCGCGATATATTGCTACGTATGAGCTGCCGGTACACAATTTGCACCGCTTGTGACAGTCCATAAGGAGGGCCAACCCATTGGAAATGTCGAGGTCTGAAGATCTGCTCCCAAAAACCAACTACAATAAGGCGGAGAAGACCAATTATTCTGATTGTCGAAGGTCACTACTTCAATACGAACCGAAATATTTTTGGCGTTGGAAGGTACCCACACAACTCTGCTGGAGGCCATAGTAAATTCACCCGAACCAGCAGCCCCCAAAGCACCCGTCACCCCGTCAAACCAAGAAACCCAAAACCGCACCATACAGGAACAGGAATTCGTAACGGAAATGAAATTGTGTGGCTCGGTGGAGGCATTGTCACGTAGTGCAGGCGCCTGCTGAGTTGCTAGGTTTGTATTGTCGACAATGTCGTTTGCAACTGCCTCTGGGGTTGCCAGGCTTTCGATCACGCTCGCGAGTTCGGGATCCTTCGCTGGATCTTCCCCCACCGTCTCCAACGTATCCAGACACTCCATAAACGCAGGGTCTTCAAACACGTCTGGTGCATTCTCGTCCAGGTTTTCCCAGGCCAAATCGAGCTTTGCCAAACACGGGTCTTCGGTGGCTGCTGGATCTGGTGAATCCTGAGCCAGTAACGGGGCTTTGAACGCTGCCAGTGACAACGTCATCAACAGAATTCCTACGGTGAGATAGCGCATTTTCATGGACATCGTTGCTGCTCTCCTAAACTTGAGCTATAGGGACGAGATTGAAAAATGCTGTTTGCATTCATTGGATGCAAATGCCATCCAGCCTTATTGATGGGAATTAGCACCGCGCCGCACGAGGATTCCGAGCGGCAGCCCGACGACGAGTATGTGATCGAGGATCGCCATGATGAGCTGGGTTATGGTGGGCGGTGGCAGCGGCGGCGCGGCGCTGAGAGGCAATACAATCATGTTCATCACAATGAATACGCCAACGCCATACACGAGCGATGCAGGGATAGCATAGCGGCGCACGACCGGGATTCGGTCGGCACTCAGGATAAAAACGGCAGCGACCACAAAAGAAACGAGGAAGTGGAAAAACACGCCCAGCAGAACGGTGCCGGTGCCGCCTTCGAAGGCAGCCATGCCCAGCGCGCCGCTTGCCAAGTATTGATATACGCTCGTTAAGGGGTTCCCCTCAATCAAGCTGGAAACAATCCAGTGATAGACGATGGCATCGGCGATACCGACAATCAGACCGCCGAGCAGAACCGTGCGAAGCAGTGAACTGCGGGTATTCATGGACGTGCTTGCAATCGCGGACATCATGATTTCTCTTTCTACCCAAGGGGTTCAATTCAGGAAAAATCGCACCCATACAAACGGGATTTTGGATGGATGAACAAATCAGGGCAGTTGTGTGATAACGGTCGCACGGAAGGGTGCGGCGAGCAGTTCGCCCAGAGGCGCGTACGCGCCGCTCGACATGGCCTTCTGCATGGCTGCCGCCCGTACATCAGCGGATTCCCAGTCGGCAATCTCAACCACAATGTTAGGGTTGTCGAGCACCTCGTACTGCGTGCTGCCCAGGAAACCGGGTTCATCCGGCCCCAGCGTCTCCGCAACGCTTGCGAGCAGACGTTTGAGTTCAGCTCGCTTGCCCGGTTTAGCTTGTAATTCGACAATCACTTTAATTGCCATTTCAATCGCTCCTCGTGTCCACTGTCGATGATGACCACCTGTGCGCAAACAGGTGCGGTCACGTTAGATCTATCCGCCGAATTCACGACCTGCCAGACTTAAGGTCGAAAGACCCCAAAAAGGAGAAGTCGTGTTTTTTGGTCAGCGTGCTATAGTTGTACGTTAGTGAATCCCCGTTAATTCATCATTATTTGGGGCGATATTGGCCGAACTATATTTTTCTTTGCTCGGTCCGTTGCAGATCGAACATCGACAGTTGGGGACGATCACCCTGGTCAATCGCAAGGTGATTGGACTGCTGGCCTATCTGCTAGCGGAGTCGGATCGTGCGCACAGCCGGGAATCGCTACTTGGCTTGCTCTGGCCGGAGATGCCGACAACGTCGGCTCAAAATAATCTCCGCGTGACCTGGGCGCAGCTTCAGAAGGCGCTTGGAACGAATCCTGCCGACGAGCAGCCTCACCTAATCGGGGATCGGCTGTCCTTGCGCTTCAATCCGCTCAGCGATCACGAACTCGATGTCACGAACTTTCAAAATTTGCTCGACGCCTGTCGTCTCCATCCTCATGTGGACTTACAGGATTGTTCGGAATGTGCCGACCGCCTGACCAGGGCACTTGCTCTAATACGCGGCGAGTTTTTGGATCAATTTTCGCTGGCGAATTGTTTGGAGTTCGAAGAATGGTTGCGCACACAGCGCCAGCACTTCCACATGCAGGCGACGCTGGCGCTTGAACAACTGGCCGTGTTTCACGAACGCACCGGGCAGCTGGCGGAAGCAGAACGCGTTGCGCGTCGTCTGCTCGAATATGAACCGCTGAGCGAACCCGCTTACCGTCAATTGATGCGCGTGCTGGCGGGGGCGGATCAGCGCAGTGCCGCATTGGATGTTTACGAAACCTGTCGCCGCATACTGGCTTCGGAGCTTGGCGTAGCACCATCGGTCGAAACCGTGACCCTTGCAGAACAGATCCGTGCCATCGCGCCATTCGAGTCGCGGTCACCCCAAATCGTATTGCCGCCTGTTCTGACACGCTTTTTGGGTCGTCAGCAAGAATCGGCAGGTCTGGTCGATTTGTTATCGCGCCGAACGGTCAGGCTGGTGACCTTGACGGGGCCTGGTGGGGTAGGCAAGACACGGCTGGCGACTGAGGTGGCGCGCCGCATGGCGGGCGTTTTCGCTCAGGAAATCTGCTTCATCGAACTCGCAGGCGTTGCTGAAGGAAGCTCAGTGGACGACGCAGTCGCGGCGGCGCTTCGGCTGTCGACGGGCAGCAGTCGCTCATCCACCAGCACCATTGTGGATTACCTGCGCGACAGGACGCTGCTTCTGGTGCTGGATAACTGCGAACATCTCGTGAAATCCTGCGCGAGCTTGGTGCAAACGCTCTGCCACGCTGCGGCGGGACTCACTGTACTGGCGACGAGCCGCCTCCCGCTTCACCTTGACGAGGAACACGTCGTTCGGTTGGAACCCTTCACGACCCCCGCACTCAACGGTACCGACTCACTGACGGTCGCAGACTCGATGAACTTTGACGCGGTTCAGCTTTTCGCCGACCGCGCCGCGCAGGTGATGTTGTCTTTCGTACTGACCGATGCCAATGTTCAGGCAGTGGTGCGTATCTGCCAACAGCTCGATGGTATTCCACTTGCCATCGAAATCGCCGCCGCGCAGGTTCGTGCGCTGCCAGTCGAAGCGATTGCCGAACGATTGGGTCAACGGTTTGCCTGGCTGAACCGGCAGTCTGCCGAGACGATGTCGCGCCAGCGCACGCTGCATACGCTGATCGACTGGTCGTACGAACTCCTGAGCGATCAGGCGCGTTCGGCACTGCGCCAATTGGCAGTCTTTGCCGGTGGATGGACATTGGAAGCCGCCGAGGCTGTCAGCGTGCTTGGGGAGGCATGTGCCGAGGTGCTCGCCGAACTGGTTGATCACTCGCTCGTGGCCTTCGGAAAAGATGCTGAGCGGCGTCGCTACAGTATGCATGAGACGATCCGTCAATTTGCGGAAGCGGAACTGCACAGCAGCAATCAGGAGTCAGAGGCGCTGGAACGTCATGCCCGCTACTATGCTGCGCTCGTCTCCCATGCGGTGGAGAAACAGGATGCGCAGACCTTCCCCGACCGATTGCGTACCGTCAAGGACGATCATGATAATCTGCGCGGCGCGTTCGAGTGGCTGCTTGCCCATGACAGCGAGGGAGCGCTTGCTCTGGTCGCGCAGTTGGGTACAGGGCTGAATTTTTGGGAACTCGGCGGCTTCTTCCAGGAAGGGCGTCGCTGGCTCCAACGGGTACTGGAGGATACACAGGGAGCGGTTTCGCTCCAGCGAGGACATGCCTTACTGGCGGCGGCGGATTTGTCCTCGGCGATCTCCGATTTCGACTATGGATTACGGTGCGCGAGAGAGGCAGAGGCTTTGTTTCAGCAGCTTGGCGATCAGCAGGGGGAAATCGACGCGCGCTTGAAGTACAGTGAGTTGGCTAATTTGGCTGGCGACCACGCGACTATACAGCCGCACGCCGAGGAATCGCTCCAGATGGCTGAGCGCATTTCCTATCTGGCGGGTATCGCGAAAGCCAAATCGGTGCTAGGCACAATCACCGCTTATACAGGCGATTTTCAAGCCGCATATGAATATGTCTTGCCAAGCATCGCCCTGTGGCGCGAACTCCAACGCCCATTTGAACTTGCAGCAGCACTCAACAGGCTTTCAAGCGTGCTGGGAGCATTAGGCCAGCACGATGCAGATGAGCAAGCTTTACTTGAATGCCGGGACATCTATCAGTCACTCGGCTATCGGCGTGGCGTCGCCACGGCAACTCAAAACTTGGGGGCGAAAGCGTTTGAGGAGGGGGACTATGTTCGCGCCAGAGCATTAATCTGCGAAGGTTTACGCATACGCCGCGAATTAGGTCTGCAGCGAGGTTATGCCTATTCCTTTGAATTTATCGCCGATGTGGACGTCATTGAAAAACGTTATGAGCGAGCGGTTCAGCTTCTGGCGGCGGCTGAAACTTTGCGTGTTCGTCTTAGCGCGCCCGTTGAACAATCCAACAAGGAAGCAAATGAAGATGCTTTGGCGAGACTGCGCGCTCAACTTGGCGATACCGTATTTGAATTCGAATGGGCGAAAGGCGCAACGATGACTACCGAGCAGGCAATCGCGCTCGCGCTGACCTGAGCGCGTTTGCGCTTTCCCTAAAATAAGCGCTGGTGGAATTTATCTTGTCCAGAGTAAGCAATCACATACCTGCATGGGAATATTTGCACTTGCAGCTCGCATCTGTCCCACGAACTGCAAGCGCAATATCACAATGACGATGATTATCCAGCATCACTCTTTGCATGTGCCAGGACGGCGTTGGCGACATTGATCCCTAAAGTTTCACCCGCGATGATGTCGCTGCGGAAATGGATGCCGCCCCAGATTCGCGCTTCGCCTGCTTCCTTCGCAATGGCGATCACTTCTGAGGCATCGACCGGGAAGAAATCTGCCAGGATGGCCGCAAATGACATCGTACCGCACGAATGGGCTGCCGGATAACTCGGATGATTAGGCGTGGTAAACAAGGGCGTGAATTCTGGATCGTACTGGAAGGGGCGTATTGCCCAGTAGGTATACTTCGCGTTGAAGCAAGCAACTTGCGAATCGTACCCGGCGATGTTCAATAGCGCATAGGTTTGGGCTGCTTTGGGAGCATTGTAGTCCCATCGCGCTTCCAGGATCAGGCGGCTGGCGGTAGCATTCCAGTTGCTATTGTCAAAGCGCGCACCAGAACCGAATTCCCAGTACAGGGCCTTACCGTTCGTAACTGGGGTGCGTTCAAAATTGCGCAGCTCCTCCATTTCGGCAGCTAACTGCTCCGAATCGTATGCAGGTGGAGGCGGCGGCAGAAATTCATCAGGTGAAGACAATGCCCAGGTTGTCCAGTAACCAGACTGCGGCGCGACGGGATTTTGACCTGTCCATCCCGTTGCGTCGGTTGGCACGCTGCCCGTCCAGGGGGCATCGGAGCCATCATTTTGCCCATGTGCAATCGCCAGTTCTGCCACCTGTTGCCCCAATTTGATGCCGGCTTCGACATCGCTGGGATATTCCACGCCTGCCAGTAATCGCGAATTGACAGCTTGTTGCATTTGTGCCTCGAAGTAGTCGGCGTCATCTGGGAACAGCCATGCGAGGACTTTTGAGGCCGCGCCCGCAGTCACAGCATATTCGGAAGGGTAAGACGAACTTGGTGGATTGGGAATGGCGGTAGTTAGAGTTGACGCGAATTCGCTGGGACGGGGACGGTTATATGTGTATTTGCTGTCCCATGCAGCAATCGTTGCATCGTAAACCGCCGCGTGAACAAGGGCGAGAACACGGCTGCCCGACGTGCCCGGAATGCCACGCTTATCAATCGCAGCGACCGTGATCTGGTTCCAGCGATAGGATGGCGGACCGGCATTCCAGTAGGTGATTTGTTCTAGCGCTGTGTCATCACGCTTGCTCACCATGTCCATCAATTGGGAAATTTCATCTTTGGTCGCTGCTTCGTCCGGCGGTTCGCTCAGCCGCAACTGATTTCCGCTGTCCAACAACCAGGTTGACCACGAACCGGCATCCGATGCGATCGCCTCCGCCTCGTTCTGAGCAAATCCTGGAGTCGTCAAACTCAGCAGTAGCGCCCCGATCAGTAGTGCAAATATTTTAGATTTCATCTTGTAACTCTCCTTAAATTGAACTCTTGTGTTGTTTGCCCGGTACATTCTGCTGGCCGAGAGCAATTGCCCGGATGCAGCATCTGGGCTTTCGCCGCAAAGCCAGCATTCATCTCAGCCTAGTGCGAATGTGGGAGAATTGTCATCATTCGAAAGGCGAAGTTTCAGGGTAGGGTGGGCGAATTTGGGTCTGCAATTTATCAGGAAGGCAGGACAGACGGACTGTTCAATGCGATATTGAAGTGCTGACAATCGATACAGTTAATGGCATTGACGGATTCGGATAATCGCATCGGCAAATTTAGTATCGCGGAACTCAAATATTTCAGAAAAAGATCTAGGCTCATAATGATGCACCGTCGCATTCCCTTCCTGCATGACTGGACGTTCTTCATAGCACCGCGACCCCCACAAAACCGCTGAGAGGTCACGTCCACTATCACGGATGTTAATCGGATAGACCACACCATTCTTGCTGCGAAATGTGGTAATGATGTCGTTTGACGTACGGTCTCCCCAGGTTAGAGCGATGGTTATCGAAACGATTAGCGCTAACGTTAGGAAGACAAAGAGTCTTAAGGCAAGATGGAATAATTGCACCGTATTGGAAGCCCATGCCATGTATGCGATGGACTCAACTTATAGGCAATGGGGGCGAATTGTAATCACACGAAGGGCGAATTTTTGAATATTGGGGGGTGAATTAGGGGATGATGTTCAATTCGCGTGCCCGGACAACAGCGCTCGTGCGATTCTTCGCGTGGAGTTTTTCATAGATATGCTGAATATGTTTCTTGACCGTGCTCACGCCAACGAACAGTTGGTCAGCAATTTCGCGGTTGGTCAGCCCTGAAGTGATAAGCCTCAACACTTCAAGCTCACGCTCGGAAAGGGTATCGACGGGGAGATCCTGAGAATAGTGAGCTATCGGGTTGTCGAGACCGAATAGCTCTTTCTGCAAAATTTCCATCACTGTATCAAGATTCAGGCGCGTACCCCGTTCCCATGCATCCGAATAGTTGTCTGAACCCAGTGTCTGTTTCAACTCTGCACAAAGCCGATCCAGCAGCGGCCATTTTTCCATCCAACTGGAAGCACTAACAGGATGTGTAAAGGCCAGTGCCAGCAGTTCGACAGCTTTGACTCTCTGATTTTCGTGTGCATAGAAGTTTGCAACGATTGGCAGGCTGGCAAGTGCTCCAACGACGCCTAAGATGTTAGTCAAATACAGGAGTGCCATGTCAAGCCGGGCCAAAGCCATTTTATGGTCGCCCAACCCACACAAAACTATAGCAAGACCCCAAGTGGCCAATTTGCTGATGTCTGCAAAATAGGACTCTTTTATCGCATGCTGGCAGAATCTTTGCCCTTTCTCATAATGCCCATCCATGCTCGCGATAAGCCCAAGCGTGGCGATCGCCCAGCAAGCCGCATCTTCGTTTCCAATTTTGTCGGCTAATCGGATAGATGATTCAGCAGTAGCCTGCGCCCGTTCAAACTCGCCTTGGAAGAAATAGACTCCGTAAGCAAGATGTGCCTGACTTAAGGTAACAAGAGTCGGATTCTCTAATTCTTGTCCAAGCGCGATTCGCTCCAACCACAATTGTTCGGCTTCGGCAAAGTTTCCGACGCGCATTTCGTGGATTACCTCGAGCGCCAACAACCGTCCCATGCCTACACGGTCGCCAGTTGCCCGTGTGAGGCGCAATACCTCTTTACTATTCCTCCACAGAGATTCCCATTCTGAGGTGTGATCGGCGACAGTTCTTTGATAAAGCGCTTGAGCAATGTCAAATGCATCACCCAGATGCCGATAGATGGCTAAACTTTGCTCAAATAATGCGGTTGCGGTTTCAAAATCATTACTGTCATATGCTGCAATGCCAATCTCCTTCAAACAAAAGGCTGTCTCCGCTTGATCCTCAACTTCCTTCGCGATTTCCAGGGCAGTGTTGAGCTGTGAAACATCGCCTTGACGAACCATGGAGCGCGCAACCAATCGCCCCCATACGCGTCTTGTGTCTGGGCTTTGCCCCGCAACTGGGGCCAGTTTCGCTTTGGCATGGCGATATAATACGCGCACATCCTGATGCCGGGAGCGGTTTCGTGCGTAAATCAAAAGGCTGTCAATCATCTGATTGAGAATATCTTCGCGCATGTGATCTGCTGCCCATATCCAGGCTCTACGCACGTTTTCAAAATCGGCCTGGATTTCGTCGGTTGCGTCCTTCTGCCTGCGTCCCTTCAAATCTTCGTGACGGCTAGAGACGAAATCAGCGTAGTATGTGCAATATGACTGGAGAACATTCTCCTCTGTACCTGATGCTTCCAGTTGTTCATGGGCGTACTGCCGGAGGAGTTCGTGTAATTCATAACGTCCATGCTCGTCCATCCGCAGCAGAGACTTGTCAATCAGAGATGCTAGAATCGGGAGTTCTGCATTCGCTGCCTGTTCAGCAGCTTCTGCTGTGAAACCATCTTGAAACACAGATAATTGCTGAAAAATGACCTGCTCAGTCTCTGTAAGCAAACGCCATGAGGAGTCAAAAACGCCGCGCATACTCTGATGGCGTGCTGGTATGTCGCGCTGGCGCGACACTAAACTATCGATATTTTCCTGGATTCTCAATGCAATCGCGTCACAGGGCAGCACATGCACCCAACTGGCGGCAAGTTCGAGCGCTAAAGGTATGCCATCGACCGTATGACATATTTTCAGAATCGATATGAGATTGTTCTCTACATTGAACGCGGGCTGCACACGTTGAGCGCGCTCGACAAACAACTGTACAGCACTAGGGGGAGCGTGGTGGTCGAATTCGTCATCGATTACCTTCAGCCCTTCTAACGACCATATCTGTTCGGCATTTAAATTCAGACGCTCTCGAGAAGTTACTAAGAGCTTCACATTTTTTGCGACATCGAGGATATCATGAAGAATCTCGACGCCCTCCAACAAATGTTCAAAATTGTCCAGTAGCAGGAGTAACTGTTTCTCACGTAGGTAATTGAGTAGTCGCTGACGTGGATTGTCGCTATCCACAAGTTGCAAGGGGAGTGCATTGATGATAGCTACAACGATGTGGTTGACGTCATTCAGCGCCTGCAATGGAACAAAATAGGCACCATTTGCAAAACTGGGGGCCATCTGATGTGCGATCTCGAGCGCCAGCCGCGTCTTACCAATGCCGCCAGGACCTATCAACGTGATCAAGCGACATTTTGGTTTAGCGAAGAGAGCTTCGATGCTGTCCAATTCCTCGGCGCGACCAACAAATGAGGTCGCTGAGACAGGAAGATTAGTGTTTGACAGAGCCTAGGTCTCCCACTCAAAAATTGCTCAGGAAAGAACATCGGTTCATGAATTTGATTGATTTTCGTAGTTTTATTATAAGATCAATTTGAAGAGGTGATCTAGGTCGATAGAAATGCGAAACTCTCTCCATTATTCAGTTTTCAAACAGAAGGCTGCTGTGGCTGAGCTGTTGAAGGCAACCCATACACGATACTGGCATATTTCTGAATATTGTGCCTGCGCATATGAAAATCTGGAAACAAAAAAGCCCGATCTATTCGACCAGGCCATTCATACTGAACACATATTATACTCGACGCAGACAACAAGGTCCGTTACCTACAGCGTATAAAATCTATCTCATGCTGCCCCTCAAGAGCTGATGGCACAAACCTCTGGCACGGTAGGCAAAGGTCTACGACTATTGTTGTCTCCAATTGGTTTTATCTTTCCCACACCAAACATATTTCCGTAGATCATTACAGGCGTTGTGGAGAATTGGCTCAGGCTTTGCAGGAGAGCCGTGCAGGAATCTCTAACCGCTCTGGTGCGATGCAAATTGCAGCGTCAAGAAGAAAAATTTACATGACACTGCATATCGGACGGACTACACCGAATTTATTCCTATACTGGAAAAATGTACGTGTTAACCTCCCCCTTTGCCATTCCCATTTCCACCACTATTGCCGTTCCCATTCCCATTAGAACTACCACCGGCGGAGTTGCCTCCGCCGTTTGAATTCCCGCTATTATTGCCGTTGTTATTGCCATTGTTTGCATTCCCGCTGCCGGGTGTATTTTGTGGAGGCGCGGGTGTGTTTATATGAACGTTGGTTGGTCTGGCAGTTGGTAAGATGACCTGCCCGCCCGGCACCCCTTGAGATACACACGATTGCCCATGCTCACAGGTCGGCGGAATCTCCAACGCGTCCGGTTCGGGAGATAGCGTTTCGGTTTCCTCTTCCGTAGGAGAGGGTGTTGCCGATGGCGTGACTGTAGAGGTTGCCTCAGGCGTCTGCGTCGGTGTAAGTGTTGCTGTTGGGCTGGGATCAACGATTGGGAGTGTTGGGAGCGGAAGGAGCAGATCACTATGTTCGTTTTGCCTGACCTGCTGATTGAGTACGGCAACGTTTGCTGGTGAAGCTAGTCCGCTGTCCTGAGCATTCTGTAGGACAAAACTCACTAGCGCGTTGACTTCCAGTACTTTCCCCCGTAAGCGAGCTGATGCGCGAACGTCATTTGCCGACTTGCCAGCCTCAGCAATACTGGAAAGCGCTGCCGTCACCAGCGTGGGATTGAACTGGTTGCGTTCGAGCAGGGTGAGCGCTTCTTGCGCACGACGATCCGCCTGTTGGAGATAGACGGTCGCTTTGGCGGCGGGAGTCGTCGCTGTCGAAAGTTCAACCTTTTCATACAACTGCTTGACTGGGTAAAGCGGCTCACCAGGGAGACTTGCCGCAACGGCTGGGGTCAAGCCCACCCACAGAAGGACGAGAACCAAACTGGCAACCAACGCCCAATTCAGAACAGAAGGCGTTTTTCGGCGCGGGCGTTCAACGATGCGTGGGCGATACTGCTCATCGAAGGCCACCAGCATACGAGCCTCGATGCGCGATGAAGCCTGCGAAGACAGTATCGGAAGACTCAGCTTGGCGACTTCAGCCGCCGAATTCACCAGTGAGTCGGGCGTGACAGGCGGAATGAAGGTCTTGTGCGCCGGAAGTGCTTGGTCGAGCCGTCGTGCCAGCACATCGGGGTTGTACTGTTGTTCAGTCATGGTTGCCCCGCAAATAGTGGCGTGCCTTGTGACCGGTTCCGAGGAGTTCGGTCAGGCGCAGAAGCGCACGATATTGTAAATTTTTGACGGCTGAAACTGTTTTGTCGAGAATGACCGCGGCTTCTTCATGGCTTTTACGTTCAACGAAGCGCAGGATCAGGATTGTTTGATAATCTTCAGGAAGTTGTTGCAACACATTGCGGAGCTGGTCCAGCGTTTGTTTTTGCAGAACCTGCTCTTCGGGCGAGGCTTCGCTGTCGTACAGTGTATCGGAAAGTTCAGTTTGCGGACGGCGTCCTGTTTGGCGATAGAAATCGGCCACCTTCGACGCGGCGATGCGGTAGAGCCAGGATTCAAACGGCGCACCAGTTTGTTGATAAGAAGGCAGCCCTTTGACCATACTCACAAAAACCTCTGCTGTGAGATCTTCCGCGTCGACTGTAGTTGGTACCCGGATCACAATATACCTGAAAATGAGCTGCGCGTGTATCTGGTACAAAGTGGCTACTGCGTTCCGGTCGCCCCGCTGGGCATGTGTTACGGTCTCGGCAATATCAACTGGGAGTGATGAAGGTGGATCTGGAAAAGCGCTAAAAACAACAGCAAACAAAGAAATGACGATCTGATTCGGAACCAGCATGGGCCAAATGCTCTCAGCCTGCGTCCCTGATGCGCTAACTTGTTTTGCGGAAAGCGTTTCGCTCAGGGGCGTAAGAAATATCCAACGAACGTCCTTATATACTAGGATACTCGCAGATTGCTGTCTATTTAGAGACCATTGAGACTGACGATATTCCAAGTGCATTGCTGCTGTTCCTGCTGCATTGTTGATCATGTTTACTTGTTGCGAATGATCTGTAAGCAATTGAACATTTAATTTTAGAACGCTCTCAAAGCCTGAATGTCGCGCTTTTAGGGAGTAGGTCTTCAGTCCTCTATTGAGGCGGAAGCAGATGACCTTTTCTGCTTCCGCCATGACCTGTTGGCTGTGTACAGAGGGTGGCTGTACTCAACCAGCGGCGGAGGATTACTCGGCGATTTTGACCAGCGGTGGATGGGGCGGAATGACTGAAGGATCTGAGATCAGGATCATTTCTGATGCGCTCATCTGGGCCTGCTGCGCGATGATGACGCCGACCAGTGTCAGCGTGGATCCGCTGACTTTGACATTCCCATTAGGGGCATAAACCAGACCGTGCCACTGGGTATTGTTGCCCGACACGTCGATTGCGCTGCCGCCGTTACCACAGTTATCGGTCTGATTCGAGAAGAACAGGACGCCAGTCGAGCCTGTGCCGCTGTAGTAACTGACCGCTGGCGCATTGCCCTTGATCTGGCCCGTTGCCACAATCGTGACGCCTTTTGGCCCTGAGCTGATATTATTCAGGCTGACATCGCCCTCGACGTAATAAACACCTTCGAGCGTGCGACCATCTGGACTCCATTTGCCATTCTTGAAGTCGGCATCGTAGTAAGCAGCGGCTGAGTTACTGCCCTGTTCAATGGCATGATAGTAAGCTGAAGGAATGGAAGCGGTAACAGTCCCGCTGGGGTTATAGTCGCCAATCTGATAGGATTCAGCCAGCGGATTGGACATGACCGTCGCACCGGTAACACTCGTCGTCGGGTTGGTATAGGTATTGTGACCTGAGGCCGGATTGTCGATGTGTGTGACTGCCGAAATCGGGATACTCAGACCTCCACCATCAATCGAATTATCGCTGCCTGTGAACTGGACGTCGTTATTCGAAAACACGCCGCCAGTGATTGACCCGGTTGAACCAGACCATTGGATGACATTGGTACAGGTTTGCGACAGACCAACGATGCCGGGAATATGGCTCGGATCAAGCGGCGGCAGGCAGTAGCCAACCGCGCGGGTCGAAACCTGGAGCGGCCCCTTGTAAACGACCTGAATGAAGTAAGCGGGCTTGGTCCCGCTGATCTCGACTTCAACATAGCTGGGATCACCGGCTTTGTCGCCGCTTGTCGGCGGATTGGTCACGGTTACGCTGCGATCATCCTGACCATCGTAAAATCCATTCGCCTCGGCGGCTGCTATGCCCGCCGAGACGATTTCTGCCGATGAACCGCCAGTACAGCGCGCATAGGTCGCGGCGATGACGGCGGCGTCGGTCGCGTTCTGGGCATCGCGCTGGAGAAAGAACAGCCCGCCGCCATCAACGGCTAGTCCGGTGAAACCAAGCAGCCCAACCATTGTCAGTGCCATCAAAACAATGGCTTGTCCGCTTTGCATTTGTGCTCGTTTGAGTTCGCTGAATATCCGCATGAGTATGCTTCCTGACTAAGGATTAAAGGTGCCGGTACCGGTCGATGTGGTAATGGTGGCATTGGCGGCGCTGCTCAGAACCACCGAGAAAAATTCGTTCGTCCCATTTGCCTGGCTGCCATTGCTCGTGCCATTCTCAACCGTGATCACAATTGACTGCGTCGAGGTGGTGAAGGTCAGCGTGCCGCTGGCTCCTTCGTAGTCGTGCTTCCCCTGGGGGCCTGTTGAAATCGCGGTGCCATCGACCGTGTTGTAGTGAACAGTCACGGTGTTCGTTGCTGTTGCTTTGATGGGGTAGAGCAGGGTGACGGTGAACGTTGCCGTGCTCGACGTCGCCGGACGTGCGATGGTGAGGCTGTTGATCACGATCTGCGGTGCGTGCAGCGGGTCGGTTCCGTCAATAACTTCCTGACCGTCGCTGACACCATCACCGTCCGTATCCTGCAAAAGCGGGTCGGTGTGATAGGTATTGACTTCGTCACCGTCACTCAGGCCGTCGCCATCGGTATCGACCACCGTTGGCTTCGTCTTGTAGGTGTTCAGTTCGAGACCATCGTTCAGACCATCACCATCAGTGTCCGCTTTGGTGGGGTCGGTCTTATAGGTCACACCATTCAGCGTCGTTCCAGCAAGTTCTGCGCTATCGCTGAGACCGTCACCATCCGTGTCATACAGAGTCGGGTCGGTTTTGTACACGACGCCGTTTACGGTCGTCCCGGTGATTTCTGTACCATCAGTGATCCCATCATGGTCGGTATCTGAGAGATTGGGATCCGTATGGTAAATATTCAGCTCGTCACCGTCATTGAGACCATCGTTATCAGTATCAGCCTTGAGCGGGTCGGTCTTCGACGTAATCAGCTCATAGTCATCGTTGAGGCCATCGCCGTCCGTGTCGACTTTATTGGGATCGGTGTGATAGAGCAGCACCTCGTTGTTATCCGTCAGGTTGTCGCCATCGGTATCCTGCTTGAGCGGGTCGGTGTGATAAACGTTGATTTCATTACCGTCGGTCAAACCGTCGCCGTCGGTATCGGCCTTAAGCGGGTCGGTATGATAGACGTTGACCTCATTGCCATCAGTAATGCCGTCGCCGTCACTGTCGGCATTGAGCGGGTCCGTGTTATAGGTATTGACTTCAGCGCCATCAGTCAGACCGTCAATATCGGTGTC
>DAOUCB010000063.1:0-35571 GCA_034432495.1 Anaerolineae bacterium | reverse complement strand
ACACGATGATGTGCATTCGGGGAAATTTCTCGCTCGACCCCACCCCCCGACCCCCTCCCCGAATTCAAGGAGGGGGCGAAAAACAAAACCGTTCACGGGAAGATTTTTGGCATTTTACAAAGGTGTCCTCTCCTCAGACTTCGTAGAGAGGGGAGAAAAGCAGGGGCGCGCACACGCAGGTGCGCCCCTACGAAAATGACCCGTGTAAAAACAGATGTATTGGGTAGGGTACACGGGCACGATATAAGGGTGTCTAAAAAGTCGGGCGCAAGGTGGTTTTGCCCTCATCCCCCGCCCCTTCTCCCTGAGGGAGAAGGGGAGAAAGTCCCGCTCCCTTGAGGGAGAGGGATTTAGGGTGAGGGCTTTTTCAACACCCTCATATCGTGCCCCTACGAAAGCACCTGTGTAAAAACAGATGTGTCGGGTTAGGAACAGGGCACAGCAACGCTGTGCCCCTACACGGACTGTCCCCTTTTGCCCCGCTGGCTGCTGAACGCTGATAGCGATTAGCCTTTCAATTCGCCGCCTGTCAGGCCGGTGACGATGTATTTTTCGGCAAAGAGATAAAACACCACTGCCGGAATGATCAGCAGGGTGACATAGGCCATGATGCGCGCGTAATCGGTGCCGAACTGCCCCTGAAACTGCATGATCCCCAGCGGCAAAGGCCACTTGTCGGGGTCATTGAGCACCAGCAGCGGCAGAAAATACTCGTTCCAACTGGCGATGACCTGAAGCACCGCCACCGAAGTCAGCGCGGGGCGCGCCAGCGGAAGCAGAATATAGCGAAAGAAGCCGAAGGTCGTACAGCCGTCGATGTACGAGGCATCTTCCAGTTCGCCGGGGACGTGCGTGAAAAAGCTGCGCAGGATGACGACGCTCCCCGGCAGGCCGAAGGCCACCAGCGGCAGAATAACACCCCACTCGCTGTTGATCAAGCCGAACTGGCGCACCTGAATGAAGATGGGCAGGATGGCGACGACGAGCGGAAAAAGCAGACCAATCAGCAGGACGTTAAACAGAAAGCGCCGCCCAAACCAGTTGACGCGGCTGAAGACGAAGGCCAACATACTGGCGAGCAGGATATTCAAAACGGTCACGCTGATGGTGATGACAAGGCTGTTTTTAAACGAAGTCCAGAACTGCGGATTGGTCAGAATATCGACGTAATTTTCCCAGTGAATGCCCGACTGGGGCAGACCAAAAGGCGCGCTGGTGAATTCTCCGGTCGTGCGGATGCTGCCGAGGACGGCTGTCGCGACTGGCCCGGCGATCACCAGACAGAGAATAATCAGAAAGCCGTATTTGAACACGGACAGGAATGATTGTTGAAGCCGCTGCGCTGCCGTCATGGGATTCGCTCCTTAAACTCGCTCCGCTACGACGAAATCCTGCTTCATGATGATGCGCTGGTAGCCGAGTGAAAAGACCAGCGTAATCAGGAACAGCACAATGGCGACGGCGCTGCCGTAACCGAGCAAAAAGCGCTGGATGCCGTATTTGTAGAGGTAAGTCGCGATGAGTTCGCTGGCATTGACGGGGCCGCCCTGCGTGAGTACCCAGACGAGCACAAACTGTTGAAACGACCCCAGCACGGAGAGAAAGACGGTCAGGCGAATGGTGCTGCCAAGCATCGGTAGGGTGATGTGCCAGAGGACATTGCGTTCGGTCGCACCATCGACACGGGCGGCATCTTCCAAATCGCCGGGGATGGCTTGCAGCCCCGCCATGTAGAGGATCATGTGGAAGCCGAAATATTTCCAGGTCAGCACGGCGAAATAGGCGTAGAGCACCAGATCGCGATCCGCAAGCCAGGCAATCGGCTGAAAATTGGGAATGAAGGTTCCCAACACCAGATTCGCCAGCCCTGGCCCCGGCGTCAGGACGTAGCGCCAGATAAGCGCGGTGATGACTTCAGAAAAGACGTAGGGAATGAAGAGAATGGCGCGAAAGACGCGCTTGGCGTGCAGCTTGCCGCGCCCAACCAGCAGCGCCAGCCCCAGCGCCAGCGGAAGCTGCACCGAGAGCGACAGCCCCATAATGATGAAGCTGTGGATCAGTGACGACTGAAATATTTTGGTGTTGAGCAGCTTATCGTAGTTGCCCAGCCCGATGAAATTCGTCGGCGGGCCGAAGCCGTCCCACTTGTAGAGGCTGAACACGCCTGACTGCACAATCGGAACCAGCACGAACAACAGAAACAGGATCATGCCGGGAAGCATAAACAAGGCGACCAAAAAAGTTTTATTCCACTGACGCCGCCGCTGATCCTGATGCGTTTGATCGTAGGCGCTGGGCAGTACCCGAAATCGTGCAGACATAAAGGGATCTCTTTGCTAAAAGAAGCTATTCAGCTATCAGCAGTCAGCGGTCAGCTAAACGCTGACAGCGAATTGCATCATCATTCTGAGCATGGTATTCGCCGCCCCAGGTTTAAACCTGGGGCTACAAAGTACCTTATCGTCCACTGAAGGGATGACCTACCCCACCCCTGCCGAACAAAAGAGGGTCGGCTTCCCCTCCCTGAAATCAGGGAGGGGAGAAAGATGGCATTTTGGTTTACTCGGTACTGTTTTTACTCAGTCCTTGCCCTTACGATGCTGGCGTTGCTTACGGCGCGGTCAGCTCGCTGGCGGCAACGTCTTCAATTGCCTGAGCCGCTTCTTCCGGCGAGGCCGACCCGGCGAAAATGGTCGCGACGGCATCGTTGACTTCGCTGCCCACCGCAGGCGGAAGGAACTGGTCATAATACAGTTGGAAGTAAGGCGCTTCGTTGCGTGCCTTGATGACCTGCTGCATGACCGGGTCGGTGATGGCGGATTCTGTCCCCTTGACGACCGGGATGTTGAAGAAGGAAACGCCTGCGTTGTTTTTCTCATTGGTCAGGAACTTGAGGAAATCGACCGCTTCATCCGGCGCATTCTTGCCGACGGCGATGCCATCGCCACCGCCGAACACGTCATTCGGGTTGCCCGCGCCGCCTTCGACCATCGGGAAGGGGAACCAGCCGATGTTGTCCGCACCGATACCGTTGCCATCGGTGCTGTACTGCGCCTGCGCGCCCGGTGCCCACTGACCCATCAGTTCCATCGCGGCCTGTCCATTGCCGAACACGCCTTCGGAGTCGTTGTGGCTCATGCCGAGGAAACCATCCTGGAACGGTTCGAGGGCGATCAACTGCTGGAGGGCTTCGCCTGCCTTGACGAACGGCTCATCCGCGAACGAGCCGGTGCGGTTGTAGGCGTCGAGGAAAGCTTTTTCGCCGCCGATGCGCGTTGCCAGATAAACCCACCAGAAATGACCGGGCCAGGTTTCGCCTTCACCGAGCGAAATGGGGGTAATGCCTGCGTCCTTGATCTTCTGGACGACATCGAGGTATTCCGTCCAGGTGGTAGGCAGGTCGGTGATCCCCGCTTTTTCAAAGAGTGCCTTGTTGTAGAACATGCCGACCGCGCCCCAGTCCCAGGGTACGCCGTAGTATTCGCCGTTCTGACCATAGAGGTTGAGCGCGGCCTGAGTCGCAAAGGAATCTTTCCAGGCGCTGCTATCGGCTTCGAGTTCAGGGGCGATATTACGCACCAGACCGTTCTGGGCAAAGTTCCAGAGTACCGCGCCGCCCCAGCTCTGGAATAAGTCCGGCGGGTCGCCTGCCTGCATGACGGTGACCAGCTTCTGCTTGAAGGCGTCGTTTTCGAGGATGGTGATTTTAATATCGACGTTCGGGTGATCAGCCATGTACTGATCGGCAAGGCCCTGCCAGTAGGCAGCCTGATCGGTGGCGGTGCTGATGTGCCACCAGTTGATCGTCACCTTGTCCTGGGCGGCGACGACGCCAAACGAGGCGAGCGCCAGCGCGATGACGAGTAATAGACTGACGAAACGATAACTTTTACGCATTGCCTGTAACTCCTTTAACAACTCTTTATAGGGTGAATTATTGGCAAAACTGCTTCCAGCTATGCTTGATTCGTGTTCGCTGCGTCGAACGCCTTCACCCCCTTTCCGCAGCCTAGCGCGCCGGAGCACGCCCCGTTGATTGCCGGATAATCAATTCGGTCGTGAGTTCACGCCGAGGATTAAGCACCATGCGGCCTTGCAGCAGCGTGACCAGCATTTCGAGCGCGGTTTCGCCCATGTTCGCCAGCGGCTGGCGGACGGAGGTCAGCGGCGGGTAGACCTGCGAAGCCATGAAGGTATCGTCGAAGCCAATAATCGAAATATCCTGCCCGACCGCCAGCCCGGACGCCTTGACGGCATCCATCACGCCGAAGGCCATCACGTCGTTCGAGGCGATAATCGCGGTGGGTGGGTTGTCCATCGTCAGCAGACTGTGGGCCTGCCGAAAACCGGTCGGCTGGAGAAAATCGCCTTCGCGCACCAGGTCAGGATCGAACGGCTGACCGACTTCCGCCAGTCCGTCGCGGTAACCCTGCAAGCGGTCATGCGAGCAGGCCACATCCATGCGCCCGGTGATGAAGCCAATCCGTCGATGACCAAGCGCGAGCAGATGGCGCATGGCGTCGAGCACGCCCTTGCGGTTGGTCGCCGCGACGCTGGGTTCATTGGCGGTTCCGCTGTGATGGTCGATGATGACGTAGGCGAGGTCGTGATCTTTAAGCTGATCGACAATGGTTTCGTAATCGCGCGGGACAACCATCAGCACGCCATCAACGAGACTGTTGTCGAGCAGCGAGAGGTAGTAGCTGGTGCGTTCGACGTGATCGGTTGAGCCTTGCGTGTAGAGCATGAGGCCGTAGTTCATGCGCTCGGCTGCGCCGGAAACGCCGCGCAGGATTTCGCCCATGTAGGTGGTAGTAATGTCGGGGATGAGCAGCGCGATCAGCCGGGAAGCGCCGGGACGAAAGCGCGGATTGGGGTTGGGGACGTAGCCGAGTTCGGCGACGGCGTCGAGGATGCGCTGGCGTGTTTTATCGGAAACGCCCGTCTGCCCGTTAAGGACGCGCGACACACTCATCTTCGAAACCTGTGCGAGTTCCGCCACATCTGCAATCGTAATGTGTAACTTTTCTGATTTTTCCATAAGTCTTTACTCCTGTAACGTTGTGCTACGTTACAGTAACGTAGCCACATGCTAACGTGAGACGTTCGAGTTGTCAAGCAGTTTGTTTCATATCGTAACGTAATATCAGGTCAGAATTGCACGATATTCGCTGGAACAGTGAGGATGAGCACAAAACAGGCAAGGGCGAACACATAGGTTCGCCCCTACAAAGACCAGGGCGCACCGCCATGCGCCCCTACAGCCCCTCACCCCCGCCCCCTCTGGCGCGAACAAGTTCGCGTTACGCAAGCGGGGAGAGGGGAGACAAACAGGTTGTTGGGTGGAATTAAACTCCGTATTATTTCGTTAGAGTGCATCAGCAGGCTGAAGCAGCGCGGGCGAGGCGTGCCTCGCCCCTACAGATGCGTGATGTGAAATTTAGGGTTGTTCCTTCAGCGGAAGTGAGGATGGGGAAGAAAGGGAGAAAAGCAAGAAAAGATTTAACGCAAAGACGCAACGAAAAGAAGCACGGATGATGACGGCGGATCGAGGGAGATTTCGGTGGATGGGCAGCGAACGATTTTTGGGGGCGCTGTATTAAGACCATTACAGGGGTTTGGTTCTCTTGACGCTCATGGGTTGCTCAGGTAGCCTGATAGTAAGGAAACCTGTGTAATTCGCGTCTAAATTCTCATTCGATTAGCAAGAGATTCCATCCCGTAGGACTGTATGAATATTCATGAACGACAAGGCATCGCCAGCGGCGAAGTCAAGGGCGCGCGTCGTTTCCCGGCGCGTTTCCTTTCGAGCGGCTTTCATTCGCTCAAGGTGCGCAATTTCAGGCTCTTTATTTTCGGGCAGATCGTTTCGCTGACCGGAACATGGATGCAGACCACTGCTCAGGCGTGGCTCGTCCTGGAATTAAGCAATTCGCCGCTGGCGCTCGGCGTCGTGACCACGCTTCAGTTTCTTCCGGTCACGATTCTCTCGCTCTATGGCGGCGTGCTGGCGGATCGACTGCCCAAGCGGCGCACACTGATCGCCACGCAAAGCCTGCTGCTGATTCAGGCGGCGATTTTCGGTTTCCTGGTTGGCACGAACATGATTCAACTCTGGCACATCTATTTTCTGGCGATCTCGCAGGGGATCGTTCAGGCGATTGACACCCCGGTGCGTCAGGCTTTCATTTCTGAAATGGTCGGGCGCGATGAACTGGTCAACGCCGTCGCCCTCAACTCGATGACCTTTAACGGCGCGCGCATCATCGGCCCGGCGGTCGCAGGCTTCGTCATCGCCCAGTTTGGCATCGCCCCCGCCCTCTATTTCAACGCCGCCAGCTACGTCGCCGTCATCTTCGCCCTGTTTATGATGAGCGAGAAAGCGCTCTTCAAAGCGCTGATTATGCCACAGGGATCGGCCTGGAAGCGCCTCAAGGAAGGGCTAACTTTTGTCTGGCGCACGCCGGAACTGCTCGTGCTGATTATCGCTCTGGCCGCCATCGGCACTTTTGGCTACAACTTTACCGTCACCCTGCCCTTGATCTCTGACTTCATCCTGCACAGCGATGCGCAGGGCTTCGGCATCCTCAGTTCGGTTTTCGGAGTCGGCTCGCTGACGGCTGCCATCGCCACTGCCTACATCAGGAATCCGACTCATAAAGTTATCCTGATCGCCGCCGCGATCTTCAGCCTGCTGTTCGTGCTGACGGCGATCACGCCCTATTTCGCGATTACCGCGCTGATCCTAGCCGGGCTGGGCGCAGCCGCCATCGTCTTCTCGACCGGCGTCAATTCGCTGATGCAGTTGAACACCCCGGATGAACTGCGCGGGCGCGTGATGAGCATTAACGTCCTGCTGATCCTCGGCAGCACACCGGTGGGCGCGTTCCTGATCGGCCTGATGTCGGATCATCTCGGTGTACCCGCCGCAGTCATGACCTGTGCCATGCTGTGCCTGCTCGGCGTGGGCATCGCGGCGCTCTACCTGCGCCGTCACCGAGCAGTGGAATCGCTGCCGCAATCGACCCCCATTGCCCACACGCCGTAATCTCAAACCGACATTCTAAAAACAGTCAGGCGGATCGCGATCTGCCTGACTGTTTTTGACCTCACCCCTCAGTCCCCGCGCCACGCAGTGGGATGGCGTTTCTAGGGCTGGCGTGACCATTCGACCGTGACGGGAAAGGGCGTGCGGGTCGCTCCGTCGGGAAGCTGGGCCATCGCATAGACCGCCTTATCGCCAGTGATGGCGAGAAGCGTCGCCGCAAGCTGGAAGCGCGGCCCGCTGGCATTGTCCACGCCGAGCGCTTCCACGTTCCCGGCGTTGTTGCCTTCGTAATAGACGCCGACGATGGCTTGAGACCCCTTCGTAATCTGAAAATCGACTTTCGCGCCGCCGCTCGCGGTCGCGTTGAGCCGCGCCACGCCCAACGGCGTGATATACGAGATCGTCAGCGGCAGCACAGTATCGGGTTCTAACGCATGAATCCTGAGCGTGCTGCTGTTGAGTTTGAAGCGCCCGCCTGAAGCCACCAGCACGCGAAATTCGTCGCCGCCCAGATAATAGAGTTCCAGCCGCTGCACCCCGTTGGGGTTATCGGCGCGCTGGGCGGAGTCGATGCGCTGGGCGAAGGTCTGGCGGGTTTCGGTCGGCGTGAAAAACGCGTTGATGAACGGTGTGTGCGCCGCCCAGAGAAAATCGCCGCTGGCGCGGGTATCTTCGACCTGAATCACGAAGGGCTGCGCCGGATTGACGTGCAGAACGTAGCTTATGTAGGGCGTGTCCACCGCTGTACTGCCGATGGAGCGGCTTTCGTCCAGCCGCAGCCCCTGCGCGACCAGCCCGTACGTCGTCAGTTGATAATGGACTTCGCCGTCGAGCGGGCGCAGGATCGAGAGGTCAATGGTCTGGTCTTCGTCGCGCGAGGGGATGTAAATCGAGTAGGAAGCTGGCGGATCGCCGTCACCGCCGCCGCCAGCGGGTGGGCAAATTGGCGGGCCGTTGAATTCAACGCAGGCAGTCACGAGCACGACTTTGTCCGCCGTCAAATCGATCACCATATCTTCGCCAGCAGGCACGCTGAAGCCGAGGGTGGCGCTGTCCCCCAGTTTGGGCAGCGTCCCGCTTTTGGCAAAGCCGGGCGGCAGATGGAGCGGATAGGACGGCGGATAGGTGGGCGTGGCGGACTGCGCCTGCGCCGACCCGCCGCACAGCGCCAGCATCAACACAGCGAGAACGGCGACCCAAACAAAGCGTTTCATTGCCAAGCAGCTCCTGTTTCGTTGTGAATCCACTCGTCAGGCCATTAGTTTACAGGACGTTTGAAAACGGAGCATAATAAGCACGTTCTTTCGATAAAAACCTGTAAGGAGAAAAAAGACTTTGAAGATCGTCAACCCCGCTGAGAATGTTATTTCGATGACCCCGCTCAACACGTTTGACCGCGACAAATTCGGGCGTCCCTATGTGCCGGATGATCTGCTGGAGCGGATGAAGGCGATCACCAGCGAGCAGGCGTGGTCGATTCTGGATCGCGAAAAGTATTATTTCCAGTTTGATGGCGACTGGTTCGCCACCCACCCCGACAAGATTATGGTCGGGCGCGCCGTCACCGCGCAGATGGTTCCTTATCGCCCCGATTTCCACGACGTGGTGCAGAAGCAGGGCGAAGCCGACGGGCGGATCGGCGGGCAGAACTCGTGGGTGATCGACACGCTGGAACAGAACGACGTGATGGTGATCGACCTGTTCGGCAAAATCCGCGAAGGCACGTTCGTCGGCGACAACCTTTCGACTTCGGTGATGAAGCGCACGCACGCGGGCGCGGTGATCGACGGCGGCATTCGCGACTATGACGGCATTCGCGAACTGGAGAACGTGGCCTTCTTCTGCCGGGGCAAAGATCCGACGCCGATCCGCAACGTCACGCTGGCAGGCATCAATATTCCGATTCGCATCGGGCCATGTACGGTGCTGCCAGGGGATATTGTGCTGGGCACGCCGACGGGCGTCAGCTTCATTCCGCCGCATCTCGTCCGCGAGATTGTCGAGGAAGGCGAAAAGGTCGCGCTGCGCGATGTGTTCGGCAAGATGCGTCTCGCCGAAGGCAAATACACCCCCGGCGAGGTGGATCGCGTCTGGGAGCCGCACATTCAGGCGGATTATGATGCGTGGCTGGCAGCGCGGCAGGGGAAGTAAGGCGATAGCGATTAGCGGTTAGCGGTAATTGCTCGTCGTAACCCCTCTCCCCCGACCCCTCTCCCACGCAAGCGGGGAGAGGGGAGAAAACTGCCGCGTAGATACAAAACTAGCAATCACGGTGGTTAGCGGTTAGCAGATAGCAGCTCGTTTTTGGTTCTTAGCTAAAAGCTAATCGCCAATCGCTGTACACATAAATAATCATTTCAGGAGAAAATAATGACTGAACCTACATCGCTGGAACAGAACGTGAATACAAATTCGCGCCCGTCGGAACTGCGCATCACCGATATGGTGACAATCACGCTGAGCGGGCTGCCGATGAGTCCGTGTACGATCATCCGCATTGATACCAATCAGGGGATTTCCGGCTACGGCGAAGTCCGCGACGGCGCAAGCAAAAGCTATGCGCTGATGCTCAAGAGCCGCATCGTCGGCGAGAACCCGTGCAACATCGACAAAATCTTCCGCAAGATCAAGCAGTTTGGCTTTCACGCGCGGCAGGGCGGCGGCGTCTGTGCCGTCGAAATGGCGCTGTTCGATCTGGCGGGCAAAGCCTACGGCGTCCCGGCCTATCAACTAGCGGGCGGCAAGTTCCGCGACAAAGTGCTGTGCTACGCCGACACACCGTCGCGCAAAGACCCGAACGAGATGGTCGAACAGTTGAAGATTCGGCTTGGACAGGGCTATAAATTCCTGAAGATGGACGTGGGGATTGACCTGGTGTCGGACATCCCCGGCGCGATCAACGCGCCCCCCGGCATGATGGAACGCTGGGACATCATGCACCCCTTCACAGGCATTCAACTGACGACCAAAGGCATCGACGCGCTGGTGGACTACGTCGGCACGATCCGCGAGCAGATTGGCTACGAACTGCCGATTGCCTCAGATCATTTCGGGCATCTGAACCTCGAATCGTGCATCCGGCTGGGGCGCGAACTCGACCAGTTCACGCTGGCGTGGTACGAGGACATGATCCCCTGGGAATTCGCCGATCAGTATGTGCGGCTGGCGGAGTCGGTGACGACGCCGATCTGCACGGGCGAGGATATTTACCTCAAGGAAGGCTTCAAGCCGCTGGTCGAGAAGCGCGGCGTCGGCATCGTCCACCCCGACATTATGACGGCGGGCGGCGTGATGGAAATCAAGAAGATTGGCGATTATGCGCAGGATAACGGCGTGGCGATGGCGCTGCACATGGCGGGGTCGCCCGTCGCGGCGATGGCGAGTGTTCACGCCGCTGCCGCGACCGAAAACTTCCTCGCGCTGGAAAACCACTCGGCTGATATTCCGGCATGGAACGATATTGTGCTGGGTCTGCCCGCCAAAATCGTGCAGGATGGCTACATCACCGTGCCGGAGACTCCCGGCCTCGGCTTCACCGACCTGAACATGGAAGCCTGCGCCGCCTTCCTGCATCCTGATGATCCCGGCATCTTCGAGCCAACCGATCACTGGTCACGCGAGCGCGCTCACGACCGGCTCTGGAGCTAATTCATGCGCGTACTGATTACCGGTGGCACGGGCTTAATCGGCAAAGCGACTGCCGAACGATTGTTAGCAAAAGGCTGGGAGGTGCGGATCGTCGATAAGCACATTCCTCCTGAAGCCGTCCTCGGCGGCGCGGAGTACGCCGAGTGCGATATTCTCCACTATGACGATCTGCTGGCGCAGACGCGGGGCTGCGATGCCGTGATCCACATGGCGGCGATTCGCAGTCCCGTGCTTGCCCCCGGCCCTGATGTGTTCGAGATCAACGTCGCCGGGACGTTCAACGTCTACGAGGCGGCAGCCGCGTCCGGCATTCAACGGGTCGCGCAGGCCAGCTCGATCAACGCGATTGGCAGTTACTACGGCATTCAGGAAGTGAAGCCGCCCTACTTCCCGATTGACGAGCAGATTGCCAGCTACACGACCGATCCTTATTCGCTCTCCAAGCAGATGATCGAGGAAATTGGCGCATACTACTGGCGGCGCTGCGGTATATCGAGCGTCGCCATGCGCTACCCCGGCGTCTACCCACCTGCGATGGTCAGTCACGAGGGTTTTCTCAACAAGCGCGTTCAATTTCGCGAACTGCTGGCAGCGTTAGCTGCGCTGCCTGAAGCTGAACTCAAAGCGCGTATGACGGATGCCAACCAGCGGGCGCAGGTCTTTCGCACCGAGCACTATCTGGAATTCCGCGACGGGCAGCCGCCCGCATCACGCGGCAAATTCAGCGACGATCCGCTGTTCTGGTCGTATGTCAGCGACCGCTTCAACTTCTGGGCGATCATCGACGTGCGTGATGCGGCGCAGTCGCTCGAAAAAGGGATCACGGCGGATTACGAAGGCGCGCACCACCTCTACATCAATGATCGGGTCAACGCGCTGGGCGCGGATACCCAGACGATGATTCGGCTGTTCTTCCCGGATACGCTGGAATTGAAGGGGGATCTCTCTGGGTCGGCTTCGCTGGTCAGCATCGACAAAGCGCGCAAATTGATCGGCTACGAGCCGGAGCACTCGCTGGACAGCTTGACGAGTTCGTCCCTGTAGAGGCGCAGCGTGCTATAAGAACGAGGGCGCACACATCGTAGATAACCCTCTTCATTTGGGCGGGTTGAAAGTTGGGCGCACGACCGTGCGCCCCTACAAGAGCAGGGGCAGACACGCGTGTCTGCCCCTACGAAAATCCACCCATACATCTTGCGGATACCCCTCACACCCGTGTCCAGACCCGCATCCGCTCCGCGTCGAGCGTCTGCATTGGCAGCCGCTTCGAGATCAGGTCGTTAATCACGTTGAAGATCGTGAGCGGGCTGTAGACGTGTCCACCGGGATGAACCTCGCCCGCTTCGAGCGCGCGCCGGAAATCCTGCGCGGTCTCGCCTTGAAACAGGGTGTGGGCGCTGCCAAGCGTCGGCAGATAATGGGTGTCGCTGCCGCCCGTCGCCGTGTGATGGTGAATACCCCGGTTGCGCTGCCGCGTCCAGATATTCGAGAAAATTTCGGTCGGCGTGCCATTGCGTTCCTCGACGCCATCGAACGCCACCTGCCGGATCAGCTCCCCGACTCCACGCATCCCGTTTTTGCCGATCAGCGAGAAGGCAAACGTATACGGATGTACCGCGACCGCCAGCCCACCCTGCGCGTGAATGCGTTCGACGGTTTCGGCGGCGCTCAGGCGACGCGGAATATCTTCATGAATGAACAGCGCCAGAATATCGCCGTCGCGCGAACCGATCTCCGAGCCAATGATGACGTCCAGATGCCCGAAATCATTCGGAAAGGTGTCGCGGTAGGCTTTCGCCACGAGCGCGCCTGCCATCGTGTCGTGATCTGTGACCGCGATCACGCGCAGATCGGTCTTTGTGGCGGCGTACTCGACCAGCGCTTCCGGCGACATCAGCCCGTCCGAAAACGTCGTGTGGATGTGAATATCCGCTTTGTTCCAGGCCTGGGTCATGACGTTAAAATTTGAAGTGGACAAAAATGCGCCCGAAGTTCTTGTCGTCTTTCTCGACTCGATGATACATCGACCGGATGTGCTTCTGATCTAAAAATCGGAGGACTTTCTTTTTGAGCGCGCCGCTTCCCTTGCCGGGAATGATCTCGACCAGTTCGATGCGCTTCTCGACCGCCTCGTTCATGATGCGGTTGAGTTCCACTTCGATCTTGTCGCCTTTGTTGTAAATGTCGTGCAGGTCAAGCTTGAGCTTTGCCATACGGATGCCTCTCGTTTTCGCCGCCGATTATACACCCGCCGTCACGGCGTCGAGTCGCTGCCAGCCAACTGTGCCTCGGCGTCTTCTATCCAATGGCGTATCTTGTCGGCGTGTGCGACGTAACCCGCTGCCCGGAAGTATGGCTCTGCTTCACGCCAGCAGGCGATCGCCCCGTGTAGGTCGCCGGAATCCTTGAAGGCGATGCCAAGATTGCCCTCTGTTATAGCATAGTCGAGTGGCACGGCTTGCGCTGTACGGAAGCGCAGTGCTTCTTGGTAAGCTATCGTTGCCAAATGTAAGTTCTCTTCTCTAAGTTCTAAGACTGCCAGAATTCGATAGACATTGCCGAGATTGTTGTGAACTGCAGCATAATCAAGCGGCGCGTCCTCCGCTGTGTGGAAGCGCAATGCTTCCTGAAGAGCAATGATTGCGTGATGTAAGTTGTCAGCATGATCCTCCACAGTAGCCAAAGCAGCATACGCAGGACCGAGGTTATTCTGCGTGGTTGCGTAATAGAGTGGGGTGGCCTCCGCCGTGTAGAAGCGTAATGCCTCGTGATAGGCGGTAATTGCCCGACGCAAGTTATCCGCCTTATTTTCTATCTTAGCTAAGTCCGAATAAGCATTGCCAAGATTGGTCTGTGTCATAGCGTAATAAAGCGGAGTAGTCTCTGGCGGCTGGAACCGCAACGCCTCCTGATAAGAGTCAATCGCTTGATGCAAATTCTTTATCGGATCTTCGACTGTGGCTAATCTCCAATAGGTGTTACCAAGGTTGCTCTGTACGTTGGCGTATTCGAGCGGTTCATTCCTCGGCGACCAGAAGTGCAGTGCCTTCTGATAGGCATCAATCGCTCGGCGCAAATTATCCACTAGAGCACCGAAAGGATCTAACGAATAGACGTTGCCGAGACTCAAGTAGAATGCAGACCGTGTTCGCTCATCGGAGACATCGGCTAAGCGCTGCTCCAGCACCGTGAATCGCGCCATCTGGTCGGCAAAGCGCCCACGATTATTGAGAAATTCTCGACAGGTAATCGCCAACCAGCAGGCTTGCGCCGGTTCAGTTTCCAGCGCCCAAGTGAAGGCGGCATCCATGTTCTCGCTCTCGACTGCTAGCTTTTGATAGCGGTCGTGCTTGGTTTGGTCTCCGCCGACTGCTTGCGTGTGTGCTAAATAGTAATCAAAGTGGGCGCGGTGCGCGTCCTCATCCTCGCCTATCGCCAGCCGCACCAGATCGTCGATGCTGTAGCGTTCGCCATTGAAGCGCACGAAGCGATAGTCAATCAGTGTCTTCAATCGAGCACGAAGCGCATCATCATCCAATCCGCTGATCGCTTGCGCCGCCTCCCGTGTGAAGCCTCCGCGACACACTACCAGCCGTCTCAGAGTTGCAGTTGCACTGGGATCGTGTACTTCCATCTGCAACGCTGTCTTGCGGAACATCTCGCTGAGAGCTTCATCAACATCGTGGCTTAAAGTGCGCAATTCGTGCATAATTTCGCCAGCGGTTTCATAATCCAACTTTCCCACTGCCAGTTCGATCAAGCGGGGATGCAGACGCGCCGCCTGCGCCAATTCTTCGGCAAATGGCGCTGTATCTCGCTCGATGCCGAATTCGTCCGCCATCGCCTGCACAACGCGCGCGGCGTCTTTTACAGCGAGCAACGAAGGTTCGAGCGACCGTTTCCGCTTGGGAATACCCCAATCCATCACCCGCGTCGTCACGATCACCGCCGCCTGCGCCAGCGCCAGTTGATCCGCCAGCCGCTCAAATTCCGGGCGCTTGTTGTCGGGGATCGCCTCGGCGTTGTCGATCACCACCAGCAGCCACCCATCCTGCCGCACCCGCTCGATGATCTTTTCCGGCGGTGTGATCGCCTCAAGCCCATAATGCTCGCGCAGCAGACGGTAGAGTTCTTCCGATGTCGTCGTATCGCCTACACGGAGCCAGACTGCTCCGCTGTAATCGCCCATTTGCACGATCTCGGCGGCGAGGCGGCTCTTGCCCAGTCCGCCCACCCCGACGATGAACAGGGGTGCTTGCTTCAGGTCGTCCAGCGCTTGGGCGAGGTCAGCCTCGCGCCCCTGCATCGGGATGACGTAGGTCGAATAGCGATCGTCGTAGTTCCGAGTAACTTTCTTCGCTGTTTTAGCAATCGACTTTACATCTTCCTCACTAAGAAGAGCAATGGAGGAAAGATGATATTTATCAAAAAGTTCAGGCGACTCTTTTGCTTTGCTTACAATAACATCCGCAGCGTTTTGTGGTAAGCCTAAAATCACGATTACGCTTCCTTCACCCACATAAACAACTTCAATGTTTTGCAGACCTTCATCCGAGAGTTTAGCAACTAGAGTGACAAATTTATCAATATTGAAGCCTGCCATAGATGTATTTAGCGTAAATTTGATATGAGATGTTCTTAAATGCTGCATTTCGGGCGACGCATCATCTTCCAGAAAAGTTCGCCCACCGTTTACTGCCTCAATCAGCCGCTTCATTTCACCCTCGAAGTCACGCGCAAGGTTGGCATACTGAATCGTGCGCAAACGATAGGGGAATTCTTCTTTAGTCATCGTCTCGATCAGCGCGGGAAAGATTGGTCTTGGCAGGTCTAGCAGAGTTCGCAGTTCGTTGATGCATTCTGGACGCCCAATGTAGCGCGGGGATAGAACAATCACGCCACCATCACAGGCGATCAGATTCTCTTGAATTTGATTGTGCCAGTCACCGCCAACGGGCAAACGTTTGTGATCGATCCAAGTCTCGATTCCGGCAGCTTTCAGCGCTTCGTCAATCCGATTTACAAAACCATCATCAGTAGTAGCATGGCTCACAAACAGCATCAGCGCTCAACTTTCATGCAATCAGTCTGGTAAGACCAGTATATCCCAAATGCCCATCCTACAAAGAACAATCGCCGACCCACTGACTGTCCCCGACCGCCTGTCTGACTGTCCCTGTCCGACCCATTCACTGTCCTCGACCGCCTGTGTCAGCGCCAGTTTCCGCCATAGGCCACTGGCCCGGCAAAGTAGGGGTGTTCTCGGATGAATTCGCTACAATGGTGCGAAATTATTCGTCTTAGGGAGAAAAACTTGTGGCTGACTTCAATATTCGCGGTTACGGAGCGGTTGGCGACGGCGTGAGCAACAACACCACCGCGATTCAGGCAGCGATTGACGCCTGTACTGCTTCCGGTGGCGGTCGCGTGATCGTCCCGACCGCTGCGACCGGATCGCGCTACCTGAGCGGCACGATTGCGCTCAAATCGAACGTTGAGCTGTATATTGAGCGCGGCGCGGTCATCGAGGCCAGTGGTGATGCCGCCGATTATCGCGCTGCCACGCTCGATCCGCTGCCCGGCGCGCCCGGTATCTCCAGCTTGTCGGATTCGATCACGTTCATCACGGCGCATCACGCCGAGAACATCGCGATTACGGGCAGCGGCGTGATCGACGGCGGCGGGCGCAAGTTCATCGCCGAGAAACTGCCCAATATCTACAAAATGAAGCGGCAGCGCCCCTTCACGGTCTTTCTGGTGGGATGCAGCAATATCACGATGCGCGATATTGTCGTGCGCGACGGCGCAGTGTGGACGCTGCGCTTTTCCGGCTGCGACGACCTGCTGATCGACGGGATTCGCATCGACAACGACCTGAAGCTGCCCAACAACGACGGCATCGACCTCGACCACTGCCGCAATGTGCGGATTGCCAACTGCCACATCGTCAGCGGCGACGACTGCATCTGCCTGAAAACCTGTTCAGACGCGGGCGATTTCGGCGCGTGCGAAAACATCACCGTGACGGGCTGCACGCTGGTCAGCACCTCAACCGCGCTGATCCTCGGCTGCGAAAATCACCAGCCGATGCGCAACATCGTCTTTGACTCGTGCGTGATTCGGGCGTCGAATCGCGGGCTGGGCATTCACATGAGCTACGAAAGTGTGATGGAGAACGTCCTGTTCTCGAACATGGTGATCGAGACGCGCCTGTTCGATACGGCGTGGTGGGGTGCTGCCGAACCGATGTATGTGACGGTCGCGCCCTGGACGGAAGCTGACACGATTGGACTCGTGCGTCACATTCGCTTCTCGAACGTGCTGTGCCAGAGCGAGAGCGGCGTGGTCATCTACTGCCCGGAAGCGGGGCATATCGAGGACATCCTGTTCGAGAACGTGCGCGTCGAACTCAACAAGACATCAAAGTGGGAGGGCGGCTATCTCGATTTGCGCCCGATGCCCGGTGAAGACATGCCGAAACGGGCGATTTCGGGGTTCCGGCTGGAAAACGCGCGGAACATCACGCTGCGCAACTGCGAAGTCGCGTGGGGCGAGAACCGTCCCGATTACTATCACCACGCCCTTGAAGCGGTCAACGTGGCGGATCTGAAGATCGAGAATCTGAAAGGTGTTTCAGCCGATCCGGCGACGTACGCGGCAGTCTGGGAGCATTGAGGGGGCAATCGAAACCGCAGCAGGCGATTATGCGCATCCAGTAGGGACGACCCGCCAACCTGTGGTGCTAGCCAAATTTGAGGGAAGGTATTCGTAGGGGCGACCTGTCAGGTCGCCCCTACAGCCGCAATAAAATCCTTTTAGACCCACAAACGAGCACCATTCGTTGCCAGGTCGCCCCTACGCCGCCTGAGCACTATTTGCGGCCTGAATAGACTGCCATGCGATACCACTTGTACCAGCAGTCCACGTCGTGGAAGCCCGCCGCCCGTAACCAGGTCATCTGGTCTTCGAGGGTGGCGGTTTTATCGACTTTCAAGCGCTCGACTGCTGCCGCCAAATCGGCGTCGCCTGTCCCCTGCGCAATGACATCCGCCGTCCATTGTGCCTGATAACGCTTTTCGTTCTCGGCGCTCGTCCCCAACGTTTGATCGGCATTGATGAACGCGCCGCCAGTGACAAGTACCTGATGCGCCTTGCGAAAAACCTGCGCCAGCAGTTCGTGGTCGAGGTGGTGCAGCGCCAGCGACGAAAAGACGACCTCGTATTCCCCCGTGAGCGCCTCCTGCGCCAGATCGATCACCAGATACTCAACATTGGCGCGCCCGGCGAAGCGTTCGCGCGCCTTCGCCAGCATCTCGGTCGAGATGTCCGCCAGCGTGAAGGTCGCGTTCGGGAACACGTCCGCTGCCAGCGCGGAGAGCAGCCCCGTCCCCGCGCCGAGATCGAGAATGCGGATGGCAGCATCCTGCGGATAGGGGATCTGTTCCAGCGCCATGCCGTAAAAGTCGTCGAAATGCGGCACGAGCTTGCGCCGCAGCGCGTCGTAATTGGCGGCGTGGTTGTCGAAAACGGTTTTCGCATCCATTGGGGTCGTCTCACTCTTGGCTTCAATCGAATGAGCGCCGATTGTACCCACCCGCCGCCGATCCAACCCAGCCCACTGGAATGTCGAGCGTGAGGGAATTTTAAATTGGAGGACTTGGGCGAAGCACGCTTCGCCCATACGAGAACAATACGAGGGGCGCACTGCCATGCGCCCCTACAGCCCGTCACCCTCGTTCCCTCTCCCCGCTTGCGTGGGAGAGGGAGGAAAAACCGCGTGTTGGGTGACAAAATTCCGGTCGCAGAACTGACGATTTGTTTTCGGACAAGCATACACTTGTGCGCCCCTACAAAAACCATCACACAAAATAGTGTGGCAGACTTAGCGACCGCGTGGTCGCGGGGTGAAAGCGGGCGTGACTGAGGGGAGATCACCCGTGTAATCGAGCGTGACGGTGACCGTCATCTGCGTATCGGTGAAGACAATCGAGTCGATGGTATAGCTGACGACCGTCGCGCTGCTGCTGGCAGTGATGATGCTGTTGAGTACGTCGGTGAGCGACTCGGTCAGGACGTCAAAGGCGGAGGATGGCACGCTGTGACCGGCAATCGTCACGCTGACAAGGCTGACGGTCAGGCTGCCGTTCTCGACGCCGATGGCGAAGGTGGCGACCATCGTTCCCGTCCACGCGCCGTAGCTCATATTCGGGATGGTGATGACCATCCCGCCCGGCACCAGATCGACGCTGGCATTGGGATAGCCCGCCGCCGCGAAGGCCGCACTCACCGCTGCGCTGACAGTCGCTTCGGGGAAGCTGTAGCTGACGGTCGCGCTGGTGTCGTCCTTGCTGATCACCAACGCACCGTTCGTGGCGACCGCGTTGAGAGTCGCAGCGACAGCGGTGGCAGTCTGCATGACCTGGGTCGAGGCCGCCTGCGCGGTCAGAATGACCTGAGTCGAAACTGCCTGCGCGGTCAACTGGGCAGCGCCCGACTGGGTCGGGCGCGCGGACTGACTGCTGCTGCTCGGCGTGCGCGTGGCACGGGTATCGATCTCAGGGTAGGGCGCGGAAGCCAGCGGCAGTACCAGCGCCAGCAAAAGGATCGTCAGTAAAACCAGGCTCAAAGCGGGAATGAATATCCTGCGCTGCATGTTGGCTTTCCCTTCGTTGCATCCGTGATTCAAACATGTCGATAGAAACACGTTAGCATGAAGCTGCACAAAGACTGTTATCGATCCGTAAATTGTCGGTTATTTTTCTGTGCGGCGTCCGCGCTGAGGCGGCAACGCTGGCGAAAATGTGTAACAGATTCGCGCTGTCTGCTGACTAAGCTTTCAGATGCTGGTGACGAAATCAAAGCAAAATCGATCATGCGCAATTTGTTTAAGCGAGCCAAATTCCACCTCGCTGCCCTGATGCTGCACCGCGCCGCGCCACAGATTTTTCTGTCTGGCGACCATGCGAATGATCCCGCCTATCTGACGCTCAGTTTCGGCCTCGATACCCTGTCCTCCGCTGATTGCCCTTAATGCTTATATTAATCCTGCGCTCATCTTTCTGTTAGTAGTCGGCAAGAATTGAGCGCGAAAGTGAGGGTAGTGCGCACTACCCTGACCTACTTATCGAGTCTTGAGGGAAAAGCCAACATGCAACGTCTGTCCAAAGCAGTTCTCGCGCCAGCGCTGTTCGCGCTGGCAAGTCTCACCTTTGGCGGCGCAGCCGCGCAGGAGATGACCCCTGCCGCCGTCACGCCAACCACCTTCACCGTCCATATTGAAAATGTATCGGGGAGCAACACGCAGGTGTACTCCACCATCGGCATCGACGGCGTTCCGGTTGGTGCTGCCGCCCGCCGCCCGGCCATGCCCGGTGAAGCCTTCGAGTTCACCGTCAAGGCCGCTCCCGGCGACCATCTCTCGTTTGCCAGTATGTACGGTCAGTCGAACGACAGCTTCTTCGGTTTCGGCGACGATGGCGTCGCCCTCTACGATGCCAATGGCAATCCGGTCAGCGGCGACGTGTCGGATCAGGTGCTGATCTGGGACGCAGGCACGGAAGTCAACGAACCGCTCGGCAGCGGCCCGAATCAAGCGCCGCGCCAGTCCTCACCCGACGCGGGAACGCCCGAAAACGGCACGGTTGAAATCCAGACTGATCCCGATTTCCCGGCTGGCCCCGATTCGCTGAAGGTCACGCTCACGCCGAAGGATGGTGGTCTGTTCGACGTTCGCATCGAAAACACGACCCAGAACGCCAAAGTTCCCACGCCGATTTCGCCGCTGCTCTACGTCGTTCATACAGCAGACCAGCACGCGCCGCTCTGGACGACCGGAACGCCGGATCGTGGTCTCGGTCTGGAGAAAATCGCCGAGAACGGCAACCCCGAAATCCTCGGCGCAGCCATCGCAGGCAGCGCGGTCAAGAATGTCGGCATTTCGCCCGGTGTCTTCATCATCCACAACGACATGCATCTCGCGCCGGTTTTCACCACCGGGCAGGCGGATCGCGGCGAAGGACTCGAAGCGCAGGCCGAAGATGGCAATCCCGGGCCGCTGAGCATGGGTCTCGAAAACATGGGTTTCGAGCAGGTGGGCGTCTTTAATACCGCCGTCGGCGCGGATAAGCCGGGGCCGCTGATGCCCGGTCAGGCCTATGAGTTCAGCTTCCAGGCCGTCCCCGGTGATCGACTGAGCTTTACGACGATGTTTGGTCAGTCGAACGACCTGTTCTTCGCACCAGACGAAAACGGTATTGCGCTGTTCGGTGGCAAGGACAAGCCTGTCAGCGGCACGTTCACGGGCGCAGTTCAACTCTGGGATGCCGGGACGGAAGTCAATCAGGAGCCGTTTGTCGGGTCGGATCAGGCTGCGCGGCAGGCTGCGCCCAACACTGGCGCGGCGGAAAACGGCGTCGTCCAGTCGATTACGACCGTCACCGATGGCTTCAGCTATCCAAGCGTGCTGGCTTCGCTCAAGCTCACCATCAGCAACGACTCTGGCACGGTCATGAACATGATGGCGATGACTCCCGCCGACACCATGATGATGACTGAAGAAGCGCCAATGTCCGGCGATATGATGGCAACCCCGGAAGCGACCGCCGGGATGTAAGCAGTCGAAACAATCCGCTTTCGTCGGGCGCAGGCGCAGGGACAGTTTCCCTGCGCCTGCGCTCATTTCATTGCCCGCTGGCTGTGTCGCCGCGATTCAGGTGACGAAGCTGCGCTGAGCGGCGTGCTGCTGCCAGCTTCCGTCTGCGAGAATTTCGGCGATGGTGTGCAGGGTCAAGCGGATTTCGTCGTCGCTGTTGTAGAAGTGCGGGCCAATGCGAATCCCTGCGCCTTCACGGTAGTCGATAATGATGCCGCGCGCGATCAGTTCGCGCGAAACGGCGTAGGCTTCGTTCGGGCGCACGGTCACCGTCCCGGCGCGGCGGGCGTTATCGCGCGGCGAAACGACTTCGTAGCCCATCTGGTCAGCCAGTTCGACAACCAGATTCGTCTGGCGGATGGACTTGGCGCGGATGGCTTCGACACCTACCTGCGTAAGCACCTCGACCCCCGGTTGAATCGCGTAGAGCGCGGCTAAGGCAGGCGTGCCGTTGGCAAGACGATAAGCATCCTCACGCAGTTCCATCTGTTCCTGAAAGGCAAAGGGCTTGGCATGGGCGAACCAGCCTGTAATCTTCGGCTGCAAGCCCTTGAGCAGATCGGGCCGGATGTACATGAATACGCCGCCAGGCCCGCCGCACATCCATTTGAGCGTGCCGCCGATGTAGAAATCCACGTTCAGCCCTGTTACATCAACCGGGATAATGCCGATGCTGTGATAGCCGTTCAACAGCACCTGTGCGCCGACACGGTGCGCTTTCTCAATCACAGCCTCTACCGGAACAATATACGAACTCTTGAACAGCACATGCGAGAGACTGACCAGACGTGTGCGTTCGTCGATGGCGTCGAGGATTTCCTGCGTGTCCAACGTGATGCCGTCGTGCGTCCGGACGCGAACAATCTCCATCTGTGGGAGCATGGCCTGGATGGTATACACATCCGAGGGGAAATCCATGTCGCTGACGACGATCTTATTGCGCCTGATGTCGCTGAAGTCGAGCGCCGAGAGCAGGATGCTGTTAGCGATGCTGGCGTTCTCGTGAACGAGGACGCTGCCCGCTGGCGCACCCATCAGCGGCGCGATCTTATCGCCAACCGCACCTTTCAGATTCCACCAGGTGGCGTTGTCGAAGGCGGGGGTTCCCCAGGCGCGCACGCCGAGCGTCGCCCAGGTATCGGCATATTCTTTCAATTTGTCGTAGACGCCGCGCGGCATCGCACCGAGCGAGTTGCTGATCAGGTAGGTGCAGGTCGAAAGAATCGGGAATTCGTCGCGCAGGGCGAGCAGATGATCGTCAGCAGGGTTCACAGCAGAGCCTCCAGATAAGCAGAGTGCGGAATTTTAGCACTTGTGGCTGCGGGCAGCTTCACCAGACGAAGGGAATCAGGCGATATTTCACCTGCTGGCGATACTCGGCATAGCCCGCCAGATTTGCCAGCAGGAATTTTTCTTCTTCCAGCAGCCGAATCACGATGACGAGAAAGAGCGGCAGCGGAAAGGGAAGCGCCACCCACGAGCCGAGTGCCAGCGGGGTAAAAAGCAGCAGCACACCGGCTCCGGCATACATCGGATGGCGGACGACGCTGTATGGCCCGGTGGAAATGACGGTTTGTTCCTGTGCGACTTCAATGGTGGCGCTGGTGTAGCTGTTTTCGCGAAAGACGAAAAAGACAATCAGGAAGCCGAGCGCCACCAAGCCGTCGGCGATCAGGCAGATGATGGGTGGCACTGTTGACCAGTGAAAGCGCACATCAAGGCCGGGGACAATAAAGATGCCGATAAAAAAGATGCTGGCGAGGCTCTGAATAACCTGCTGCGAGCGCTGCGTTTCCGCGACTGGCCCGGCAGCAACGCGGCTGGCGAGAAGCCGCTGATCGAAGCGAGCCAAATAAACGGTGATCAAGGTGACGCAGACCGCCCAGACCAGCAGATAAACCCAGGCCTGCCAGAAATCAAACGTTCCCGCCGAGACAAACAGCGCAGCGCCTAAACAAACCAGCAGGAAGACCAGCCCAAGCATGGATTTTAGAAGTAAGTTGTTCATATTTTGCTCCTTGAAGCACCGAGCAAAGGCGGCACTCTAGCAAGCGGCAGGATGGCAGCGCGACAATTCACGCTGCGCATGATCAACACGCGCCTGATTTTAGCCATCTCCGCCGATTCACGACAGCGGATTGAGCGGGTGTTAAGCATTTTTACCTGAATTTCGGCTTATCCTGAGAAGAGAGACGCAAGCCGCCGCGGACTGACTCGCCTCTTGCAATTTCGTGCCTGCGGCATGACACTTGGCCTTTGCCCGCAGGTGAGTTGGAGGTCGAATGACTGACAACAATTTTGTTCGGATTTACGCAAATGTTACGCTGCCGAAAGACGCGCAGATCGACGATTTCGTCGTCATTGGCAAGCCGCCGCACGGCAAAAAAGCGGGAGAACTGGCGCTGACCTTCGGCGCGGGCTGCATTATTCGCTCACACACGATTATCTACGCCGGGAACAGCATTGGCGCGCATTTTCAAACGGGACACGGCGCGCTGATCCGCGAGGAAAACATCATCGGCGACGACGTGAGCATCGGCACCTACAGCGTGGTCGAGCATCACGTGACGATTGGCAACGGGGCGCGTTTGCATACGCGCGTGTTCGTGCCGGAATACAGCGTGCTGGGTGATGGCTGCTGGCTCGGCCCTGGCGTGATGGTCACCAATGCGCGTTATCCGCGCAGCGAAGGTGTCAAGGATCGGCTGATCGGCGCGCACATTGAGGAAGGCGCGATCATCGGTGCGAACGCCGTGCTGCTACCCGGTATCCGCATCGGGGCGCGGGCGCTGGTCGGCGCGGGATCGGTCGTGACGAAGGACGTTGCGCCGGGCATGATCGTCGCTGGAAACCCTGCACGTGTCATTAATCAGATCGAGAACATCAAGTTCTATAAGTGAGATAGTGCTGAGTACTGAGTACTGAGTACTGAGTAAAAACTTGGTACTCCGTTGTAATGCCTGATCTCCATCACACTTATCCCGATTTGCGACGACTGTGAGCTAGAACAGCATTAGCCTTTACTCAGCACTCAGTACTCAGCACTCAGTACTGGAGGCGTTATTGTGGCAAAAATCCCATTGGTAGACCTGAAAGCACAGTACGCGAGCATCAAGCCGGAAATTGACGCGGCGATGACGCGTGTTGTCGAGAACACCAGCTTCATCGGCGGCAAGGAAGTCAGCAATTTTGAGGCGGCCTTCGCCCAATTTCAGCAGACGAACTACGCGGTCGGCGTCGCCAGCGGCACGGCGGCGATCTTTCTAGCGCTGCTGGCGCTCGGCGTCGGCCCTGGCGACGAGGTGATTACCACGCCGCACACGTTTATCGCCAGCATCGAGCCGATTGAAACGCTGGGCGCGAAAACAGTGCTGGTCGATATTGATCCGGCCACCTTCAACATCGATCCGGCGAAGATCGAGGCCGCGATCACGCCGCGCACGAAAGTGATCCTGCCGGTGCATCTGTATGGGCAGCTTGCGCCGATGGACGCCATCATGGCGATTGCCCGCAAGCACAATCTGGCAGTGATCGAGGACGCGGCGCAGGCGCACGGCGCGGAACTCAACGGCAAACGCGCGGGCGCATGGGGCGCGGCGGCCTGCTTCAGCTTCTACCCCGGCAAGAACCTCGGCGGCTACGGCGACGGCGGCGCAGTTTGCACCAACGACGAAGCGCTCGCCAAAAAGATCGCCAAGCTGAAAGATCACGGGCGCACGACCAAATACGAACACGACGAGATCGGCTACGGCGAACGGCTCGACGCGCTGCAAGCGGCGATCCTCGGCGCGAAGCTGCCGCACCTGAACGACTGGAATGCAGCGCGGCATCGTCACGCGGAATACTACAATCAGGCGCTGGCGGGCATCGAGGGCGTCGCTACGCCGCAGGAAATGAGCGGGGCGCGCCACATCTACCACATTTACTGCATTCGGGTGGAAGGTGACCGTGACGCGATTTTGAAGGAACTGAACGCGCGCGGGATTGGCGCGGGGATTCACTATCCGGTGCCACTGCATTTACAGCCCGCGCTGGCGGATCACGGCTGGAAACAGGGCGACTTTCCGCTGACAGAACAGGCCGCGAAGTCGATCATCAGCCTGCCGATTTACCCGGAAATGACGATGGATCAGTTGAGCCAGATTACGGAAGACCTGGCGGATATTGTCGGTGCGCAGGTCAGGAGCTAACGAGGTTAAATCTGCGACAGAAGCCGATCATATTCCGCGTGTGAGCCGATCCAGAACCAGAGCATCTCGTCATCATTACGAACGCCGAGCGCACGATACTGGTCACTGACGCGAACGGAATAAATCGGCTTCTTCGAGTGTACCCGCTTAAAATGCAGACTCGGATAGTAGGGGTCTCGCGCGAACTGTTGATAAGCTTCACGCGCTTGCTGACGAACATCTTGTGGCAATTCCTGAAACGCCTTACGAAATCGCGCGCTGATATGCGAAATCATAAAGTGTCGGGATCAAGGGGTTCGGTTTTTCCTGCGCGATGTTCGGCAAGTGCTTCATCCGCAAGCTGCTCAAGCAAATCCGCCGACTGGGCAAATGATTTCTGCCAGCGGCGCTCATCTTCGAGTTCGGCAAGCATCCAGTTGAGGAATGCCTCTTGTTCTTCTGGCGGCAGTTTTGTAATTTCTGCAATTGCTTTGTCGAGTAATTGAGTCACGATTTTCTCTCCACTGAGCTATATTGATTATAGCTTCAATCGAGCGGCCTCGTGATTAGTCTGCACCAACCGCGTCGTTTTGCAGCGACTCTTCGTACCAGAGCATGGCATCGGCGGCCTGCTCGGCGGCGAAATTCCACTGACGCATATTGGCGAGTTCGGCAAGCATCCAGCGGGCGAAATCTTCCTGCTGGCTGGGCGACAGTTTCTGGACTTCGGCAACGGCCTGGTCGAGCAGCGGAGTCATGACAATTCCTTTGCAATCAGCTCTCTTGATTATAAAGGGTGGATCGCTGTGCGGGGTGTATCGTGAACCGAAAAATTTACGAAAAATCCCGAAAAATGAGGATCTGGCAGGCGCAGCCAGCCAGCGGATCGTTCGACCTTCCCTCCTGCGCGGCTTTGCGCTAAAGTTCCCGCTTTCAATAGATGGACGTACTCACAAGATGCAGAAACAAACCAGCGACTCCCTGCGCGCGATCATTCAGCGCACGAAAATCGACAGCAGCTATCTGTATCGATCCGAAGATTTGCTCGAAGAAAAGATTCGCTTTCTGGCGACGCGCTGCGATAAGGTGCTGGATGTGGGCAAATCGTCACGCGAACGCTACATCTATTTTCGCCCACAGCAGGCGCTGACGCTCGACATCAACCAGTTCGAGGGCTACCCCGACATCGTGGACGACCTGTGCGATATGCAGCACGATTTCACAGGGCAGTTCGACGGGATCGTCTGCCTCGCCGTGATCGAGCATGTGTATGAGCCGCAGATCGCGACAAGCAACCTGTATGCGATGCTCAAGCCGGGGGGCTACTGCTTCGCCTACGTGCCGTTTCTGTATCGCTACCATGCGCCCAAAGACCTGAAATATCAGGATTTCTTCCGCTACACCCGCGACGGCGTGGCCTATCTGTTTCGCAATTTCTCGCAGGTGACGGTGTACCCTAATCGCGGCGCGTATTCGACCCTGTTCAACCTGCTCGGCTTCTGGAAAGCGCGGGTTGAGCGGCGCTTCGGCATGGGGATCAACCGGCGCATCGATCAGGTGGGCGGACTGGTACACAAGCGTTCGAATGAATTGCAGGCATCGGGCTATTACATCTGGGCGGTCAAGTAACGAGGGCTATCCCAAAGAAGCACACGACGATCTCTTGAGGCGGGTTTCACCGAGTTTCTGATAGGCTTTGGCTCCCACAAGTGGAATAGACCCAGCGAAATCGCCGAGTAGGTCAGAAAATATCGTGGGGAAAAATAAAACAAAAACCAGCACAACTTCCCCTGCTGGTTCTTGTTCGAATGCCGTCCTCGGTATTGGGCAGTAGAGGACTCGAACCTCTAACCTTCCCCACGTCAAAGGGATGCTCTACCAGTTGAGCTAACTGCCCGAAGCTATCATTAAGTATAGCTGATTTGTTGTGCTTTGCAAGAGAGAGGATCACCCCAATCAAGGAGGCAAAAAAACGGCAGGAACACAGTGTACTCCTGCCATCAAAACGCTTGCCTTGATGCCTACTTCTTCAGTGTGATCACCGTCTGCCCGTTGAGATTGGTGCTGATGCTGTCGATCAGGTCGCTGAGCAGCAGTTTGATCAGGTCGGCATTGCTCATCGGTGGCAGTGACCCGGCATCACGTCCCGCGCGAGCGGCGTCCTCGTAGGCGATTCCGCCGATTAGCCCCAGCGCCAGCCCCGTGATTACCGTCATCAGTTCCCCTCGAAACGGCTGAAGATCGGGCAGCGCTGCCACGACGAAATTCATGAGCAAGGCGCTCAAACTGACGATCACCTTGCGGCTTTTGAGCAGCGCGATGAGGGGGGTAATGAGGGGTCGAATGTTGATATTGTCGATCATTTTGGTCTCCATTGTTCTCTTCCGGTTCTGTTGCCGAAATACCCCGTTGTTCCCTTCCGGGATGATCCGGTCGCGTGGCGTCTCTCAGACTACGCGACCGGATTGTCCGGGGTATGTTGCGAAAAATAAAACGACCCCGTGTTCCAACAACAAGAGGTCGTGGAAACGTGACGCGCGGTTCGTAAAAGCGATGGCAAACGTGCAAACAAGTTTGCCTGGGTTCGCCCCGACAAAGAAACACGAACACAAAGGACAAGGGCGACCTGGCAGGTCGCCCCGACGAAAATGTGCCGTGTAGGAAAAACGGGCGAGGCGTGCCTCGCCCCTCCAAAGGCAAGGGCGGACAGCCGTCCGCCCCTACGATAGATGTTTTGTGGGTTGGAAAAAGGGCGACCTGGCAGGTCGCCCCGACGAAAATGTGCCGTGTATGGAGAAACGGGCGAGGCGTGCCTCGCCCCTACAGAAGCGCCCTGTGTAGAAACGGATGGGTTGGGTTGGAAATGAAACGGGCGCACACACGGGTGCGCCCCTACAATAGATGTTTCGCGTGGGTGAAAACGGGCGCACGTGGCAGGTCGCCCCTACGAAAATGTCCTGGGTGGGAGAAAACGGGCGAGGCGTGCCTCGCCCCTACAGAAGCGCCCTGTGTAGAAACGGATGGGTTGGGTTGGAAATGAAAAGGGCGACCTGGCAGGTCGCCCCGACGAAAATGTGCCGTGTATGGAGAAACGGGCAAGGCGTGCCTCGCCCCTACAGAAGCGCCCTGTGTAGAAACGGATGGGTTGGGTTGGAAATGAAAAGGGCGAACACACGGGTTCGCCCCGACGATAGATGTTTTGTGGGTTGGAAAAAGGGCGACCTGGCAGGTCGCCCCTACGAAGATGTCCTGGGTGGGAGAAAACGAGCGAGGGTGTGAACCTTCGGTTCACCTAGCCTCGCCCCTACAGATGATCTCGTTATTTCATGCGCCCGATCAGGCGTTCGAGTTCGGTGCGAACCTTGCGCGCGCCTTCTTCGACGTGCAGGAAGGCTTCGCGCATCCGAATGGCGTCTTCCCGTGAGCTAAACTGCCCATCGGCCACAGGTTCCGGCGCGGCTGCCCCGCTGCCATAGTTATCCACCGGGACGATGGCATTCGGCGCTGCCGCTTTCGAGACACTGGCGGCGTCGGCGTTGAGGATGACCTGCTGCGCTGCCGTCGCCGCCGAGAAATCGACCTTGCCGTTCTGGCGCGAGACCCAGCCGCGCACGCTCTCGTTCTGCACCAGCACCCAGCCATCAACTTCCGGCGTGTACAACTGCACCAGATCGCCCAGATGCAGATCGCCCACATCCGCACCCTGATTGTTGGGATACGCCCGCACATTGACGTACTTGGCGGGGATTTTCGTCAGCGTATAGACGCCGATTGGCGTGGTGGCGGGCAGTTCAGGCAAATCGTCATGCGGCAGCGGCGCACTGCCGTTGAGCGGCGTGAAATCGACCGCCCCGTTCTGGCGCGAGACCCAGCCGCGCACGCTGCCCATTTCGGCAAAAACCCAGCCGTTGACCTCTGGCGTGTAGAGCGTGACCGAGTCGCCTTTATGCAGATCGCCAACATCTGTCCCGACCAGATCAGGATAGGCGCGCACGTTGACCCAGGTCGAGGGCATTTTCGTGAGCGTGAAGGTTCCGGCAGGCTTGATCGTCGGAAGCTCCGGCAGATTGTCGGGCGGGAGCGGCGTGGTCGGCGTGCTGTCCGTCACCGTGAAGACAACCGCGCCGTTCTGGCGCGAAACCCAGCCCTGCACACTGCCATCGTCCACATAGACCCAGCCATTCACGTCCGGCGTATAAAGCGTGACGACATCGTTCTTATGCAAATCACCGATGTCATTACCGTCGGTGTTCGGGTAATCGCGCACGTTGACCCAGTTGGAAGGCAGTTGCGTGAGCGTATACGTTCCCATCGGCGTGACGGTGGGCAGCGGCGGCGGGTTGGGCGTCGGCGCACCGTCGGATGCCGCAAACACGACCCCGGCGGCCTTCCGCGCTGACCAGCCCGTCAGCCCGTCTTTTTGAAGCATCACCCAACCGTCGCTGGTTTCCGGCGTAAAGAGCGTCACCACGTCGCCCTTATTCAGGTCGCCGATGTCTTTCGCGTAATCGTTCGGGTACGAGCGGATATTCGTCCAGGCCGCGTTCATGGCGGTCGCCGTGAACTGCCCGCTGGCGGTGGTTTGCGGCGGCGCAGGCAGGTAGTAACGCTTTTGCAGCGGCACGAGCCAGCTCACTTTCTCGCGCACGCGCTGCGGCATGATCTCCGGCGTGAACTTCTGGGCGATCCACGAGGTAAAGCCGCCAAGCATATCCTGAAACGCCACCAGCCCGTAGCCTCTGGCGTAGAAGTATTTCTCCCAGGGCGAGGAAGCGGGTTTGCCGCCGTTGTCGAGCAGCGCGTGCAGTTCGACCACATCCTGAAGCTGAATTCCGCTCTGGAAGGTCAGTTGGCTGTAGATGCGCTCGAAGCGCAGGTAAGTCACCGCCACCGCCGTTGGCTTGCTGGGAATGGACTGACCATTATCCTTGCGCCGCCAGATTACGTTGGTCGAGCGCCGGAAGACCTGCCCAACATCGAAAAAGCGGGGAACCCAGGCGCTGCCGTAGTGATTATTCTCGCTCAGGATGTAGAGTTCGCCATTCCCCGGTGACGTGTCAGTCCCCCGGTAGATGAACACGTCATCTGCCCAGAGTTCTTCCCACTGACTGTTCTTCACATGGAAGAACACGTTGTTCGACTCGGTTTGCGTTTGAGCAACTTCAGCGCTGCCCAGGTTATTGACGAGTTCATAGAGCCGGCCATCGCCGCGCAGGTAGTCGAGCAGATCGGTCATAAGTCGTCCTTTTTTTCCTATACTTTCCCTTTACCAGATTCTAACCTCCTGTTAACTATTAAACCTCAGAAATCGATTCCGCGCACGCGCAACTTACGAAATTTACGAGAATCGCGTGATCTTTGGTCTGATTACCACACATCTTCTCTGAACGAGAGATGTTGCTACGCCAAAGACGCCGAATATGGTTATCTTTATCCGAGGTGATAAAATCGAGCGATAGACAATAGTTCAGGAGGACGTAAGTGCGCAAAGAGCTTGTGGGCGATCTATGCTGTCCCATAACCCGTGAGTCGCTCACCCTCCAAGTGCTGAAAGAAACGGATCAGGAAGTGACCTGGGGACTGCTAACCTCTGCTTCCGGGCAGCACAAATACACTATCATCGACGGAGTAGCTGAACTCCTCCCGCCGCTCGACAAACAAACGCAAACGGAACGATTAGCCCGTGAGAACCTGCGCTATCACTGGGAAGCTGAACGCCAAAGACCCTACCTGAACGATCATCCCAATCCATCGAAATGGCCGTCGCGCGCAGCGAACGCCGAGCAGGGACTGGCTCAGGTTCGGCTTGAGAATTCCTTTGTGCTCGACCTGGGCGCTTCAACCGCCTGGAGTACGCGCATGATCGCGCAGCGCCACGCCCGCGCCATCGCCCTGGATTTGTCTACGAGCGCATTACGCGACGCTGAGGCACAGTTTGCAACCGGAGTCTATTTTGACCGCGTGGCGGCAACCATGACGCGGCTGCCGTTTGTGGACTCACGCTTCGACGTGGTCTTTTCTAGTGCCTCAGTGCATCATGCCGATGATTTGCACACCGCTTTTTCCGAAATCAGCCGCGTCCTGAAGCCAGGTGGCTGCGCTGTCCTTACCAGCGAACCTGTTCTGGGTAAAGCAGGCTCCAGCGAGCAGTTTGGGCGTGCCGCGAAAGACGCCGGGATGAACGAACACATCTATCCTCTGGCGGAATATCGACGTGCCGCACGAGCAAGCGGCCTGCGTCCCAAGGTCTTATTCCCCGCCGATCTCGAACTGCAATTAAACGGGACAATCCCCGCACCAGTGCTCACTGGACGGTTTCGCTCAGTCTGGCGCTGGACGCCGCCGCTGCTGCGGCGGCTGAGCCTTGAACCCGCACACTGGCTGCTGGGCCTGAGCCTGACAATGATCGCCTCCAAACCGTAACTTGCACGCATCTTCAGGTGAAATGAACTAGCGAACGTCCGCGAGAACAGACAGGTGTCCCTGCGCCAGCGTGACCACATCGCCCGTCGCCAGCGTTGCCTGCAAATCGAAGGTATATGAATCGTGACCGACCGCAAACGCGCCCGTTTCCGCCGAGGTGAGTTCGACGCGGACGCTGGTAGCGCTCAGGACGGCTGCCGCTGTCTCGAAAACCGTTTCGCTGTAACGGCTGCGCGCCCGGAAACTGACCGACTCGGCATCGAGCAGATCGTAAACCGTCCAATCGTCGCTTGACCAGGTGGGCAGCGCCCGCCCGCTGCTGACGGTGTAATCGTCCCCGCGCACGAGCGTGAGATCGCCGCTGACGGGATCGAGCGGGGCGATGGTTGTCACGTTGTCTGCCGCGATCAGGTCGGTTTTGGCAGCGATGCGCGCCAACTGCGTGCTGTCAGCGTCCATCGCGTCCACAATTTCGCTGACAGCGCTGGCGGCAAGCTGGGCCGAGCCGATGGCGTCGGTCGCGATTTTCGCTGCCGTGATCGCGCCATCGGCTAACTGATAGTTGGTTTTGTCGTTGTTGGAGGCGACTTTGACCTGCCCGCTGGTCAGGTCGATTTCGCCTGTGCCTGTGCCTGCCTTGACCGTGACTTTCGGGTAGCCTGCCGCGTCGGGCGTGGCGACGGCGCTGTCGTTCCAGTAGGTCGGGTTAACACGAATGTCGCCCGCTTCCTGGGGATAGAGGACGATCACCTGCGGCAAGGCACTGCTGTTGGTGACCGTCGCCTTGACGATGACGGCGTCGGCATTCATCTCCGTCGCCGTCAAATCGAGGCAGCCGATGCCCCACGACGAAGCGATCTCGGTCGGCGCATTGGTGGCGCTGGCAGATGTGCCGCCGTCTTTGCTGAGGGTCGCCGCCGCGCTCGTCCAGCCGGTGATAAGCGATCCGTCGTTCTTCAGAATCGGAAAATAGACCCGATAGGCCGTGTTTTTGCGCGGGATTGGTAACGCGTCTGAAGCACTCATGCCGCCTCCTTTCGCTTAAGCGGTTTCGTAACTGACCGCTTCAATCAGGTCACGCAGCAGCGCGAAGTGGCTGTATGCGCCATTATTCGGGTCATAGAGCGCCGTCAGAAACGCGCTCCAGCGGTCGCTTAGCCCCTGGGCGTCGTCGGTGGTCGCCGTGCCGAAGACGGACTTCATTTCGGTCTGCGACGTGCCGATGGCGTTGGCGCGCAGGCCATCGAGTTCGCGCAGCGTGCCGACGCCCTGCCGCATTTGATCAATCGCCGTGATGACACGGCTGCCGGTCGAGTTGCTCGGTGCAATCTTGAGGATGTTTGCCATTGTGATTTGATCTCCCTATTTGATTGATTAAACGGCTGCCAGTGCCGCGATTTCGTCTGCGCTGAGCGGCGTATTCCACAGCGCGACCTGTCCCAAATTCCCCAGGAAGGCGCTGCTCGAACTTGACAGGCTGATCGAGTAGATTGAAGGGCTTCCCGCCCAGGAGCCGAGTCCCGTCTGCGTCGTTCCTGTCTGAGCACCGTTGACGTAGGCTTTCATCTGATCCGCGCTTTTTGACCACGTCAGCGTGAACATCAGGAAAGTGGTGTCGCTGAGGGTGACGCTCACCCCCTGCGATGCGCCCCCTGCCGCATAGTTGAACGACAATTGATTGCTGGTCGCTGTTTTGAGGATGCGGATGCGATTGCCCGCGTCTACCTGCACAATAAAGGCATAGCGCGTGATTCCGTCCACCCACGTCGCCGCATCAAACTTTGCCCACAGGTTGATCGTTCCTTCCGCCGTATTCAGCAGCGACAGGAATGAAGCGGGCAGCGCTACATAGTCGCTGCTGCCATCAAAAAACGGGATGGGCGACCCTTCCAGAAAGGTGGCGGCATTCAGGCTTGCCCCGGCAATGGTCGCGGTTTGCCCCTGACCGCTGCTGTCTGCCGCATTCGACCCGCTCGTCTCGTCCAGTTTCCAGTAGCCGATCAGGTGGGCGTGTTGGGTATTGATGATCCGCTGCGCGTAGGACTGCCCCGTAAACGGAAAGGTATAAGGAACTAGCGGCCTCGGTTGTCTCAGCATGTGTGCTTCACTCCCGCCATAACGCCACCTCCGCGTAACATTCGGCTGCGAAATTCGCCGCCGTGCCGAAACCATCGCTGGCGCGGGTGGTGGCACAGCAATGCTGCAATTCGAATGTCTTGCTCGTGCTGAGGGTGAAGCGCCCCGCGACGAGGCTGCGCGTCTGAGCAGGCGCGCTCGTGTCGGCAAACTCGGACGTTCCCAGCAGCACAGTCGTGCCGTCGCTGACGTTCTGCCAGCGTGCCTGATGCGCCCCGACTGCGAAAGCTGGCGCGCTGGCGCGCAGCCGATAGGTCCCCGCAGCCAGCGTGATCTGGCTGGCGCTCAAACTGGCGAGGTTATCGGGGTCGCTGGCCTTGAGATTGAGCGCGCGGGTTTGCCACGCGCCGCTGGTGAAGGTTCCGGCGCTGGTGTTCTGCGCCTGCTCCTCGCGCACGATGATCAGGCTTGTGCCGCGCCCGCCGACAGGCCAGCGCAAGTCCTCGAAATCATCGTCGTCGAGTTCGGTCTGCCCGCTGCGGACGCGCACCGCCGCCAGCGGAATAATGCCACCCGTGACCAGCGCCGGAATGGTCGCCGCGTCGAGCGGTGCGGTCACCACCTGCGCCGATCCGTTGACGGCGACCAGTGTTCCGGCTTCTGTGTCAAGGCCGATCAGCGTCCAGCGCCACTGATTCGCGCTGGCAGGCGCGGTCAGCGTGATCGCGCCGCTGCCCCACCAGCGCAGCGATCCGCCATGCAGGTATGCGCCCTGCGCCACGCCGACCTGCAATCCACCGAGCGGCGCGGCCTTGACGGGGGTCAGCAGGCGCAAATCGACCGGAAATTCCAGCCCCGTCCCGCGTGCGTGACTGTGCGGCCCGACCTCGTGCGATCCGTCGAACAGGCCGACGCGATCCGGGTCACCGCCCAAGATCACGGCATTGCCCGCGCTGTCCGTCCCCACCTCGACGGGCAAATCCGGCACTGGCGCGACCCGCCCCCGGTGGTAAACCTGCGCGAAATTGCCCTCGGCGAAGCGCACGTAATATTTCGCCGCGTTCTCGGCGACGGTCACCTGATAGACACCCTCTATGGTGTAGCCGAGCGTTCCTTTGCTGGGTCTGTCCTGTGCGGCGCGGAGTAAGTGATTGAATGCTGATTCCAGTCGTTGGTACATATGCCTCCTTACCCCTCTATCCCCGACCCCTCTCCATAGGCGAGGGGAGGAGAGGACACGTTTTACAAGATGATGTGCATTCGGGGAAATTTCTCGCTCGACCCCACCCCCCGACCCCCTCCCCGAATTCAAGGAGGGGGAGAAAAACAAAACCGTTCACGGGAAGATTTTTGGCATTTTACAACGATGTCCTCTCCTCAGCCATAGGCGAGGGGAGAAAGAACAGGGCGCACACGTGCGTGCGCCCCTACCAAAACAATTCCATCGGCACAAAACGGGCGAGGCGTGCCTACAACCCCTCTATCCCGGCTGACCAAGTGAAGGTCAGCTTCCCTTTCTCCCACGCAAACGGGGAGAAAGGGAGAAAGACAAGACA
>DAOUCB010000062.1:0-3798 GCA_034432495.1 Anaerolineae bacterium | reverse complement strand
CGGTGGCTTACAACGGACTGGCGGAGGTCTATTTGCAGGCAGGCGATTACGACAAAGCGCTCAGCGCCGGACTGGTCGCCGCCAAACTTGCGCCGAATGAGTGGGTCGCGCTCTATAACCTCGGCATGATCGAAGATCGACTGGAACATTCGAGCGAGGTGATCGAGCACCTCGAAAAAGCGCTGGCGCTCAAAGTGCCGGATGCGCGTCACCGCCTGCTGATCTATCTGTATCTGGCGCGGGCGTCGGCGCGGCTGGACGATACAGCGAGCGCTGAAGCGGCTGTTGCACAGATTCGCAAGCTGAAGAATGGGCTGGAAGAATGGCAGAAAATTCTCCAGAACGAGCAAGCGGAAACGCTGCGCGCCGTGCTGGGGAACGACGTGGAAGCGGCAGCGGAACTCGCAGCGGGCCAGATGGACGTGATGGCATTGGCGCACGCGTGAAATGAGTTTCTAGAGGCAGTTATGCATTTTTTCTACCCCTCTATCCCTGCTGACCAAGAACAGGTCAGCTTCCCTTTCTCCCACGCAAGGCGTGTGTCCGAACAAGTTCGGGAGAAAGGGAGAAAATCCAGTCCTTGTCCCCGATTGCATGGGAGAGGGACAGGACGCGCCAGCGTCCAGGGTGAGGGGAAATTCAGCCAAGAAGTTCATAACAGGCTCTAGAAATGGAACGCCGCCGTCGTTGGGTCATCGCCATTTATATCACCGTCGTGCTGGCGGTGCTGGGAATTGTCGTCTTCATCGGCGCGCTGGTGGCGCAGTATTTCATCGTGCCGATGGAATTTGCGGGTATTTCGCCGTTCGTGCTGGTGGCGCTCGGCGGACTGTGCCTCGCTGCTCTGATGTTCGTGTTCTGGTTTACGCTGATTGGCGTGATGCTGGCGCGACAGACGCGGGCGCAGGGGTCGGGCTACGGCGATGCCTACCGCCTGATCGAAGCCTTCCGCTTCCGTGACGCGATTCCGCTGCTGGAACGCTCGATCCACGAAGGCAAGGAAACTTCGGAAGTGCTGATGCTGCTGACGAGCGCGTATGCCTATACGGGGCAGCTTGCCAAAGCGCAGGCGACCGCCGACCGCGCCGTCCAGCTTTACCCCAGCGAACCGGCTGCTTATATCACCCTCGCCAACGGCTATCGAATGCAGGCCGCCTATGACGGCGCAGCCCAAACGCTGCTGCAAGCGGCGGCGCTCGACCCCGAACAACCGATCATCTGGGCGGAACTGGGCTTCACACAGCGTTTCGCGGGTGAGCAGACAAGCGCAACGCAGTCGTTCGAGCGGGCAGCGCAGCACGCCATGCCCGCGCCGTATGGTGTGCGCGTTTACTATCATCTGTCGAATGCCTATCAGGCGGCAGGAGAGAGCAAGAAAGCGGTACGCGCCACTGCGAAGATGATGAGCGCGCGCGACGGTTTAGGGACGTGGAAGGCCGGTCTGGGGGCGCTCGAAGGGACAGCTTACGGGCAGGCGCTCCGCTTTGAAATTTCAGCGATTGAGCAGGCGATTGCCGATGCCGACGCGGGCAACCTGGGTTGAAAACAGATGATCTGGCTGATTAGGCGGCTGCGCGGCGACTTTCGCGGATGGGAACGTCCCACACAGATTGCGTTTATCCTGGGTGTGCTGCTGCTGCTGGTTGCGCTGATTGTTGCGCTGATTGCGCCAGAAGATGTGCGTGTGCCGATACTGGTCGGCCTGGGCGCGCTCGTGATCGTGCTGGAAGTGACGGTGCTATGGGGCAACCGGGGCATGATTTCGCCGTTCACGCGGGCGCAGCGGCTGTATATGGAGGGCGACCTGACAGCGGCGCGTGACCTGCTGGAAAGTGTGCGTTCGAAAGCAGACGCGCGCACGCTGACGCTGCTGGGAAATACGTACCGTCAACTGGGACAGCTTCGCGAGAGTGAAATCGTTTTGTCAGAAGCCGTTGACAAAGCGCCGGAACGTTATTTCTCCTTATATGGATTTGGGCGTACACTGCTGTCAGAAGGACGTTACGCCGAGGCTATCGACGCGATTCTTCGTGCGTTGGAGGTGGGTGCGCCTGCTGTTGTTCAGGCGGATCTAGGGGAAGCCTACTATCGCCTGAACCAAAGGGAAGAAGCAATAACGGCACTGCGCGCGGCCTGCGCATCGGATGGATGCCGGGAGGAACCCCAGCGCGCGCTGATGGTCAGTTACCTGCTCTTTCGCCTGGGAGAGGCAGAACCACCAGCGCTCGATGTGGTGCTGTCCGGTCTGCCGTATTGGGAGGCGACTGCTGAACGTTTCCGCGAGACACCTTATGGCGCGGCGCTGATGCTGGATGTGCGCGAGATGTTGAACCAGGGGCAGGGGACTTGAACGCATGAATCGCAGAGGTGGTTTGTCCATCGTTCGTATAAGCTTAATCGCCGCATTTGTCGGTATACTGCTGATCATTGGGGCAGTCGTGAGTTATGTGACGGATCAGGCGGCACACCGTGCGCCGCTCGATATAGCGCCATACCCTAATTCGGTCTACTGGGGGATGAGCGACGAAAAAGCGACGTCCCGCAATGTCTTTTACCGCGTTTCCGACACACCCGAAAAAGTCGCGAGTTATTACCAGCAGAAGATGGTCGAGCATTACGGCAACAGTGATCAGGGGTGTGTACGGCTGCCCGCGACGGGTAATGCGCCGGGGTCAGAAACGAACCCGAATATCACGCCCTATATTTTCCGCTGCATGTTCGATAACTCTGGTTTCAATACCAGCCAGTTTACACAGGTCGATATTTATCCTGGTCAGGAAAATCCCGATCCCTTCTTCAACGCGAAGGGCTTGACAATTGTCAAATATGAGCAGCAATGGCAGAAATAACCCCTCAGGAAACTGAGAAGCCCGGTCGACCGCCGCTGCTGGCGATTATTCTGTTGATTGCGGCGCTGTTACTGGCCTTGTATGTAGGCACGAACGTGCTGAGTGTGCTGTTCGCGGTGGTGTCACCACCGCTGCCACCGATTCCGCCTGATTTGACGGAAACGAGTCACACGAGCGCTGCCTACGGCGTGGATAACTGGAAATATGCTTCAACCGGGGATGCCTGCACACTGGTCAAATATGTGCAGGACAATGGGGGCGTCTGCCGGATCGTGCCGCTGGGCTGCGGCGAGAGTCGCGCGGTTGACCCGAATCTCTCGGTCGTCAATTCAGTTGTGGCGCGCTGCGACGGGAAAATGAACTTTTCGATTTTCAACGAGCAGTGGTGGAGCCTGATCAGCTACACCAAAGACGGCACGCCTCAGATTGAAATCAACCGCGAAGTCTACTGGCTTGGCACAGGGCCGCAGTAATTCGGGCTGCTGTCTGCATCCGTCGAAAAACGTAAGAAAAGCGACAAAATATCGTCTAATTTATCGTGAGGGGCGTGCTTAAGGGCGCGCTTTTTTTAATCCCCCTACCCGAAAACGCCTTTTTAGGCGATAATTGAGGCGTGTTTTCCGTTTGTTGGACGCCAATCTAAGGAGGTGCGGTGGTGCTGAGGTTTTGTCTCACGCCCCGGTCGATTACCCCCTCGATACGCCGCTAATCTTCGCAATTCAATTCATCAAAGCGTGCTATGGAGGGTAATCATGTTTAAGGCAGTCAACCCGAAGGTCGATATCCAAAAGCTGGAACGCGAACAGCTTGATTTCTGGCGCATGAGCCGCATCTTCGAGCGCTCGATGGAAGAGCGCGAAGGCGGGCCACTCTACGTCACTTATGAGGGGCCGCCAACCGTCAACGGCAACCCCGGTGTGCATCATGTTTTAGCGCGCGCGTTCAAGGA
>DAOUCB010000061.1:0-14423 GCA_034432495.1 Anaerolineae bacterium | reverse complement strand
GGCCTTTATAGGCCGATTTTTAGTTTAGCGTATTGAAAAGCGTTAGCTGCTCTTGCTGGCGTTCAACTGCTTCATGAGGCGGCTCTTACGGCGCGCTGCATTACGCTTGTGAATGACGCCCTTGCTGGCGGCCTTGTCGAGATCCTGAATGGCGAGACGAGTCGCTTCTTCGGCGGCTTTCACGTCACTTCCGGCGATAGCGATACGTGCCCGCTTGACAAAGGTACGGGCGCGGCTGACATAGGCACGATTGTAGTCACGGCGCTTGATGGTCTGGCGAATGCGCTTGATTGCTGATTTGTGATTAGCCATAAGTTCTGCGCGGCGGTCAAAGGCCGCAGCTCCTCTCGTAAAACGGGTTTGTCGAATTGCGCGTTATTTTAACACAGCGGACGGCACGGTGTCCAGCATGGATCAGGTCAAAATGCCCATCATGACGACAACTGCCAGTGCCAGGTTCAGCAGTACCATGATGACGACGCCAATCGTCAGCAGCGTGGGCGTGCTTTCATGGGTGCCGGGGAGGCGGGTGGCGGCGATTTCCGGCGGAATGTAGCCGAACATGACGCTTTCACCAGTATCGACCTTTTCCTCCGCCTTCGTTTCACGCAGGAGCGAACCGTTGTCGCGTGGTTGGCGGCGACGGCGTTCAGGCGGTGTCGTTCGTGGGGTCGAAGGCGGCGCAGGGCTGCGTCGCGGTGGGTCAGCAGGCTCATCGTCGCCGAGATCGAGGGGGGAGGCGCTGAATGGCCCATCGCCGAAGGTTTCGTCATCGACATCGAAATCGCCGAAGGGCGATGGGACCGCCGTAGGCAGCGAAGCTGAGTTGCCAAATGCTGATGTCCCGCCCGCCGGAGCATCATTGGCGGATAAATTCAGATTTGAGACCCAGTCATCAAGCGCGGCAGGCGTTGGTTCGACAGGTGCAGGGCGATTCCAGGCGGCAGGCATGGCTGGCGAGTCGCTGGCTCCCCATTCGACGCTGGTGGGCGCGCTGCTGGGCGGGACTGAAGGCGGCGGCGTACCGGCAGCGAAGGGTGAGGTATTGCCCGCCGAGGTTGTCCCCGTGAGGTAGGCCAGACCCTGCTTGGCACGCTCATTATCGGGGTTGATTGCGAGCACGTTTTCGAGGCAGGTGCGCTGGTCATCTGGGCCATCCATCAAGCCGCTGAGCCAGAGCCACGCCTGTTCATTATACGGATCGAGTTCGGTAGCCTTCAGCAAAAGCGCGCGGGCTTCTTCTTTGCGTCCGGCTTTGAAAGCATTGACGCCTTCGTTCACCATTGCGTCGACATTTGCTGCCATAGCACCCTCGTCTCGTCACGATCTCAATAAAAATTATGATAGCACAGAGGTGCGGGAAAATGAAAATGGATTGGGAGAAAAGTTAGTAAAATTTGATCACAATGTCGCCGATAATATTCGCGGCTTGTTCTGCGCTACCGACCGCATGGAACATATGGCGGTAGATTTCGCGCAGCTTGAGCATATTGACGACTTCTTTGAGATTATCAGGCTCGCTGAAGAGGCTGGCAAGCGCTTCAGCATACAGGGTTTCCATGCGATTCTCAATCGCCTTGATGTGCATGGCGTGATCTCCGGCGGCGCTAGGCTGTTGTTCGAGACTTGCCATCGCGCGGGAGATTTCAAGCGCTGTGTCGGCGAGAAGCTGCGCCATGCTGCGCAGATGCAGCGTCGGCGTGACGCTGAGGATGTCCATTTCGTTGGTGGTCGAGTAGGCATAATCCAGCACATCGTCAATTGCGCGCGAGAGGGCGAACAAGTCTTCGCGGTCAATTGGTGTAACGAAGGTGCGGTTGAGTTCATCGATCAGGCGGTGGCGTTCCTCGTCGGCCTGTTTTTCCAGTTCGCGCACACGGATTGCATTTTTTTTGTTGGGATTTTCCATGTAATCGACGAGCGCCTGCGTCCCTAATGTGACGATGAAAGCCTGCGTCTGCATTCGTTCGATAAAACGGTTGGGCTTGTGCTGGAACCAGGTGCGAAATCCACCCTGAAGCGACGTGACGACACTCATGCTGTCAATCCTTTCGTCAAAACGTAGCCAAGCGCGCTTACCAGCGCCGAAAGAGGGATCGTCAGAACCCAGGCGATGAGAATGTTGCGGAGGACTGCCCAACGAACTTTCTGAATCCGGTCAGCACTACCCGCACCGACGACCGCGCAGGTAATAATCTGCGAACCACTGACGGGTGTGCCAAGCACGGCAGCGCCAAACAGAACAAGATCTGACGCGAACTGCGTGCTAAAGCCGTGAATTGGTCGAACCTTATAGAATTTGCCACCGATGGTGTGAATCAATCGCCTGCTGCCGACCAGTGACCCCAATCCAATTGAGGTGGCGCTGAACAAAATAACCCAGGGCGGCACAGTGAATCCTTTCAAGTAGCCACTGGCGATCAGGCAGAGGATTAGTACCCCCATGATTTTCTGGCTGTCGTTTGCGCTCAGCGCGAGCGCCAACAGGATCGAGAGTGCAATCTGCGAACGCTTGAGCCAGAGATTCAGATGCGGGGAGGCGTGCGCCAGCGCCCGATAGCTCAGCTTGATGACGAGATAGCTCACCACGAGTCCAAGTATCGGCGATATGAACAGGCCCAGCAGCGCTTTCATCAAGCCCGCCTGTAATATGGCGTCATGCCCAAAGCCTGCCCACGACGCGCCAATCAGCCCTCCGACCAACGCCTGCGAGATGCTGACTGGGATTTTGAGCCACAGAGTAATGCTGCTCCAGAGAATTGTGCCTATCAGGGCTGCACTGATGACCGGGAGGGTCGTCGCTTGTGGAGCGATCAACTGCGCGCCGATGGTGTTCGCGACTGCCGTGCCAAGTAAAAACGGGCCGATGAACATGCTGATCGCCGCGAGCCAAAAGGCTTCACGTATGTTTATGGCGTGTGAAGAGACTACGCTTGAGACAATCGTCGCCGAGACGACATGACCATTCATGTAACCATAGCCAAAAATAAGAATAAAAATCACAACGAGCAAAATCATCTGCACAGACTGTCGATATTTAAGGATATTTTAAGAATACGTTAAATTTGTTAAAATGGCAATATTCTCACGCGGAGAATGATTAAATATTGTTTAAGAACTGGCTCGCGCTATGATACTGCGGCGCTGTAGGGTCGGGTTGATGCGGGCGATCACATCAACAGCTCAGGAGGTCTTAGGTGTCCGCACTGGCAATCATCCTCGTTCTTTGCGCTGCTCTGCTACACGCAACCTGGAATTTCTCCGCCAAGCGCTGTTACGGTGGCGTGACCTTCGTCTGGCTCTACAGTGTAATCGCCGCGATTATTTACGCACCGCTGATTGTGGTTCTGTTTCTGACGACTGAGGTCAAGCTGGGTGCGCCGCAGTTGATTTTCATCGGCGTGTCGTCGGCGCTGCAACTGGTCTATCTACTACTGCTGACGCGTGCGTATCAGATAGCGGATCTGTCGCTGGTGTATCCGCTGGCACGCGGCACGGGGCCGATGCTCGCAACGATTGCCGCCGTGATCTTTTTCGGCGAACGCCCGACCCCATTAGCCGTGAGCGGGGCGATGCTGATTGTGGCGGGTGTTTTCTTCCTGACGGGCGATCCGCGCAAGCTGAGGATGGCAGGCTCGACTGGCGGTGTTGCCCTCGCACTGTTGACAGGCGTGACCATTGCCAGCTATACCCTGTGGGATAAGCAGGCGGTTTCGGATTATTATGTGCCGCCGCTGCTGCTCAACTGGGGTGTGAGCCTCATCCACAGCGTTGTGCTGATTCCGGTGATCCAACCGCGCTGGGCAGGCGTACAGCGCGAATGGCGCGATCATCGCTACCGGGTGATTGCGGTATCGATTCTTGCGCCACTGGCGTATATTCTGGTGCTGACGGCGCTCTCGTTCAGCCCGGTGAGCTATGTCGCGCCGATGCGTGAAAGCAGCGTGCTCATCGGGACGATCCTCGGCGCGCGGCTGCTGGCGGAAGGTGATACGCGGCGGCGTTTGATCGGCGCGGGGATTATCGTCTTCGGCGTGATCATGATCGGGCTGGGTTAAGGGTCAGCTTCTGACTTGAAATACTGATGATTCTCATATAAAGCTGTAATGATCTGGCAAGATAAAGCGTCTAATCTATGTAGATATGAGCAGGAAATCCTAGAGATAAAGGTTCATAATGACGACTGAAATAGCGACCCTGGCAGGTGGGTGTTTCTGGTGCCTGGAAGCCGTTTTCGATGAGCTTAAGGGCGTCACGGATGTGGTTTCAGGATATGCGGGCGGTACAACACGCAATCCTTCGTATGAGGCGGTTTGCAGCGGTACGACCGGACATGCCGAAGTCGTGCAGATCAAGTTTGACCCCAGCGTGGTCTCGTTCCGCGATATTCTGAATGTGTTCTTCACCATTCACGACCCGACGACGCTGAATCGGCAGGGGAATGACGTGGGAACGCAGTATCGCTCGGCGATTTACTATCACTCGCCAGAGCAGAAGGCGACGGCTGAGCAGACGATTGCCGAACTGAACGCCTCGCATCTGTGGAATGCGCCGATTGTGACCGAAGTCACGCCGATTGATACGTTCTATGCCGCCGAAGCCTATCATCAGGAATACTTCGCGCACCATCCTAATCAGGGCTACTGCCGCGTGATCATCGCGCCGAAGGTGGCGAAGTTCCGCAAGCACTACCTGGAGCAGTTGAAGGCGTAAGGCCGAAATAAGAACTCCGAAATGACCGACAGCAATGTCGGTCTTTTTGTTTCTGAAATTGGTAGGTGTCTCGATTGGGTGCTAAGCTATCCGGCGCTTAAAACATTCTTGCGGAGGCTATTTTGCGCGCTGATGTGCTGAAAAAGTTGATGTTGGTCGTGTTACTGACACTGGCCTTGAATCCATTTATCGCTGCGGCTCAATCGACGGACGAACCGACTGCGCCGTCGGCGACGCTGGAAATGACCGGCGAAGCGACGGCTGAAGCGACACAGGTTGTCGTTCTGCCGCTCGAACACCTCGTACCAGAGGTGATTTCAACGCGCCCGCATGATCCAACGGCCTTCACGGAAGGGCTGACGCTGGTTGATGGACACATGTACGAAAGCACTGGACGCTACGGGCAATCGACCATTCGCGAAATCAACCCGGAAACCGGCGCGATCATCACCAAAATCAATCTGCCAGCGCAATTTTTCGGCGAGGGAATTTCGGTGGTGGGCGATTATCTAATTCAACTGACGTGGCAGGAAGGGGTTGGCTTTATCTTCGACAAAACGACTCTGAAACCGGTGCAAGCGTTTGCGTATCATGACGAAGGCTGGGGTATGTGCTACGACGGAACCTACCTGTACACCAGCAATGGCAGCAGCCAGATCACGCAGCGGAATGCGAATACGCTGGCGGCGATTCAGAAAATCGACGTGACGCTGGAAGGCAAGCCGATTGACCAGTTGAATGAACTGGAATGTGTGGATGATGTGATTTATGCCAACGTCTGGCAGACGGACAATATTCTGCGCATCGATAAGGCAAGCGGACAAACGACGGGGCTGATCGATGCGTCGGGCTTAATCACGGCGGAACAGCGGGCGGCGCTGCCGTCGGGCGGTGTCCTGAACGGGATCGCCTACGATCCTGTTCAGGACGACTTTCTGGTGACGGGCAAACTGTGGCCCTGGATGTTCGAGGTGAAGTTCGTCCCGGCTAGTTAAGCTGAATTTCCAGCCAGGTGGTGCGGTTGGGGTAGATGTAGATCATTTTCTGGAAGCGCACGCGCTGACCGTCGTTAACGCTGACCTCGTAGTAGTTCGCTGGCAAATCGCCCAGCGTATAGTTCTCGTGGAAGGTGTCGTCGCCGTGCACTGAATTATCGGCATAGCTCCAGGTATAGCGGCGCGCGGTCGCTGAGCGCACCTGAATCGACGCCTGATAGAGCAGGTTGCCGTTGGCGTCGGTGACTCGTCCTGCCAGCGTGCCGAACTTCTGATAGGGATAAATCCACAGATCAGGGTTGCGCGTGGCATCGAAGTTGTGCGGGTCGCCAATGCGGACTTCGAAGTGCAGATGCGGCCCCTGCGCGATGCCTGTTCCGCCGACAATGCCGATCACGTCGCCGGTTTTGACGGCCTGTCCGGTTTGCACGCGGGTCTCTTTCATGTGACCGTAAAGCGTGAAAACGGGCTGGCCTTCGGGCGAATTGAAGTTGTGCTGGATGACGACGAGATTGCCGTAGTAATTCGGGAACGCGCCGAAGACAGTGGTCAGATCGTCGCCTGCGTAGTAGACGACGCCATCACCGGCGGCGAGGATTAACGTTCCCTGCGGGTTGACCAGATCAATCCCGTGATGCACCTGCAATTTTCCGCCAGAGGTGCCGCCGTAGGGATAGGTGCGGTCGGCGTAGTTAACGTTGTCGCTGGGGATTGGACGGCGGAAGTGATAGTGATCGGCAATTTCAACTGCCGGATCGGCAGGCGGTGGCGTCCAGGTCGGCAGCGGCGTACCATTGGGATCGGTGCTTGCTCCGGGCGTTGGCGTCGGGAAAGCGGGTTGCGTCGGGCGGGCAGTTACGGCAAGAGTCGCGGTGGGCAGCGGCGTGGTCGCGTAGGGCGTATTGGTGATGAAAAGCAGTTCAGGGAGCATCGGTGAAGGCGTGGGCGTTGGATTGTCCGCCTGAGCAGGCTGATAAGCCGCCGAGGCAAGGGCAAGGATCAAGCAGCAAAACAGAATTCGCACAGTCTAATCATCTCTCCTCGATGGGTTAAGCGTCGGGTAGTCTAGCACAAATCGAGCGCATGTAAAGCCGGACGATTGGCTTACCCCATTCAGGCTTGACAGAAATCAGTAATTCGATAAGAATCTAATTTGATAGACGTGGAATTAGATGATGTAAGGGTTGGATTATGGCAGCAGGGAGTCTGGATCAATTAATCCCCATGCTTAAGGCGCTGGCGGACGAAAGCCGACTGGCGCTGATGTGGGAGTTGTACCGCGAAGAACACACGGTCGGTGACCTGGCGGAACGGGTGGAATTGAGCGAACCAACGGTTTCGCATCACCTGAGCAAGCTGCGTGAGGCGGGGCTGGTCACGCTGCGGATGGCGGGGAATCAGCGCTTTTACCGCGCCAACAGCGCCGGGTTGCAAAAGTTCAAGCGACTGATCAACGAGATCGATAAGCTTTCGCCGGAACCGGATAATGCGGTGGTCTCGGATAATCAGTGGATCGCGGCGCTGGGCTGGGATGAGGAAGAACAGCAGGTGCTGCGCGAACACACCGTCAATGGCAAGCTGGTGCGTATTCCGGCGAAACAGAAGAAATGGCTGGTGGTGCTGCGCTGGCTGGTGACCAAGTTCGAGCCGGAGAAGCTGTATACGGAGCCGGAAGTCAATACGATTCTGAAGTCGGTCTACGAACACGATTTCGTCAGCCTGCGCCGCGACCTGGTGGACTTTGGTTATCTGCGGCGCGAGCGCGGCGGCGGCAAGTACTGGCTTGCGCCGAATGAAGAAGACATCAGCGAAGCATAAGTCATGTGGGGCGTCCCTATCGACGCCTCTCACTTGTTTGCCAGGGCTGTGGCTGTGAACGAATCGGGGCGCGCTGGTCAAGTGACTGTGCCATGAGCAGGTCAAGATAGCGATCCTGACAGGCTTCGGCAGCGCTGTAAAAGGGCGTACCGCTACTCGCATAGTCCGCCATTCGCAGCAGGCAGGTGCCAATAGCGATTTCTTCGTCGGGCAGGGCGGCGGGCGTCAGTGGATTGTGATAAACCCAGCTTTCACCCGCTTGAATCCCCTTCAGATAATTCCCTTCAAGATTGCCGTTGATCCCGGCGCTGTGGCGCTCAAAAGTAATGCGAATCGGCGTGCGATAATCCGCCAGATAAACGGCGGACTGATCGACAATTTCGCCGCGTTCGCCGCGCACCAGCAATCTCTGACCGCGAATCTGCGAAAAATACTGATCATCGCAGAAATCGTAAATGCCCAGCCTGTCGCCAAAATCAAACTGCGCAATCGTCTGCCCGGAAGATCGAATCCGTTCCTCGCCGGGGAAGCCGCTGCGACCGGGGCCTTCGATAATGGGCGAAGTGAAACGGGTAGCGCTGATGGTGACTGGCTCGAAGGCGACATTGAGGAAGCGCCGCAGCAGGCTGATGCCGTGATAGCCATGTGCGAACGAGACCTGCGCTTGCGTGACGGTTCCCAGTTTGCCGCTGTGGGCGAAAGCCAGCCGCGCCGCATGGTGCGGCTGCGCCCAATACTGCTCGGCAACTTGAATCCGCGCGCCAGCTTCGACCAGCGCCCAAACTGCGAGCAAATCGTCGTGCGTCTCGCCGGACGGCGTTTCGCAGAGGATAGGCAGGTCGAGCGCGGCAAGCTGCGTTATGAGCGGCAGGGCAGCGCCACGCGAGACGCTGACGAGCACAAACTGCGGCAGTGTCGCGTGCAGGAGCGTCTCAAGCGAGTCGAAGCTCGGTACACCGAAGCGATTGCCCAGCGCGGTGGCTTTGGCGGTGTTCCGCCCAACGATGCCCACGACCTGAAATTTTTCCGGGCAGGCGGCAACAATCCGCAGGTAGAATTCGGCGCGCCAACCGGTACCGATGATAGCAAAGGTGATCATCGTTGCTCCTGGGTGTAAGCATCTGTGAAGCGGCTAGCGCTTGAAGCTCTGCAAAAGCTCAATCGTAGTGCCAAGCTGCTGCTGGCTGTCCATGTACGTGTAGACGCCGCTGCCGTCGCTGTATAGTCCTTGCTGCGAGACGGTAATGCCGAACTGCGCCAGATAGTCGATGGCGCGCTGCGTGTCGGCGACCTGAAAGGCGATATGATGTGCACCGGGGCCGTTCTGGTCGAGAAAATCGCGCCAGACACTCGGCTGGTTGTCGGGTTCGATTAGTTCGATCTGCACCTGCCCGGTACTGAAGAAGGCGAGTTTGGCAGTGGCTTCCGATGGCTGACCATGATAGGTGGCTTTGCTGACGGCGTAGCCCTGCGTCGTTTCCCGCCACGACGGAGTGAGTCCGAGGACTTCGCCATAGCGTTGGACGGCGGGATCGATGTCGCTGACGATGATGCCAACCTGACAGATGATGTCAGTGCCAAGACCTTTGTCTGCGGGGAAGGGTGCGCCGTTGAGTTCGGGACTGCCGCCGAAATGCTCCAAAAGCTCGACGACGACTGACAAATCGCGATCCGTGTCGAGGTAGGTATACATACCGGTTTGCCCGGTGAACAAGCCCTGCTGGGTGACGGTATAGCCGAAGTCCTTAAAGGAAGCAGCCGCAGCCTCAGTTTTGGGGACGAAAAAGGCGACGTGATGAATCCCTTCGCCGTGCTGATCAAGGAAATCGCCCCAACTGCTCGGTGGTTCGAGCGGCTGAAGCAGTTCAAACTGAAGATGACCGACATCAAGCGCACTCAGGCGGGCGCGGGCGTCGGTCGGCTGACCGTAATAGGTAGCATGGGTGTGATCGTGGAGCAGGGTGGTCTGAAAATTGGGCGACATATCAATGCCGAGAATTTCGGCATAGCGGGCGGTGCTGGCCTCGACATCGCGCACAATGATGCAGACCTGCGTCAATACTTTTTTATCAATTCCGGTCACAGGCATTTTGCAATCTCCTCATGAAATTCACTTATGAGGAAATCTTAACGCTGAGCAGAGAAGTTTGCCTGCCTTAAAGGAAATGCCGCTTAGCTGTTGGGCTTGAGCCGCGCCAGAATATCCTGCTGCTTGATGGTCGGCGTCAGGTACATCTGACCACGCGCCACATTGACAATCGCCGTATGCAGATCGGTCATGGTGGCGCTGCTGGAGATATAACCGAGCGCGCCGCATTGGAGCGCATCGAGCACGTATTCGGAATCGATGCGGGTGGCGATGATCAGCATCTGAGCATTAGGCGCAGTGCTTATGATCGATTGCAGGAGTTCATGCTGCTGCTTGCCGTCGCCGCTGGGGTTGATGATGAGCACGTCCGGCTGAAACTTTTCGATGCTGGCGGCGGTTTGCTGCAAGTCGCGCACTTCGGCGACGACGCGGAGATTAGCGTTGCTTTCGAGCAGGCGGCGCAGCCCCTGACGCTGGAGCGGCTGCTCAATGGCGATGGCGACCTTAATTTCCTGTTCGGATGGGGCGGTTGTCGGCGCGGATGCGGAGCGCCGCAGCGAATTCGTCAGCAAGTCTGATGAAATGGCTTTGGTCTGGTGAATGATCTGATTTTCAGGCAGCGGGAGTTCGACCTCAACACGCGTCCCCTGCCCACTGTGCGAGATGACTTCGACGTGACCGCCGACGACCGCTGCACGTTCATACATGCCAATCAAGCCCGCGCTGCGACCCGAATGGAGCGCTGTTTCCAGATCGAAACCAACGCCATGATCTTCGACGACAACCCTCAGAACCGAGTCTGTGTAGGCCAGACTGACTTGTGCGGCGCGCGTTTTGGCGTGGCGCGCGAGATTATCGAGCGCGCTTTGCAGAATACGAAACAGGCTGATTTCAATCTGGGCATCGAAGCGGAAATTGATGGTTTCGGCGCTAAGGGTTACGTCGAGGTCGTACTGCTCAATCAGCCAGCGAAGTGCAGGCATCAAGCCGAGATGTTCAAGGATGGTGGGGTGCATCTCCTGCGCCATGCTCTCGACCTGATAAATCAGCTTATCAAGCTGGGCGCGCGAATCCTCAAAAAGCTGTTCGTCACGCCCACTGCTGGTTTCCATCAGATTGAGCGACAGTTTGAGGCCAAGCAGGGTTTGATTGATGCGGTTTTGCAGTGCGACGGCAATGCGCTGGCGTTCGTTTTCCTGAACCTGAACAAGCTGCTGGGCAAACTGCTGGATTTGCTCGGTCTGCAACTGCTGGTCGCGGCGCAGACGAGCCTCAACGGCTTTGATCAGTTCTTTGGGGCGAATGGGCTTGGTCAGATAATCATCTGCGCCCAAATCCATGCCTTCGCGCATGTTTTCATGCTGGTTGAGTGCCGTGAGAAAGATGAACGGAATGGTCGCGGTGCTGGAGCGATTGCGCAGCGCGCGCAGGACGCTGAAACCATCCATGCCTGGCATCATAATGTCGCAAATGATCAAATCGGGGAGATGTTCTTCGGCAAGCGCCAGTCCTTTATAACCATCGTTCGCGGTCAGCGCCTGGTAGCCTTCATCCAGCAGGACGTGAGAAACAAGTGTGGTCGAGTCGCGGTCATCCTCGATGATGAGAATAGTCAGTTGAGCGGTGGTGCTGGAAACAGGCGTTGTCGTCATGATTGTTCCGTCTGCAAGGTCAAAACTGTCGTCAGAGTGTATTGCTTACCCATTATCCACTCCTAATGTCTCATTCGTAGAAAAACAATTCTTTTTTCGGGAATAATTCACGCGCCGGAGATCGAAACGGGGTTACACTTTTTCCATATTCTTAAGATTATTGCATTGAATTCGACTTATTGTCATATGCGTTCTTCACAATTTCACAACGCTAACCTACATCGGGAATGGGTGTGGCAATGACACTAATCAACGAGACAAATCGGGTCGTGTTTCAAGAAGAAAATTCAATCCGGCGGTCGCGACCGCGTGTAAGTGTTGTCGTCCCTACGCTCAATGAAGAACGGAATATCCCGCAGTTGTTCGCAGCGATGCCAGATATGGTTGACGAAATCGTTCTAGTCGATGGGCGCTCGACTGACAAGACGGTGGAGCTGGCGCAGCGTCTGCGCCCGGATGTCAACGTTGTGCGGGAAACGCGCAAGGGCAAAGGTGCGGCTTTGCGCGCCGGGTTCGCCGCCGCGACAGGGGACATCATCGTGATGCTGGACGCCGACGGATCGACCGACCCCGGCGAAATTCCCAGCTATGTTGGGACGCTGCTGGCGGGCGCGGACTTTGCCAAAGGTTCTCGTTTTATGCAGGGGGCGGGTTCGTCCGACATGGAATTCCACCGCTATTTCGGCAATCAGGTTTTTGTGTGGGCGGTACGGCTGCTGTTCGGCTGCGTCTACACGGACATCTGCTACGGCTATAACGCTTTCTGGAAACGAACGCTTCCGCTGCTAAACCTCGACGGCGACGGCTTTGAAATTGAGACGCTGATGAATGTTCGCGCGCTTCAGGCCGGGCTGAAAGTCGCGGAAGTGCCAAGTTTCGAGAACCGCCGCTTTATGGGCGAGTCGAATTTGCGCGCCATCCCGGACGGTATTCGCGTTCTCAAAACGATTGTGCGCGAATGGCGCAATAAACCCAACCTGCGTGCGGTGCGCAATACCGAAGCCTCGGTTGAGGAAAAATCCTTCAAAGAGGCAACCAATTCGCTGCTTGAGGACGCTACCGAACTGCTGAAAATGCGCGCCAATCTGTCACAGGACATGCTGGAACACAGCCGCGAACGCATGATGGCGCGCTTCGACGAACTGATGTCTACCCCGCTTGAATCGAAGCAGGGACAGGCGCTTCAGGAGCGCTATGCCCGCTTTTACCGCAGCGACTTTAAAGCTTACCTCTACAACGCCTAGTCATCGAACATCGAGGCACTCCACATGACTCTCTCTGTGATCATCCGAACGTATACTGAAGAACGCTGGGATTATTTCGTCGAGGCGGTCAATTCGCTCTATACGCAAACGCGCCGCCCAGACGAAGTCGTACTGGTGGTTGACCATAACCCAGAGCTTCTCGAAAAAGTGCGGCGGATGTTTCCAACGGCGAAAACGGTTGCCAGCGAAACACGCGGTTCGAGCGGCGCATGGAACAGCGGCATTCATCAGGCCAGCGGAGACATTATCGCTTTTATGGATGATGACGCGGTTGCCGAGCCGACCTGGCTGGAAAAGCTGGCGGCGGGTTACGCAAACGAACAGGTTATGGGCGTGGGCGGAACGATTGAACCGAACTGGCTGAATGGGCGTCCGGCCTGGTTTCCGGCTGAGTTTCAGTGGGTCATCGGCTGTACCTATCGGGGGATGCCGGAGACGGCTGCGCCGGTGCGCAACCTGATCGGCTGCAATATGTCATTCCGGCGCTCAGCCCTGGAGCGCATCGGCGGTTTCAAGGAGATCGAAGGGCTGGGACACATGGGTAAAGTCCCGGTGGGCTGCGACGAAACCGAGATGTGCATTCGCCTGCGCCAGCAAATCCCCGATTCGGTACTTCTGCAAGAACCTGCCGCCATTGTTCATCACAAAGTCCCGGCGAGCCGGAGTGTTTTTCGTTACTTTCGAGCGCGCTGCTATCTCGAAGGCCAGTCGAAGGCGATGGTTTCGCGACTGGTAGGAACACAGGTCGGGCTGTCCGCCGAGAGCAACTATACCCTGAAAGTCCTGCCTTCCGGTGTGCTGCGTGGGTTGGCGGATGCGCTGCGAGGCGATCTCGGTGGTGTCCAGCGTTCGAGCGCGATTGTCATCGGCCTCGGAACAACAAGCATCAGCTATTTGCAGGCGCGCGTTCGTCTGATGATTGAGCGCCGACGTTCAGCCGACGTTACATTTGTCAAAGCGGCTTAAGGTATTGCGAATGCGCGTTTTGCACGTCACCCAGCGTTACTACCCCTATATGGGCGGCATCGAAACCCATGTTTATGAAGTGGCGCGCCGGATGGCCGCCCAGTCGATTGACGTGACGGTGCTTTCGACCGACGTGAGCGGCAAGCTTCCGGCGCGCGAAACCGTCGATGGTGTGCAGGTTATTCGCGTTCCGGCTTATCCACGCCAGCGCGATTTTTACTTCGCGCCGCAAATCTACCGCGAAATCGTCAAGGGTGACTGGGATGTGATTCACTGCCAGGGCTATCACACCTTTGTGCCGCCCGTCGCGATGCTGGCGGCACAGCGATCCCATACGCCTTACGTCCTGACCTTTCACAGCGGCGGACATTCGTCCGCGCTGCGCCATTCGAGCCGCGCTGTCCAAACGAGTGTGCTTCGTCCACTGCTGGCGCGGGCAAATCGCCTGATTGGTGTTTCAAAATTTGAAGCGGCATTATTTGGACAGCGTCTGGGTTTGCCCGCGAGTCGTTTCGAGGTGATCCCGAACGGCGCACAGCTTCCCGATATTCGCGTGGTCGAACCACGTTCGACGACGACAGTACTCTCGGTGGGGCGGCTGGAAAAATACAAAGGCCATCACCGATTGATTGAGGCGTTCCCTTATGTATTGAAGGAATGTCCGCAGGCGCACCTGCGCATTCTCGGCAAGGGTGAGTTCGAGGCGGAACTGCGCGCGATGGTAGAGCAGCTTGGGTTGCAAAATGCAGTGACGATTACGTTTGTGCCGCCGGAGCAGCGCGCGGGGATGGCGGAAGAATTACAGAAAGCCGCGCTGATGATCCTGTTCAGCGAATATGAGGCGCATCCGGTGGCGGTCATGGAAGCCGCCGCGCTCAACTGCTCGATTCTGGTCGCGGATACCTCCGGGCTGCACGAAATCGCC
>DAOUCB010000060.1:0-38094 GCA_034432495.1 Anaerolineae bacterium | reverse complement strand
CCTTTGAAATCAATCACCGTTTCGTCGCCCACGCCCACGCGGTCACGAATGATGATCCGCGCGCCCGCATTGAAATTCTCGCCGCTGACGAACATCAGCGCCGTATTCCGTTCCCAGGCGCAGGTCCCCGTGTTTCGCAGCGTGATCATGCGCTCGTAGTCCGAATTCGCCACCTGATCGCCGCCATCGGGCGGGTCTTGCTTGACAATCGTGTAGTTGAAATCGCAGGCTGCCGTCGTCGCCGTCTGGAAATCACGCAGCAGCGTCGCCTGAATCAGCGTCAGCGTAATATCGAGCGTCGCCGTCGGCGTATCCGACGGCGTCAGTGTGATCGAGGGCGTGTAGGTCACCGTTGGGCTGAGCGTGCGTGATGGCGTGAGGCTCGGTGTGCGTGACGGTGTAATCGTGGGCGTTTCCGACGATGGCGCACTCGTCAGGGTGCTGCTCGGCTCTAATGTATCCGTCGGCGTCGAAGTATCTGACGCCGTTGCGCTCGGTGTATTCGAAGGTGTACTGCTCTGCGTGTCCGTTGGCGACGGCGCGATGGTGTCTGTTGGCAGCATCGTCGGCGTGAGCGTCACCAGTTCTGTCGGCGTAAGCGTGAGCGTCGCCGATGCCGTCGGTGTTGGGCTGGAAAGAAACGCCAGCAGTGGAATATTCCCGCCGTTGCTTTGAATAAGCCCCAGTATGGCCGCGCCAATAATGCCGCCCGCAATGATCCACAGCAGCAGCGGAATCCGTCGTCGCGGTGGTGAAGCATTCACGACCGGATGCGGGGCAGTCGTCTTTGCCGGCCATTCGGCAGTCGTTGGCAGGACAACCGGCGTCAGGTTCTGCGTATCCGGGCTTTGCGGCGCGGTCGCATCGACAGGCAGCGGCACGCCCTGCTCCACCCGCTCTAAATCAGCAATCAACTCGTTCGCCGTCTGGTAGCGATCCGCCGGGTCTTTCGCCATCAGCCGCCAGATAATCTGATCAATCGCTTCCGGCAGTTCGGGATTAAAACTCCGCGCCGAAGGGGTTGGCTCGTTCAAATGCTTGAGGATGATTGCCAGCGGCGTTTCGGCGTCGTAAGGCAGCCGCCCCGTCACCATCTGGAACATGATCACACCCAGCGAATACAGGTCAGACCGTTCGTCACCGGCTTCGCCCAGCCCCTGTTCGGGAGCCATGTAGGCAGGTGTGCCAACCATCCCACCGCTCGCCGTGAACTGCGCGCCTGTCACAATTTTTGCGATGCCGAAATCCGTCAGAATCACGCGGCTGTCAACGTCCAGCATCAGGTTGGCAGGCTTCACATCCCGGTGAATCATCTTCTGGCTGTGCGCATACGCCAGCGCCCCCGCCGCTTCGCGGGTGACGCGCAGCGCTTCGCTCAGCGGCATCTGTTCGCCGCGCTCCGCCAGCTTCGCCAGCACATCCTTCAGCGTCGGCCCGTCGATCAGCTCCATGACCATGTAGTAGGTCTCGTTGTCGCTGTCGTTCTCGAAGTCGTATACCTGAACAATGTGCGGGTGTTTCAGGCGCGCGATATTGCGCGCCTCTTTTTCAAATCGTTCCTTGAATTCAGGGTCGTCCGCCAGGAAAGCGTGCAGTACCTTGATCGCGACATAGCGATCAAGGCTGATGTGATGGGCACGGTAAACTTCAGCCATGCCACCACGACCCAGCCTCTCGAAGAGTTGGTACTTACCTAGCTTTCGGGTCGCCACTCGGTGCCTTTATGGGGGCGGACTACCATCCGGTTATACCGCTAGTATAACGCACAAAACATGACTGACTCAAACGTCCGCTGCCAGATTTTACAACGTTCAGTCCCAATGTCAGGCGAAACCTCAGCCGAAGTGTCAACCGCCTCCACTGACACCCTGAATTCCGCCTTCGGTCATTGTACGTGCATCAAGCGCCTTGCGCGCGTCTTCTTCACTCATGTAACCCAGTTCGACCACAATTTCGAGCAGCGGGCGATTTTCCGCCAGCGATTTCTTGGCGACTTCCGCCCCTTTCTGATAGCCGATAATCGGATTGAGCGCCGTCACCAGGATCGGATTCTTCGCCAGCCAGCCTTCCGCCCGTTCACGGTTGACGATCAGCCCAACCACACATTTATCCGTGAAGGCGTTCACCGCACCAATCATAACCTGCTCCATCTCAAACAGGTTATGCGCGATAATCGGCATCATCACGTTCAGTTCCAGTTGCCCTGCCTGCGCCGCCATCATCACGGTGAAATCGCCGCCCAAAACGTGGAACATTGCCATGTCCAGCATTTCCGCCATCACCGGGTTCACCTTCCCCGGCATGATCGATGATCCCGGCTGCACCGTCGGGCAGGTAATTTCGGCGAGTCCCGTCGTCGGGCCGCTCGACAGCAGACGAATGTCGTTGGCGATACGGATCAAATCTTGCGCAACCGTGCGCATCGCGCCAGAGAAGAACACCGCATCCTGGTGCGACTGCATCGACTCAAACAGGTTGTCCGATTCATACAACTTCAGGCCGCTCAACTGGCTCAGCTTCTTAATCATCCGCGCATGATATTCGGGATGCGCGTTCAAGCCGGTGCCGTTCGCTGTCCCACCGATACCCAGCCGCCGCAGACCTTCCGCCGCCTGCTCGACTTTCTCGATGTCGCGTTCAATCGCCTTGCCATACGCGCCAAATTCCTGCCCCAACCGAATCGGCACAGCATCCTGCAAATGTGTGCGCCCGCTCTTGACAATTTCGTCCCAGTCCTGCGCCTTCTTCTTGAAAGCATCGGACAGCCGACGCAGCGATGTCACCAGTTCGTCCAGACGCCAGAGCGCGCCTAGCCGAATCGCCGTCGGAATAGTGTCATTGGTACTCTGCGCCATATTGACGTGATCATTGGGGTTGACGGGCTTTTTCGGGTCTTCCAGCGCGAAGCCCAGAATCTCGTTGGCACGGTTCGCGAGCACTTCGTTGAGATTCATGTTATGGCTCGTCCCAGCGCCTGCCTGAAACGGATCAACCACGAACTGATCCGCCAGTTTCCCCGCGAGAACTTCATCCGCCGCCGCCATGATCGGCTTCGCCAGCTTTTCATCCAGCAGGCCAAGATCGAGATTCACTTCAGCCGCCGCGCGCTTAATCAGCGCCATCGACCAGACGAAGGCGGGATACGGTTTCATCCCGCTGATTGGGAAATTATCGACCGCGCGCTGCGTCTGCGCACCGTAATACGCGCTGGCAGGGACTTGTACCTGCCCTAAAGAGTCTTTTTCAATCCGAAAATCCGCCATGCTCTCCCACTCCTAGCCATGCTCATTTGCATGGCCTCAAACAAAAAAAGGCGCTACGGATTGTAACGCCTTTCCCTTAAATTATGAAACACAGAACGGACAGAGAATGTCGAAAATGGTGAGGATTTGTAGAGGCAGACCTAGGTGTCTGCCCTCGCCATTGCAGGCAATTTCGCTCTGCTGCTTTTACTCAGCCCTCAGTCCTCGAACCTCAGTCCTGATTACCGCGCTGCGTAGCGCTTGGCGACTTCCGCCCAGTTGACCACGTTCCACCACGCAGCGATGTAATCCGGGCGGCGGTTCTGATACTTCAGATAGTAGGCGTGTTCCCAGACGTCGATACCGAGGATCGGCGTCTTGCCTTCACTGATCGGGGTATCCTGGTTCGGTGTCGAAGTGATGCTGACCGAGCCATCCGCATTGACCAGCAGCCACGCCCAACCGGAACCAAAGCGGCTTCCGCCAGCGGCAGCGAACTGCGTCTTGAAGTTGTCGAACGAGCCAAACGCAGCATTGATCGCGTTAGCGAGGTCGCCTGTCGGCGCGCCGCCGCCATTCGGCGACATAATCTGCCAGAACATGCTGTGGTTTGAATGTCCACCACCGTTGTTGCGCACCGCGCCGCGAATCGCTTCGGGCAGACTGTCGAGCGAACGCAGCAGTTCATCCAGCGACTTGCTCTGAAGTTCAGGGTGACCTTCAAGTGCCTTGTTCAGATTGTTGACGTAGCCCGCGTGATGCTTGTCGTGATGGATTTCCATCGTCTGCGCGTCAATATGCGGTTCGAGAGCGTCCTTTGCGTACGGAAGCGCCGGGAGTTCGAAAGCCATGATACTTTCTCCTTCTTTTTTTATCGTCGTTGATAAAAGCGACACACATTGTAACACCGCCAACCCGACTTTTCCCACTATTCAGGCCGAAAACCGTCCTTTTGTACAGGATTTAATCAACTGCTAAGATTGATTGCTTTCCGCTCACCCTTCTGGATACCCCACGTTATGGCAATTTTCAGCACCCGCACCCCAACGCGCGTCTACATTTTCCTGATGACCGGGGTGTTCGCTGCCTCGCTCGCCGCGATCTTTATTCGCTTTGCCATGAACGATGGGATGCCATCCGCCTTCATCGCCGCTGGCAGACTCACCCTCTCCGCGTTGATCCTAACGCCGTTCGCCCTGCGCAATCACCACGGCGAACTGCACGGGTTAACCCGTGCTGATTTGCTGCTGGCAGCAGCGTCTGGCCTCATCCTCGCCATCCATTTCGCCACCTGGATCGCCTCGCTCGAATACACGAGTGTGTTGATTAGTGTTGTCCTGGTCGGCACGAGTCCGCTCTGGTCAGCGCTCTTTGAAGTCATCTTTCTGCGTGTCCATTTGCATCGACTGGTCGTTTTCGGCTTGGTCGCGGCTTTTGCAGGTGGGCTGGTGATCGGTCTCGCGGGCGGCACGAATTCCGCACAGGACAGCGCCTCAATTCTCGGTGCGCTCCTCTCACTGACAGGCGCGATTGCCTTTGCCATCTACCTCGTGATTGGGCGCAAGCTCCGCGCCAAGCTTTCACTCATGCCCTATATCTGGCTGGTCTATGGGTTTGCCGCCATTTTCCTGCTCATCATCAACTTTGGCACGGGTACGCCCATCACAGGCTATACCCCACGCGCCTACCTGATGATTTTGCTACTGGCGCTCGTCCCCCAGTTGATCGGGCATACCTCGTTCAATTACTCACTGCGCTATCTCTCAGCAACCTTTGTCGGCATCGCCACGCAGGTCGAACCCATCGGCAGCGGACTTGCCGCCTATCTGGTTTTCGCCGAAGTCCCGCTGCCGTTACAGCTTGTGGGAAGCCTTGCCGTACTGGCAGGGGTCATGTTCGCGACGCTGGGGCAAAACAGGCCGCAGCAGCAGTCCCATGCTGCGCCTACGGAAATCGCCGTGAACGACGAGCTTTGATGGTAGTTTTCGCCGCGAATTGAACCTTTTGAACCATTGGGATGCACATTATCGGGGTGCAGCGTGAATGATTCGAAAAACGTTCTGCCGTTCCTGGAGTGTGTCTGCAAACTACAGACATAGGACGATGGACGCGAGCAGACACACTCTAGCGCTAGACAATTGAGAATTACACTCCGCGCTTGCTATAGTAGTTGACCATCTCAAAGAGAGGGCAATGGTTATGGATGAGAAGGCGCGCCATTTCTTCGTAGTCAGCAGTCTGCTGATTTTGGCGGCATTGGTGGGATTCGGGGCACCGGTACAGGCACAGGACGCTACCCTAACCGCCACCCCTAATCCTACACGGGTCATTAGTGTGAAGACCGGTCATCCTTTAGCGCATTTTTACGTTTCGTGGCACGACCCGGTGACGGGCGCGCTGAGCGCTGTCCCCTCCGGTGATTTCTTTATAGGCAGCACGAAATCGGTGTCGATCCCTGCTAACGCCGTGAACATCGGGCTGTTGATTCAAGTAAACGACAGTGCGGGTTGGTATGCCGGGGCGAACTGCGTTCTCGGTTTTGCCACTGCGGATAATCAGCACGTCGACATCGTTGGCGGTGCCTTCCAAGCCTCGTGCAAACTACAACCGACTGCCGCTGGCCTGGCGACGCAGAGCGCAAGGGCAACCCAGACCGCGCTAGCGCCAACCCCAACCGCGCCAGTCGTGACTGCTACACTTCTTTCTCAGCAGACCACACCTACTCCGCGACCACCCGCAACCATCACCCTCACCAACAGAGGTGCCTTTGTGGCGCGCTTCTGGGTTTCTTTCAGCTCTCTCAGCCAGGGATCCCAAACCTTGACCACCGACTCCTTCCCCGTAGGAGTGAGTCAGTCGCGCACGATTCCGGGTGATGCGACCGGCATTAAGGTGCAAATTCAGGATTTCACGGGCTTCAACTGGAGGGATGCCTGTGGCCCCTATATCTTTAGCGTTGCCCAGAATGTCAGCTATATCGTCTACGGAACGACTCTCAGCACGTCGTGCACCTTTGGCTAAGCCTGGATAAGTGGCGGTGTGCACACAGATACCATTTTATCTCACGCATCGCCTGTACGAGCGCATCTGCATTCCGGTCTTTTACGGCGAACTGTTGATCGCCTGTACCAGTTCGTCTAGAGTTTGCAGGAAAACGTGATGGGGCGTTCAGGCAAACTTTGTTTGCACGAACGCCCCACAGATGAATGATAAAGTCGTCTCCAAACGATTCAGCGCACCTCGATTTTTTCAACATGCGCCTGCCACGCCCGTTGATTCGATGCCGCCATAATTTGGTTTGGCTTCATACTTGTCCGATAGCTGTAGATAGCCCACGTATTGGACACGAATCGGCACGTATTGTACAGAATCCTTTCCCTCAATTTGGCACTATTGAGCACGTATTTCCCGTAAAATCGCATCGCTCATGCCAATTGAAGCGCTTTTTATTTACACCCGGTCAACGCAAGGCATGTCATCTTTGCCCACCGACATAATCATTCTCAGCCAGCAAACCCGGTCAGGTTATAGCCGAGATAGCTGCTCAGCCCCGGCCATATGTCGAGCACGGGCATATCCTGCGTACTCATCACCGGCGCTAACATCGTCGCCATTGACCCATCACGAGTCAGTTCTTGCAGCGTATACTCAACCAGCAGCCGAAAGTCAATGTCGTTGCGGGGAAGCGCCATCCCCACGAACTCGCGGCTGTACCAAATCGCCGTGCCATCGGCGTTGGTCGTCAGCTTCAGGTCAGCCGCGTTCGCCTCGACATTGGGAATCAGTTTCAGGCTGTCGCCGAAAACAACATCCGCATTATTGTCGGTCAGCAGCGTGTATGCCGCATCCTGTTCCCTCAAAATCGTGAAATATTTGTCGATTACGGCATTCAAGCGATCTGCTTGCGCTTTAACAGCCGCCTGCGCATCAGCGTCAGTTTGCAGCAGGCCAATCGTCTTGCCGCGCAAATCGGAGAAGCCAGCATAGTCGTCTTTTGTCCGCACCATCAGCCGAAAACCATGCATCAGGTAGTAACTGGAGAAATCCACTTTATCCGCTGCACCCCAGTCCGGCACAGCCCCAACCGCCAGGTCAGCCGCCCCACTGCTCACCTGATCGAGGGGATTCTGCCCGTCAGCGGCGGCAACCGGAACGACCGTCACCTGCCATCGCTGCGCCATCGCGTTCACCAGTGCCCGATTGAGCGTATCCAGCCGTCGAGCGCTTTCCGGTGCGTCTGCGGGCAAATCAACCAATCCGGCGACGCGCAGCGTCTTGTCTGACTGCATTCGCGGAACAACATATTGCGCAGGGAATGGCACATCCGTCCCGAATTGGTCGGGCTTCGGCGCGTCGCTGCCCACATTGTTCCAGACGACGAAACCCTGCCCCGGATAGTTCGCGCCATCCAGATTCGCCTTGTGAATCTCGTCCAGCTTCCCCGTCGAGTACAGATATTGCAGTGTCTTGTTGACCAAATCGCGCAGGTTGACATCCTGCCGACGCATGGCAATCGCGTACGGTTCGGGCATTACGGGAACGTCGACAAAACGCTCCTGATCGGCCTTGATTACCCGCGCAAGGCGTACCCGATTAGCGACGACGCCGTCGATTTCACTTCCGGTGAGTGCCACCAGCGCCTGATCGAGCGTCAGGTAACGCAGCACGTCAAATTTATACGTTGCATGTGTCAGCCAGTAATTAACGGCATCTTCGGCAGGCGTACCCAGTACCACGCCAACCTTGCGCCCTTCCATATGCGCCAGCACAGTCGCGCCGTCGCCCTGGCGCACGACCAGCGCCTCAACGGAGGGATAGTAAGATTGGCTGAATTCGACACGCGTATCGAGATCGCGCAGGTGCGGCTGAGCGGCAATTAGCAGGTCAACGCTGCCACTCGTTACCATGTCAATGCCAGTCTGATCAGTCACCTGCTGAAATTCGACTTTGACGCCCCAGGCGTCCGCTATCGCCTGCGCGAGATCGGCGTCAAAGCCTGTTTCCTGCCCGCGAATGTTATAAACACCAAACGGCGGGTCGTTGTAGCGAATGCCTACACGCAGCACACCATCACGTGTAATCCGAGCAATCCCAGATTCCGAGGGCAGCGCATCCGTATTCGGAGCTGGAACGGTCGGCACAAGCGTAGGAGGTACGAGTGTTGGCGCAGTTTGCTCAGACGGGTCAGCCGTAACGACAAGGCTGCTCGAAAGGAGCAGCAGCGTCAACAAAGCGCCAAACGCCATCCCGACAAGCGAAAATTTACGTCGCATTTTGATACAACCTGTGATCTTTGATATACGTCAGCACCGCATCGGGCACGAGATAGCGGACACTTTTGCCCGTTTCGAGCCGATCAGCGACTTCAGTGGAGGAAAAGCCCAGCATCGGCGACTCGATCATGACAACGCGATCCGCCAATCCCGGCAGAATATTACCGACGATGTCCGGAGCAACCTCGCCGCCGGGGCGCGACATTACTGCCAGTTTGCAGAGTGTGATCAATTCTTCGGGGTGATGCCAGTCAGGGAGGTTGTGCAGCGAATCGCCCCCCATCAGGAAGTAAAACTCCGTTTCCGGCTGCCGCGCCTGTAAGATGCGAATCATATCGACCGTATAATGTGGCCCCGGTCGATCTACATCCACGCGCGAAATCAGGAAGCGATCATTGCCAGCGATGGCGCGCTCTAGCATCGGCAGGCGATGTTCAATCCCTTCGCGCACGCGCCATTTGTGTGGCGGGTCTGCCGCCGGGACAAACAGCACACAGTCTAAATCGAGCGCGCTGGCGGCATATTCCGCCAGAACCAGATGACCGATATGCGGAGGATCGAAGGTTCCGCCGAGAATACCGACTCGCTGCATAGGCTAATCAGACCATTCGAGTTCGTGTTCACCAATATGCACGGTATCGCCTTCCTGCACGCCAGCCGCGCGCAGCGCTTCAGTAACACCAATGGTATCGAGCAAACGTTGAAAACGCAGCACGGCTTCATCGTAATCCCAGTAAGTCATCGCCGCCGCGCGCTCAACACGCTTGCCGACGACGCGGTACTCACCGGGACCAGCCGCTTCCACCGTAAACGACACATCGACTTCCGGCAGCGTGTAGACAGGCATTTCCTCAGTCACTGGGATAACTTCCGGCAGGGCATCCATCTCGGCGTAAAGGCGCTGTACCAGCGATTTGACGTTCTCCTGCGCCACCGCCGAAATCCCAATCGGTTGCTCCACACCGAGTTTCTTTAAATCCGCCTCAATTTGCGGCCAGCGAGCGCGCACTTCGGGGATGTCAAGTTTGTTGAGCACGACGATTTGCGGTCGCTCACCCAATTTCTCATCAAACAACGCCAGTTCCTGATTGATCTGATTGAAATCAGCAATCGGGTCGTCATTCGCGCCGTTGAGCAGATGCACCAGCAGTCGCGTTCGCTGCACGTGACGCAGGAAGGAATGACCGAGGCCGACGCCCAGATGCGCGCCTTCGACCAGACCGGGAATATCGGCGACCACAAGGTCGCGCTCATCATAGCGAACGACACCGAGATTTGGTTCTAGCGTCGTGAAGGGATAATCGGCAATTTTCGGGCGCGCATTGCTGATGACAGAGAGGAGCGTCGATTTGCCCGCGTTCGGTACGCCAACAATGCCGATGTCAGCAATCAGCTTGAGTTCGAGAATCACCCAGCGCTCTACGCCCGGTTCGCCTTTTTCGGCGACACGCGGCGCTTGATTCGAGGCGGTGGCAAAATGCTGGTTCCCACGTCCCCCACGTCCCCCCGGCGCGATAACGACCTGATCATCAGGCTGCACCAGATCAGCGATCAATTCGCCCGTGTCGGCATCACGAACAACAGTTCCCGGTGGCACAATCAGCACCAAATCATCCGCCGCCTGACCAGTTTTGCGTGCCGATGCCCCGTTTTTTCCACGTTCCGCTTTGAACTGAGTTTTATGCTGATAGGGCGAGAGCGTGTTCAGCGTCTTGACGACCCGCAGCACGACGCTGCCGCCATGCCCACCATCGCCACCATACGGCCCGCCATGCGGAATATACTTCTCACGGCGAAAGGCGATCACACCATCGCCGCCGTCACCGCTGCGGACATAAATTTTCACCTGGTCGATCATGTTTCTAACACTCTACTTCCGGTATTTGATCTGGCTGTCCTGCACGATACCATGCCAGCGTTCGGCGCACCCCTTCGCGAAAATCAGTAGGCGTGAAACCAAGTTCGTGCCGCGCCTTTTCGCTGGAGACGTTCCAGTCATTATACACGTAGGATCGCAGGGTGATGGGCCAGAAAGGTTCCTGCCTCGTTAAACTGGAGAAAGCCGTCAGCACCCGCGACACTGCAATCCCCAGCCAACCGGGAATCTTCAGGCGTGGGAAGCGGATTTGGCCTTCCGCGCAGATAATATCGAATGCCTGCTTGTGCGTGAGCGATTCGCCGCTCACGTTATAAATTTCACCGACCCGTCCACATTCCAATGCACACACAATGGCCCGCGCCACATCGCCAATATATGCGGGGAACGTCACATAACGCCCGCCGTTGACCTGCATAATAATCCCACGCAGCGGATCTTTGAAAAAGAGGCGGTTAAACGCATACGCGCCCAACGGCCCATAAAAGGCTCCCGGTCTCATAATAACCGCCGGGACGCCCTCTTCTTTCGCGCTGCGCAGAATCAATTGTTCAGCGTGCAGCTTGCTCCACTGATAATTATCCGCTGGACGTGCCGGATGATCTTCATCAACAATCCGATTCGTCTCAGGAGTGCCAATGACCGCCACCGTCGAAATATAGAGCAGTTTCTGTATCGGCATTTTGGCGATTGCGCGCAGCACATTTTCCGTGCCGCCAACGTTGGTCGTCTCAAAGGCTTCTTTGCTGCCCCAGAAGCGAAACAGTCCCGCTGCATGAACAACATACGTGCAATCTGCGATGGCGTCAGCGACTGCTGCCCTATCGAGGATGTCACCGCGAACAATTTCGATACGCGGATAGTGCGTTAGCCAGGGGTGCGCTGCCAGGTCGCGCGTCAGCACGCGCACCGTGTGACCCGAACGGCACAGCGCGGGAACCAGATGACGACCGAGAAAGCCGGTTCCCCCTGTCACCAATGTCGTTGGCGGCATTCAGTAATCGCGCCCAATCGCACCGGGCATCGTGGAGAGTTCCTGAATCATGGGGCGAGTACGCCAGTCGGGCGGAAGTTCCTGCACAAAACTGCCAATTTTCCAGCGTTGGTCTTTCGCATCGTAAAGCATAGCATAGACGACAACGCCATCACCCAAATCCTGAGTATGCAGGCGTTCCAACGTCTTCCGGTTGTAGGTTGCCATACGCCGCTGCGATTGATGATCAATCACAAGGCAAAACGCGCCACTTTCACTGAACTGCCGCACCTCAACCACGTGATCCGCCCGCAGGACGCCGCTCACTTCAACACCTTTACTATCACGCTGAAGCAGAAGCGAATTGTGGTAACGTTTGAGATGAGTTCCATTCAGAAAATTCGGCGCGGTTGACCACTGTTTAGCCCACGAAGACAACATGCTTTCGTGCAGCCAGTTAATGGCTTCCAGATATTGCGCGCGCACCTGCGCGACCACACTATCAGGAGCCATCCATTCGCTTTTTTGGACGCTCCCTGCGTTCAGGCGGCGCATTTTATCGCCCCAGGGAATTCGCCCGGCATTGTTCAAAGACATGATCACCACAATCGCTATAAAAATGATCACGAGCGCCCAGGTCATGAGACATGATCCTAGTTTGAGATGATTTGACTCTATCAGTTGAGGGGTTAAAACACAATGGTTAGTGAGACCTAAGGAATGACGATCTTCGTGGCGACATTGATTTCCTCCCAACCCAAACTGCGCTCACATTCTACGCGGCAATGGGCATGGGGCTTCAGGCAACGTAAATGGGGCGGCGCAATCGTCGCCCCACCACTAGCATGTTATTCTGTAGAGTGTTGTTTGAGGGTTGACCAGACGCTCTGACGCAAACGCGCGATGCTGATCGGCTTGTGCAGATAGACGTCTACATTCGCTACAGTGAGTGCGAAGACCTGCTCATCTGCGCCTGGTTCTGCCAGTACGATCACATGGGTATGTTCAGCATGATCCAGTTCGCGGAATTTACCAAGCATCGCCCAACCATGCATGTCTTCAAGACGAACATCCATTATCAGCAGATCGACCGGATATTCTTCGAGCAGATGGAGCGCTTTTTGTGCCGTATCGACACCGACAACTTCCATATCCATGGTGCGCAGCAGACGCATAAAGGTACTGCGTTCGTAGTCGTCGCGGCAGGCAACAACTGCGTACTTACCTTCAGTCACCGAAGAATCAGTCTGACTCGCGATTAGCGCCTCCAAATCGATCACTTCGTCCTCGTCGCTTCCGTTGAAACCGGTCGGTTGGCTCTCACTTTCAGTGAAAGCAATCGCCGCATTTTCAAAGAAATCCGGAAGCTGCGACTGCAATTTACGCTGGGCGTTTTCAGCGTCCTTCAGGCTCATAAAGGGCATCGTATCGCCGTTGAGAACAGCAACCAACCCTTCATGTTCGCAGGCAAAAAAGCTGTCTGCCAAATCGAGGTCTTCGAGACGATCCTGCAAATCGTCGAGGTGCTCATTCGAAAGCGTCGTGTTGATGTAGTAAGCCCGTATCCGGTTGCTGGTCTGCTGAATTGTGCGCAGTCCACCAAAGCGGCTGTCTTCCGGCAGCGCAAATATCCAGATATATGCCTGGTCGAAATCTTCGATCACGCCCGATGTTTTCAACTGCTCCAGTTCGAGATCGCTGACGCGATGACCGAAATCACGCAGGTCATATTCACGGTATTCGCCCGTTAGCAAATTCTGCACGGCGGTTTCTGTCCATTGCACGGCATATTCGCCATTGCCGAGGACGAATACCTGAAAACGTGGAACGGGTGCCCCACTGTGAACCTTAAGCATCGTTTTACAGGTTCACAAAATACGAAGCTGCTGAACGGTCGAGCATGTCTTTAGTCAGGGCAGGCGGCTTGTTTAAATAGGTGGCAATGTCAATCAACTGTGCGATCAGGTCGCGCGGATGCACTGAACGAAGCGCGCGATTCTGCTCGATATACCACTTCTTCAGCAGGTACGCGAGCGCCTGTTCGTCGTAGGCAATGCCTTTGGCGTTACACACGCGTCGGAAAATCTCACGGAATTGATCGTAAGTTGGGTCACCGAATTCAATCTTGTGGCGGATGCGGCGCAGGAAGGCCTCGTCCACCAGGTCACGCGGATCGATGTTGGTCGAAAACACGATGAGCACAAAGAACGGCATTTCAATTTTGCGCCCAGTCGCCAGCGTCAGAAAGTCTGCGCCTTTTTCAAGCGGCACGATCCAGCGGTTGAGCAGGTCACGCGGACGCACCTGTTGGCGACCAAAGTCGTCGATCAGGAACATTCCGCCGTTGGCCTTCACCTGAAACGGCGCTTCATAGTACTTATTGATGTCGTCATAAACCAGGTCAAGCCCTTGCAGGGTGAGTTCACCGCCGACCATGATCATCGGGCGCTTGATGTGAATCCATCGCGGGTCTGCGATCACACCTGTGCCGAGTTTAACGGCATCGCCTTCAGCCCGTTCATGATTGACGTTGTCAAACACGCGGACAACCTGTCCGTCTACGTCGAAAGCATAAGGAATCCATATGTCATCTCCGAGCACGAGACGCCCCACGGTTTCCGCCACCGTCGTTTTTCCGTTGCCAGGTGGCCCGTACATGAAGATCGACTTGCCGGAATTGACCGCCGGGCCAATGCGCGCAAGCTGCTCGTCCGAAACGACAAGGTTTTTCATCAGCTCATGCATGTCGTCTTCGTGAACGATCAATTTCTCGCGATTCTGCGCCTGCATGGCATAAATGTACTGCTGAAGCGTCACCGGGGCAGCGCCCGCATATTGCGAACGTTCCAGCGCCTCGCGCGCCTTTTCCGAACCCTTTTGCGAAATCAGGTACTGATAGCCTGCCTCACCCAGCCCACCAGACCCGCGCACTTCGACGAATTTCTCGCGTTTCAGGAAATCCATCACCTGGTCGATTACGCCCGTAAATGGCAGCTTGACGATGTCAGATATTTGATGACCCGCCATATAGCCACCAAAATAAAGCACTTTTAAGACCAGGTCAGCAACACTCAGAAGATTAAGCCCCGTGTCCGCCAGCGAATTCAGCGGCGGCGGAGTCCAGGGGGTGTTCGCCGATGGGTCGTTGAGCGGGCGCGTTCCCCCGCCCACGCTGCGGATTTGAGGACTGGAAATTTTAGGTAACGGGCGGTCGGTCATGACCAGTCTCCCTATACTTGTAAAGGAAAAACCAATCCTCATTATATAACGGCTTTCGCGCACGCACCAAGCAGTACCTAAATTCTAGATTTCGATCAAAATGGGGAATTAACGTAGAGACAGATGTCACGGTTTTTGCGGTCACATTCCATACTATTCCGCCTCAAGGGGTTGACCATCCTAAATTTTGCGCTAAAGTTACGTCGTTATCTTCGCCTGAAATATCTAAAGTGACCCTATGATCGATCAAATTCAATGGTTAGGACATGGTAGCTTCGCTATCCTCGGCGACCCTTTGATTTACATCAATCCTTGGCGTGTCACCCGAATTTCCCGCCCCGCAGATGCGATTCTCATTGGAAACGAACACTACGAATACTGCTCTCCCGCCGATATTGAGAAACTACGCGGCCCCAACACGGTAGTAATTGCAAGCGCGCGCGCAGCACAGCAAATCGAAAACTGCACCGTGCTTCGACCCTGGCAAAGCATCTCGGTGGGGCGCGCCTGCATCAAAGGTATTCCAGCCTATTCTCCTCGTCTTGGCGCGCCAGACGAGGGCGGACTAGGCTTTGTGATCTCGGTCAACTACTTTGATATTTACCATGCGGGACAAACCGGTGTCATCCCCGAAATGAGTGCGCTCCATCCAGACATAGCTATCCTGCCGATTGACGGCAAAGGCACCATGACCGCATCCGAAGCAGCACAGGTTACAGCACAGATGCACCCCAAGTGGGTAATTCCCTGCAATTGGGGCTTCAATGCTAGCGGAACAAATCGTGTCGATGCCCAGATATTTTCCCGTGAAGTCGGTGACCAGTCTCAGGTCGTTCTACCAACCGTGAGCTAATTCATGAATCGAAAAACGACCCTGTGCTTTCATCTGCACGGGGTCGTTTTGCTTTAGAAACATATTCGGGGCTAAGCGGCTGTATGCAGCTTACCGTTATCCGTCCACTCAATCAGTAGATTTTCTGCGGTGTAGATGTGCGGTCGTGCAACGCCATTGACCACATCGTCGTCGATGACCACGCGTCCAATATCCTTGCGCCCCGGCGCTTCAAACATCACATCGAGCAATCGGCTCTCGATGATAGAGCGCAAACCGCGTGCGCCCGTTCCACGCTTCAACGCAATATCGGCTGCCGCGCTCAATGCCGACTCTTCAAAGACCAATTCCAGCCCATCCAGGTTGAGGAGCTGTTGGTACTGCTTGACCAGTGCATTCTTCGGCTCGACCAGGATACGCATCAGCGCCTCACGATCCAGCGGATCGACACTGACAAGTACTGGCAGACGCCCGACAAACTCCGGGATTAAGCCGTAAGCGATCAGGTCTTCCGGGCTGGCATGACGCAGCAGATCCGCCTTGTCTTTCGAATTCACGCGCGGCTCGTCACCCTGCGACTGGAAACCCAGCGTTCCCCGACCGGAAACGCGCTTGGCAATGTTTTCGTCAATGCCTGCAAACGTGCCGCCGACGATGAACAGAATGTTCGTCGTGTCTACCTGCAAAAATTCCTGGTGTGGGTGCTTGCGTCCACCCTGCGGTGGAACGTTCGCCAGCGTGCCTTCGACAATCTTCAGCAACGCCTGCTGCACGCCTTCACCGGACACGTCGCGTGTAATCGACGGGTTATCCGCCGATTTGCGCGCAATTTTGTCGATCTCGTCAATGTAGACGATGCCCTTTTCCGCGCGGGCGATGTCACCATCTGCCGCCTGAATTAGACGGAGCAGAATATTTTCCACGTCTTCGCCAACATAACCCGCTTCCGTCAGCGAGGTCGCGTCAGAGATGCAGAACGGCACGTCGAGAATACGTGCGAGCGTCTGGGCGAGCAGGGTTTTGCCGCTGCCCGTTGGCCCCAATATTAGAATGTTGCTTTTTTCCAGCTCCACCCCATTGGCGATGCCCCCGTTCCGAATACGCTTGTAGTGGTTGTAGACCGCCACGCTTAAAACGCGCTTGGCGTAATCCTGACCCACCACGTACTCGTTGAGCTGCGCCATGATCTCGCGCGGTGACGGCAGCGTATCGAAATCGATCTCGCCGTCCTCATGCTGATAGGTCGGATTCTCTTCAAACAGAATCCGCTGGCAAAGTTCGACGCAGTTATCGCAGATGAATACCCCATCAGGGCCAGCGATTAAGCGTTCGACTTCGTCATGGCTGCGGCGACAGAATGAGCACCGCTGGTTGTTGGGTGTGAATGTCACTTGGGAAGTACTCCTATACCTACTTTGGTGCTTTCCAGCACCGAGTCGATCAGACCGTATTCCACTGCCTGCTGAGCGCCGAAGTAGATGTCGCGGTCGGTGTCGCGCTCAATCACGTCCAGTTCGCGCCCGGTGTGGTGAACGAGAATGCCGTTCAACTGCTGCTTCAGGCGCATAATTTCGTTGGCCTGGATCACGATGTCGGATGCCTGACCCTGCGCACCACCCAGCGGCTGATGCATATGAATTGTCGCATTCGGGAGCGCATAGCGCAAATTTTTCGCTCCCGCTGTCAGCAGAACCGTACCAAAACTCGCCGTGATACCAACAGCGGTCGTACTCACCGGCGCGCTGATTTGCTGCATCGTGTCGTAAATTGCCAGCCCGGAATAAACCACACCACCGGGCGAATTGATGAACATCTGAATCTGGCGCTCCGGGTCCTGGCTTTGCAGGAACAGCAGTTGAGCAACCATCAGATTCGCAATCTGGTCATTGATCGGCGTACCCAGCAAAACGATACGCTCTTTCAAAAGCAGGGAATAAATATCATAGGCGCGCTCGCCTCGGCTGCCCTGCTCAATGACCATCGGGATAACGTTCTGGGGAAACATGTTTAGACAGACTCCTCTTTGTTCTCGGATGCTAGTTCGTCTGGTTTGGATTCTTCTGTAGTTGCTTCTGACGTCGATGGTTCTGGCGTTGTAATCGTCGGAGCTTCGCCTTTGGCGATAGCAATAATCCGATCTAACACCGCATCGCGCAGCAAGTCACTGCGAACACTGTCACGCATATTGGGCTGGCTCAGGAACATCTGACGAATCGTGTCGCGCTGATCTTCCCCGAATTGCCCAACCAGCTTTTCAATCTGCTCATCGACGCCGTCTTCGGTAACGACGAGATGTTCAGCGTCTGCCAGTTCGCGCAGCACCAGTGAGCGCCGCACCGTCTGTTCAGAAGCATCGCGATAATCGTCATACATATTCTGCGGCGTCTTCTGGTAAATCTTCATGTAGTCTTGCAGCGTGATTCCCTGCTGACGCAAACGCTGATCGAAATCCTGAAGGAAGCGATCCACCTGATCAGCGACCATCGCTTCGGGGAATTTGATGTCCGCCTGCGCGACAATCTCATCCAGCGTCTTACGCATATATTCGTTGCGATAGTTATCGTCAAGCGTCGTTTTCAGGTTTTCACGGGCGCGCATACGCAGTTCGAGCAGCGAAAGCGGCTTCTCGTCGTCTTTGGTCACGCGTGCAGCAAAGTCGTCGGTCAGTTCGGGCAGCGTCAGCGATTCGACCTTCTTGACATCGACATAATAGCGAACCGTCTTGCCCGCCATGTCTTCGTATTCTTCCGCATCATCTGGGAAGGTCAGGACGAACACACGCGAGTCACCAACACTGGCACCCACCAGTGCATCATTAAAACCGGGCTGCGGCTCATCGTCTTCATCCAGAATCAACTTCATGTCGTGTTCATGGATGTAAGGCGTGCCTTCATCCTCATTGTCATGCTGATGGTCGTGTTCATGATCGTGTTCATGATCATGTTCGTGGTCGTGCTCAGTCTCCTCATGATCGTGTTCGTCGGTTGTTTCGACATCTTCAGCATCAGCCTCGTCAGCTTCGGCTTCCGCCTCTTCATGATCATTGAGAATGTAGCTGTGAAGATCGAGCGTGACCCGGTTGTTGAGAGCCGCCGGTTGCTGGCTTTCCTCGACCACCGCATTTTGCTCTTGCAGATTCTTCATCGCCCCATTGACGTCTTTATCCGTGACTTCGGGAGCTTCATAAGGCGAGCGAATGGAACGATAATCCTTCAAATCGACCGTCGGCTCCAGCGGCACGACGTAAATGAAGGTTGGCGGCAGCGATTCCGACTGGACATCGGTCAGAACGCCGGGGCCATAAGGGATGAGGTCAGTTTGAGGCAGGACTTCCTTGTAGACTTCCTGGCTTAAAAGCTCCACTGCGTCTTCGAGGATGGCGGCTTCGCCTACATAATTGAGCAGTACGCGATAAGGCACTTTGCCTTTGCGAAAGCCGGGAATATTCACCTTGCGGGAAATCTGTTGTGCGGCTTTCTGTTTTGCGGTGTCAAGCCGTACCGTGTCAATCTCAACCGTTACACGGGCGGTTTGATCTTCGAGTCGTTCTGTTTGAATGTTCAAGAGTCGATCCTTGCAGACGCGATTAGGTGTTCATTTAAAAATTATATCATCTACGACAAGGGATTGCCTAGCAGGGATTAATTAGAACTCCGCAAGAAATTTCGCAGCACGGCACAAAATAGGTGGAGAGTTGTGATTTCCTGCCTAAAAATCCGCTCACGTTATCGAATGTGAATTCTCGTGATTCCCCCATGTGCAACAGGCATGACGCTTGAAGCAGTGCCAATTTCTGTGAGATAATGAAGCGTGAATTTCGATATGCGCTCACTTCCGTCCATCAATCGCAAGATCACCAAATGATGACTATCAAGCCCGAAATTATGAGTCCCGCTGGCTATTGGCCCCAGCTTCACGCTGCGATTGAGGCAGGGGCAGATGCCGTCTATTTCGGACTCAAACACTTTAGTGCGCGCGCCAAAGTTGGCTTTACGCTTGCTGAACTGCCAGACGTCATGCGAACGCTGCACAGCCGGGGCGTCAAAGGCTACATCACCTTTAACACGCTAATCTTCGACCACGAACTGCGCGAGGCGGTCAAAACCATCGAGCAGATTGCCCGCGCTGGAGCCGATTCGCTGATTGTGCAGGATGTGGGCGTAGCTCAGCTTGCCCACCAGATCGCACCTCACGTTGATATTCACGGCAGTACGCAAATGAGCATCACCAGCGCTGAAGGTGTGGCGCTGGCGCAGCGCTTTGGCGTCAGCCGGGTCGTGCTTGCTCGCGAACTTTCTCTGAAGGATATTCGTGCCATCCGTGAACAGACGGACTGCGAGCTGGAGATGTTCGTACATGGCGCGCTATGCGTCTCCTATTCCGGGCAGTGTTTTTCGTCAGAGGCGTGGGGTGGACGCAGCGCCAATCGCGGGCAGTGTGCGCAGGCTTGTCGCCTGCCCTACGAAATGATCGTCGATGGCACACTCAAACCATTGGGCGATGCCCGCTATCTGCTGTCTCCGGGCGATTTGTATGCCCTGCTGGAAATCCCTGCCATCATTGACATTGGAATCTCTACCCTGAAAATCGAAGGTCGTTACAAGGATGCGAACTATGTCGCGCTGACGACCGATGCCTATCGGCGGGCAGTGGATGCCGCCTGGGAGCAGCGACCGAGTCCGATCACCCGTCAGGATGAGATCGAGCTTGAGCAGGTTTATTCCAGAGGACTTGGATCGTATTTTGTTTCGGGAACCAATCATCAGCAGGTCGTCAAGGGACGTTCCCCTCGTCATCGAGGCGTCTTGTGCGGTCGCGTTGTCCAGGTCGAGAAAGATCGCGTTGTCATCGAACCAACCGATATTCAGGATACCGCGCCGCTCAAGGCGGGCGACGGTCTGGTCTTCGACGCCGCTGATTGGCGCAGTCCCGAAATCGAGGAGGAAGGCGGTCGCCTGTACGAAGTCAATCCGCTTGGCGGGCAGCTTGAACTCACCTTCGGCAACCGTTCGATCAACTTTGCGCGCATCCGCCCCGGCGACTGGGTCTGGCGCAGCCATGATGTCAACGTCGATAAAGCGGCGAAACCTTTCACCGATGCCAGCACGCCCGTTTTCAAACAACCTGTCAGGGTACGTGTGGTTGCAAAACAAGGGCAGCCGCTCGAACTCAAGTGGGAACTGGAAGAACGGCCTCACATCGCGGTGACACTTGTGTCTGAAGAAGCGCTAACGCGCGCAAACAGCCGAAGCGTCAATGAAGAGTACCTGCGGCAGCAGCTTGGACGTTTAGGCAACACTGCATATCAACTTGAAGGTTTATCGGCAGACATTGAGGGCGATCCCTTCATTCCCAGTTCGCTCCTCAATCATCTGCGTCAGGACGCGGTCGAACAACTCGTTCGCCAGCAGGAGCAAACAGGCGAAAAAACGACGCGCAGTCCGCTCAGCACGTTGGAGAATGCGCTTGCCGACATCGTTCACCAACCGGAAACCAACCCCACTCAAACCATTCAGCTGCACTTGCTTGTCCGCACGCCGGAGCAGCTTGAAGCAGCACTTGAGACAACACCCGCCAGTATTACGCTCGATTATCTGGATTTGTATGGGTTGCGCCCTGCGGTCGAGAAAATCAAGGAAGCAGGAATCACGGTGCGGGTAGCGAGTCCGCGTGTCCTCAAGCCGCAGGAACAGCGGATCGTCAATTTCCTGCTGCGGCTGGACTGTCCCATACTGGTGCGCTCCGGCGGGCTGCTGGAAGCGTTACAAGGTCGCCATCAGCATCCACTCATCGGCGATTTCAGCCTCAACGTCGCCAACCAGATCAGCGCCGACACCTATTTTAAGCTGGGCATCGACCGAATCACCCCGACGCACGACCTGAATGCGGATCAGATCAGCACGCTCGCTCAGGAAATTGGCGGCCAACGCTTTGAAATCATCGCCTACCAGCACTTGCCCGTGTTTCACACCGAACACTGTGTCTTCTGCCGTTTCTTGTCAACTGGAACCAGCTATTTGGACTGCGGTCACCCCTGTGAAAAACACCAGGTCACGCTGCGCGATGGTCAGGGGCGTAACCATCCGGTGATGGCAGATGTGGGCTGCCGGAATACCGTGTTCGGGGCAGAAGCTCAGGTCGCCAGTCAGCACCTCGATCAAATGATGAAGAGCGGAATCGTTCACTATCGGCTGGAGTTCGTCCACGAATCCGCGAAGATGGTTCGCCAGGTCTCGGCAGCATTTCAGGATTATTTTGCGGGTCGCGTAAACGTGGCGGATCTGGATCATCGATTGCAAAAAATCGCGCCGCAGGGCACGACCGAAGGTTCCTTGTTTGTGCCCGAAGATTATCTCCAGGTTCCCGTCATGCCCTCGTAAACACCCGATCTAAGTCCAGCGAAATAGACTGCCGAAAGGTTGGAGCCTGCCGTGCAGACTTACGTTCGAATAGTGCTGCTCGTAATCGTCCTGCTTGGCACAGATGTTTCCCGTGCTCAGGAAGTGACACCGATTGTATCGACACCTGCTTCGACCACCTATCGCGGAAATCTAGCACGAACAGGTGTCTACAGCGCACCCGCCCTTCGCGAACCTCCAAAGCCGCTCTGGTCATTCGCCTTACCTCGTCCGAACCGCACATCACCTGCGATTGCCAACCGAATCGCCTACACCGGCAGCGAAGCAGGTGTTTTGATTGCGCTTGACGCGTCTGCTGGAACCGAAATCTGGCGCTTCGATGCGGGAGCGTCGATTGTCTCCACAGCCTCCGTTGTTGATGCCGTGTTGTTCGTCGGCTCGCTCAATGGGACAGTCTACGCGCTCGATGCTGCGTCCGGCAATCAGATTTGGGCGTATCAGACCAGCGGCGAAGTCTATTCCTCGCCTGCCGTTTTTAATGATGTGGTCTACATTGGCAGTCGCGATGGGCAGCTTTACGCGCTTGATGCCGCTGACGGAACGCTGCTGTGGAGCTTTAAAGCGCTCGGCGAAATCTGGGGGTCGCCTGCGCTGGTAGATGGAACCGTCTATATCACCAGCTTTGGTGGCGCGATTTACGCGCTCGATGCCATAACTGGCAAGGAACGCTGGCGCAAATCAGCAGGCAGCTTCTTTTCCAGCCCAGTCGTCGCCGACGGGTTGCTCTACGCGGGCGACGGCAACGGTGTTCTTTGGGCGCTTAACATGAGCGACGGTTCAACGAAGTGGCAGGCCAAATTAGGCGCAACGATTTATGCGTCAATAGCAGTCGGCGATGGTTATGTCTACGCAACCGATTTAAATGGAACGTTGCGTTCCTTGGACGCGCAAACGGGTATTGAACGCTGGCATTTTGAACTCGGCGGCCCCGCCTATGCGTCGCCAAGTTTGGTGCTGGACGAGGCTGGCGGGGTCGTCTACGCGGTCACAGAAAAAGGTGGTCTGCTCCACGCGGTTGATGCAATCACGGGCGAAGCATTGTGGAATCTCCAAACGGGTACTCAGTGGGATTGGCGTGCATCGTCGCCAGTCATTATCGACGGAACTTTGTTTGTAGGCAGTAACACTGAAGGCATTCTGGCCTACCAGTCCACGGACGGCTAAAGTGATCTCTCGAAAGTAACCCTGAACCCTTTGACCACAGATTTCACGGTGGACTCCATGAATTTTCTCTTACTCTCTGTGTCCTCTGTGTCCTCTGCGGTTCTATTTCTTTCAATAGGTCACTTAAGTGTGGTCATAGATGATAATTTTGCGCGCAGCGAACCGGGAGACATACTAGGAGGCTTCCATATAAGATACTCAGGAGGTGCATCTCTCGATGGACAGAGCCGATCATTCTGAACTGGAGTCTTCTGTAGCGGCGATGGCAAAAGTCGGTGGCTGTTGGTCGCCCAGCTTCTCGCCCGATGGTCAATCGTTGGCCTTTATTTCGAACCTGACCGGAATTCCGCAAATCTGGGTCGTTTCCGCGCAGGGGGGTTGGCCTCAGCCCGTGACCGCGCTCAACGATCAAATCTCCAGCGTGCGCTGGTCGCCCGACGGTCAATGGCTTGCGTTTCGACTTGCCCCCGGCGGCGGCATGAATGAGCAGGTTTATCTCATTCACCCGGATGGCACAGGGCTAATTCGCCTGACGCAAGGCGGCAAGGAAACCAACTGGCTCGGTTTCTGGAGCCTTGACGGTCATAAGCTGGCCTTCTCATCCAATCTGCGCACTGCCGACGCGATGGACGCCTACCTGATCGACATTGCATCCCACGAACTTCAGTTGGTCGTCAAAAATCGTGGCACGGGTTCGCTCATTGACCTCAGCCGCGATGGACGCTACGGCCTGCTCTATCGGCTGGAGAATCGCAGCAGCAGTGATCTGTTTCTGGTCGATATTCAAACGGGCACGGAAACCTGTCTCACGACCCACGAAGGGCCGGGGGAATTCACCTACGCGCATTTCGCGCCCGATGCGAAAACCATCTATTTAACGACCGATCTCGAACGCGATCTGGTCGCGTTTGGGCGCATCCGCCTCGATGCCGACGGCAACCTCTCGCCCATTGAAGTCCTGATTGAGCGTGCCGATGCTCAGCTCGACAAATTCGCATTGACACGCGACGGCAGCACCGCTGCATTGATCTGGAATGTTGCCGGACGCAGCGAACTCGCCCTCGTTGATCTGGCCTCCCTGCAAGTGCTCGGCACACCGACCCTCCCTGCGGAAGTCATCTACGACGCTGCATTCTCAGACGATGGTTCAAAGCTCGCGTTTACGGCATCAGGCTCAGCCTCCCCGCGTGACATCTGGGTCTACGATTTGCCTTCAAAGACACTGTTGCAAATTACGCACAGCCCCCATCCCGGCATTGATCTCCATCAGCTTGTTCAGCCGGAACTTGTCCGCTTTCAGGCACACGACAGTCTGGAACTGAGCGGGTGGCTTTACCGCCCGCGCGATTTCGTCGCACCTGGCCCCGTTGTCCTGAGCTTTCACGGCGGCCCCGAAGGCCAGGAACGCCCGTTGTTCAACAGCACATATCAGGCGCTGCTGGCACAGGGCATCGCCGTCCTCGCGCCCAATGTGCGTGGATCAGGCGGTTTCGGCAAGACCTTCGTCAATCTCGACAACGGCGCGCTGCGCGTCAACGCCGTCCGCGACATCAAGACCTGCGTAGATTACGTCGTCGATCAGGGCATTGCCACGCAAGGCCATATTGGCATCATGGGCGGCTCCTACGGCGGCTACATGACGATGGCGGGGCTTGCCGAGTATCCCGATTTATTTGCCGCCGGGGTCAATCTGTACGGCGTCGTCAACTTTCGAACCTTTTTCGCCCAGACCGAAGCCTGGATGGCAGCCATCTCCAAAATCGAGTACGGCGACCCTGACACCGAAGGCGAAATGCTCGACAAGCTTTCGCCGATCAACAAGATCGACCTTGTGACTGCGCCGACCCTCGTTCTGCATGGCGCAAATGACACCAATGTTCCCGTCGTAGAGGCGGAACAGGTCGTCGAAAACCTCAAGCACCGCAATATTCCGGTTGAATATATCCTGTTTCCCGACGAGGGGCATGGCTTCCAAAAGGAGCCGAATCGCATCACGGCAGTGCTGTCGACTGCACGCTGGTTCGTGCAGTATTTGTAGCCGTCCCGTAACGCGGAGATGATCATGTCCTCATAACTGGGCGAACGACTGCTGATCATCTCCGCGTAATACTTCACTTGTATCGAATTCTTGTGTTGCCGCGCTGTTATTTGGCGAAAGCAACCAAGTTCAATCCCCGATTTCAGGCATATTTTTCTAGTTGCTATCCCCTGTCATCCATGTTATTTTCTTTCCTAATGAGAATTCAATACTATCCAATGAAAAAATGTTAGTAGCCATGCAATCAAATTCCGTGATTGATCGACTACTTGATATTCTACTCTTGTATAAAGAGGGCAAGGAATCCTGGTCGATTGACGATATCGCCACGATGCTCGATTTACCCAAGAGTACCTGCTATCGACTCGTGCGGGCTTTGCAGGAACGGGGCTTTCTGGAGAAATCCGGCACGTCGAGCTATCAACTCGGCATCAACTTTATGCGCTTGAGCAGCGTGGCTCTGAGCAGCAACCGCGACATTCGGCTGATGGCGATGCCGAGCATGAAGCGCATCGCCGATACTGCCAAAGAGAGCGTCTCGCTGATGCGGCTGATGAATCGTCAGGTGGTTTGTGTGGAAACAATTGAGGGGCAGTATTCGCTTCGGGTCAGTATGCAGCAGGGGCGCATCCAACCGCTTCACGCGGGAGCTTCATCAAGAGTGCTGCTGGCAAATCTGCCGGAGGAAGACTGGGGGAAATATCTCGAATTCCCGCTGACGCGCTTCACCGAAACCACCATTACAGACTTCGACGCGCTCTGCGAAAACCTGAAGCGCGTGCGTCAGCAAGGCTATGCGATTTCGGACGGGGAAATTGAAGTTGGCCCGAAAGCCATTGCCGTTCCGCTGCTGAAAAACCGGAGCGAAGTCATTGCAGCGCTGAGTATCGAAGCACCAAAGTCACGCATGACCGATGAAATTGTCAGCGACTATATTGCGCTCCTGAAGCGCGAGGCAGCGCTGATTCAACAGGAACACCGATAAGGGATTTCGCGCCGCTGGTCGCAATACCAGCAGCGCAGAACCATTCGCATATTAAGTAAAGTTTAGGGGACAACCAATGAAAAAACTGTGGTTCTTAGGAGTTTTGCTGGTCTTGCTCCTGGCGACACCCGTCATCATGGCGCAGGACGCGACGACCGAAGCCACGCCCAAGATGGGTGGAACGCTCAAAGTGGGTTGGGATGCTGAATGGGTCAGCCTCGATCCGCATCTCAGCAGCGCCTATTCCAGCTTCGCCGTCCTGGCAAATGTGGTGGAAGGTCTCACCACCTTTGACAATGACATCAAGCTCACGCCCGATCTCGCCGAATCGTGGGAACAGTCCGATGACGGCCTGACCTGGACATTCCACATTCGTCACGGTGTCAAATTCAGCAATGGGCGTGAAATGACGTCTGCCGACGTGCTCTATTCGTTCCAGCGCATCATGGATCCGACCCTCGGCTCCGGGCGCGTCAATAGCTGCGGTGGCAGCGATGCGACCTTCGCCGCGCCGGACGATTACACCTTCACCATTACCACAACCAAGCCGAACGGTATTCTGCCCATCACAGCCGCGACCGCCGCAGGCTGTGCTATTGTCGCCAAAGAGAGCGTCGGCGATGACGGTCAGATTGTTGTGCCGATTGGTACTGGCCCCTTCACCATTGAAGATGTTCAGGGCACAACCAGCATGAAGCTGATGAAGAACCCTGACTACTGGCAGACCGGCTTCCCCTACCTTGACGAAATTGACATCAATGTGGTGCCAGAAAGCAGCAGCCGTGTCGCTGCCCTGCTCGGCGGTGAAGACGACCTGATCCTCAACCCGCCGTCGGAAAGCTACAACGATCTCAAGTCGAACCCGGATGTCGTGCTGTCAGAGACTCCCCTGCTCCAATACAGCTACATGGCGCTGAACAACAAGCATGACCCGCTCAGCGACATCAAGGTGCGTCAGGCGATTGCCTACGCCATCGACCGCGATCAGATTTGTCAGGCGGGCGAATTCGGCCTCTGCACGGTTATTCAAGGGCCAACCGCGCCCGGCAGCCCCTGGTACTTCGACTACGCACCTTACACGCACGACGTTGAAAAAGCCAAGTCACTGCTCGCTGAAGCGGGTTTCCCGAACGGCTTCAGCATCACCCTCATGCCGACCTCGACCTACGAGAATACCGTTCGTCAGGCACAGGTTGTCCAGCAAAATCTGGCCGATGTCGGCATTACTGCCACCATCAACGCGCCCGAATGGTCGCAGTGGCTCGAACTCGAAGGCGCAGGCAACTATGACGCCTATCTCTGCGGCTGGGTCGGTTTGACCGACGCAGACTCGTACTTCTATCTCCAGCACCGTACAGGTGAGGTTTTCAACTTCACGGGCTACAGCAACCCCGACCTGGACGCGCTGCTCGACGAAGGCCGCAGCAGCAGCGATTTTGACAAGCGCTATGCCGTCTACGAGCAGGCGAACAAGATCGTCGTTGACGCCGCTGCCTATGTCTACTTCTACAGCCCGCTGGGACTGCGCGCCTACAAACCGTATGTTGAGGGCTTCGTCAACCGCCCCGACCAGTTGAACGCGCTTTGGACCACCTGGATCAACAAGTAAACGCAGCAGACTTAAATATTTGTTGGGTGAGGCGCTTTAGCCTAAGCATAGAACGCCTCACCCAATGACCGACAAAACTGTGGGCAATCACCGCCGACCCTCCCGTTAAATGAACAGGTCAACGCGAGATGAACGTAAGTTACATTCTTCAACGCTTGCTTCTGGCGATTGTGGTCATCTGGGGAGTAACCTTTGTCGTTTTTATGATTGTCCACATTGTCCCCGGCGACCCAGCGCGCGTCATTCTCGGCGCGTATGCCAGCAATGAAGCCGTCGCCGCTATTCATGAACGGCTTGGGCTGGACGCGCCCTTCCTCACTCAGTACGCAACCTGGCTGAGCAATGCGCTGCAAGGTAATCTCGGCAGCAGCCTGATTACGTCGCAGCCTGTTGCGCCGCAAATTGCGCAGCGCCTGCTACCTACCCTGCAACTGACGCTGGCCTCACTGTTCGTAGGCATCACCATCGCCTTTCCAGTAGGCATCATCTCAGCCGTGCGACCCGGCAGCAAACTGGATCTGTTTGCCTCGTTTATCAGCCAGATTGGCGTCTCAATCCCCTCATTCTGGATGGGCATCCTGCTCATTCTTTTCTTTTCGCTCACGCTCGGCTGGCTGCCTCCCAGCGGCTATACCGCCATGAGCGATGATCTCGGAAGCTGGCTGTCGCACCTCATTCTGCCTGCCGTGACATCGGGCATCGTCAGCGCCTCAATTTTGACGCGCTTCATCCGCAGTTCGATGCTCAATGTCCTCAACATGAATTATATTCAGACTGCGCGCGCCAAAGGTCTCGCCGAACGCACCGTAACCATTCGTCACGGGCTGCGCAACGCGCTCATCAGCATTGTCACGATTATCGGCTTGCAGGTCACCGCGCTGATGAGCGGCGTCGTGATCGTCGAGGTCGTCTTTGCCTGGCCGGGACTTGGTCGGCTGGCGCTCGATGCGGTGCTGGATCGCGACTATCCGCTGTTGCAAGGCGCGGTATTGGCGGTCGCCATCGTCGTCACACTTGTCAATTTGGCGGTCGATTTCATGTACTTCTTCCTCGATCCGCGCATTGAATATGCCTAGCCGCTGTTGGGAGTCCGATTATGGCTGATGCAAGCGTCAATCCCACCCCGATTCGGCTGAGCAAACCCAACGACCTCACACGGTCGCGCGGGTTATGGCAGGATGCGTTTTTGCGGCTCGTGCATCATCGTCTCGCCATGTTCGGCTTGGTGATCCTGCTGATTACGCTCTTTTTGGCGCTGTTTGGGCCAGTATTGGTCATCTACGCGCCCGAAAAAATGGATTTCACCGCTCGGTTCGCGCCGCCTTCGCTTCAGCATATCTTCGGAACGGACGACTTTGGGCGTGACACCTTCACACGTATCGTCTACGGCGCGCGGGTGTCGCTCGAAGTCGGAGTGATTTCGGTCAGCCTCGCGGCGACCGTCGGCACGCTGCTCGGCCTGCTGGCGGGCTATGGCAGGCGCTTAAGCGACGAAGTGATTATGCGTGCGATGGATGTGCTCTACGCCTTTCCCGCCGTGCTGCTGGCGATTGCCATTCTGGCGGCGCTTGGCAAAGGCGTCGGCAACGCTATGATCGCGATTGGTATCGTCTACGTTCCCATTTTCGCGCGCATCACACGCGGCGAAGTCCTTTCGATTCGCAACGAGGAATTCATTACCGCTGCCCGTGCGCTGGGCGCAAGTGACTTGCGAATTTTGTTCCGGCACATTCTGCCGAACATCCTCTCGCCGCTGATTGTTGAAACTTCGCTCAGCCTGGCCTTCGCGATTTTAGCTGAAGCTTCGCTCAGCTTTTTCGGACTGGGAACGCAGCCGCCTGATGCCAGTTGGGGGCGAATGCTCTCCGAAGGGCGCAACTACTTCCGCCAATCGCCCTGGATGGGAATATTTCCTGGTCTGGCGATTATGTTTGTCGTGATGGGCTTTAACTTCCTCGGTGACGGCCTGCGCGATGCGCTCGACCCGCGCCTGAAACGCTAACTTGATGGGGTCACGCCGCATTTTAAATCTGTCGCTGCTGTCCGGCAGCAGCCTGCTGCTGGAACTGGCGCTCACACGCTTATTTTCAGCCATTTATTACCCGCCCTACGTCTTCGCCATCATCTCGCTGGCGATTCTCGGCATTGGACTCGGTGCGGGCATTGCTGCCTGGCGTCCCACACTACGTCAGGAACGCTATCAGTGGATCGCCATGTTAGCAGCGGCGCTGCTGAGCGTTGTCGTCCTCATTGCACTGGCGGCATCAAACACGATACAAGGCTTCATATTTGTCTTTGTGCCCCTCCCCTATCTGTTTGTCGGCCTGACCTTCTCAGCCATCTTCAGCCGCACGCCGGAACGCAGCGGAACGCTTTATATGGCAGACCTGATCGGCGCTGGGTTAGGCGCAGTCCTCTCGATCCCGATTATGAACCTGCTCGACCCGATCAACGCAGTGCTGCTGGCGGCGTTGGGCTTCACAATCGTTGGGCTGTATCCGCAGTTAAGAATGCGTTTTCAGGTCGCTGCCGCCATCATAGTCGGAGTCATTTTCGTCTCGAATGTCGCCCTGACATGGCTGAAAATTGATTACACCTCGATCAATTCCACCAAAACCATTCAGAGCGCCCTCGTCAACGGGCAAATCATCCAATCGCGCTGGGATGCTTTTGGCCGCACCGATCTGGTCAAGCCAAACGACGGTAGTCCCTACCGCCTCTATCTCGATGGCGCAGCAGCCTCGATCATGCCGCCTGAAACCGACGACGGAACGCTCATTGGCAGCATCGGCTTCTTCCCCTTTGCGACCAATCAGCCGCCGAAAGTGCTGGTCATCGGCCCCGGCGGCGGGCTAGATGTCTGGTACGGGCTGCACAGTAATGCCCGGAATATCACAGCAGTTGAGGTCAATCCCGCCAGCATCGACTTCGTGCGCGATTTCAGCATCTATAACGGCAATCTCTACGGCGTGCCTTCAGTGCGCGCCGTCGTCGATGAGGGGCGCAGTCTGCTGCGCCGCGAAAACAGCCAGTATGACCTGATTTTTCTGTCGCAGGTCGTCACGCTGACCAATGAGCGGCTCGGCTACGCGCTCACCGAAAACACGATTTACACCGTCGAAGCCTTTCAGGATTATTTCAACCACCTGACCGATAATGGACAGGTCGCGCTGGTGCTTTATGACGAAATCACGCTGACACGGGCGCTCTCGACCGCGCTGGCAGCGCTGCGTGCGCAGGGCATGACCGATGCGCAGGCACTCCATCACGTGATGGCTTTCCTCGATACCCAGTCCGGCAAGCCGATTCCGCTGCTGATGATCGGTAAAGCCGCTTTCACACACGAAGATAGCGTAACCTACAACGCTGTCGCCCATCAGGTCGGCTTCCAGCCCCTCTATTTGCCGGAGGTCTATGCACAGCCGCCGTTGGATGCGGTTGAAGCCGGAACCACCACGTTCGCGGAAATCGAGGCACAGTCGGCATCCGACATTTCTGCGCCGACCGACGATCATCCCTTCTTCTTCCAGTTCGAGCGCGGCCTCTCGCCCGATCTCGTCCCACTGCTCGGTCTGATGGCAGGCGTGATCATCATCGGCGGCGGGCTATTGGTCATTTCGCAGCGACGGGTCGCAAATCCGACCGTGCGCTGGTCGCCCATCTACTTTGCCGCACTCGGCATCGGCTTCATCCTGGTGGAAATCACTGCCATTCAGCAGACCCATCTGTTTCTGGGACATCCGACCTACGCTGTCACCACCACGATTGCCGTTCTGCTGGTCGGCGGCGGCATTGGCAGTTGGCTCGCAGAACGCTTCGCGTTGAATTCGCCCCGCCTGCCCCTGATCGGCGTGATTATCGTGACCATCCTCTGGTTGCTGATCTGGCCCGTGCTCAGCCAAAATCTGCTCTCACTGCCGTTGCTCGCCCGGATTCTGGTTGCGGCGCTCTGCTTACTACCGCTGGCGCTGTTGATCGGGATGCCTTTCCCGCTCGGTCTCAAGCAGATTGCCGCCGGAGGTGGCAGTCAGGTTGCCCTGGCCTGGGCGGTCAATGGCGTCGCCACTGTCGCCGGGACGATTGGCGCGACCGCATTGGCAACTCTCAGCGGCTATCGCGCAGTGCTGATTGTGGGTATTCTCGCCTACGTGGTCGGCACGCTTTACGTATTTCTGACTTCGCGTAATTCGGTCTCAGAGGTAACACCTGCCGACCTTCGCCGCGAATAGGCGCTACTTCCCGCCGTCGATTGCCAGAATTTGCCCGGTGATCCAGCTTGCATAGTCCGAAGCCAGAAATAGTGCACCATAGGCGATATCCTCTGGCGTCCCCAATCGCTTGAGGGCGATGCCTTCGACCAGTTGCTTTTGCCCTGCTTCGCCGTAGGACTGCCACTGCCGTTCCGTATTCGCGTTCGAGCGCACAAACCCCGGCGCGATGCTGTTGACCGTGATCCCGAATGCGCCCAGTTCGTGCGCCAGTTGGCGCGTCAGGTGAACCAGTCCGGCTTTCGCAGCAGCATACGCCTGAATCCCGGTCAGGCTGATGTTGAGTCCCGCGCCGCTGGTGATGTTGATGATCCGCCCCTGACGCGCCTGCTTCATCCCGCCGACGACCGCTTGAGAAAACCAGAACGCCCCGGTCAGATTCACGGCGAGAATGTTATTCCATTCGTCTACCGAAACATCTTCGAGCGCCTTGCCCACATACCCCAATACACCACCTGCGTTATTGACCAGAATATCGACGCGTCCACTCGCAGCGCTGGCTTCAGCAGCAAATTTTAGAACGGCATCACGGTCGCGAATATCAACCACCCGAACGTCTGCCTTTCCGCCACAGGCCGCCTGTGTTTCCGCCAGTTCCTGACCGATCAAATCGCAGCCCCAAACCTGCGCGCCGCGCTCGGCGAAGGCGATACACAGAGCGCGCCCAAAGCCGTGCGCCGCTCCCGTAACCAGTACCGTTTTCCCCTCAAATTCAATCTGCATGTCGCTCACCAGTTCTCGGTCAGAAGCGCGCGCGTCTCCTGCACCGCCACTTCCCAGATCGCCAGCATGTCCTCATCAGGCCGCTGATACAGCCCCGCGTAATTGCCATCCCCGATGTGCTGACGCGCCTCTTTTGGCGCGAGCGTCCGCAGCTTGTCAAAATCGAGCGGCTGCTTCTGTTCAGTCGGCAGCACGACATTCGCCAGCCGCGTCCAGGGAAAGTTCTCCATCCATGATGCGTGAGACGCCACCGGGTCAGTCTCCATGACTTTTGCCCAGGTCTGCGGCGCATTCCACCAGTTGTGAAACTTGACCTTCACCCGAGGATTTTCCGCCATCCACTCGCCCACATACGCCTGCGCAGGGCTGTTGCCGCCATGTCCGTTGACGATCACAATCCGGCGGAATCCCTGTTCGGCGAAACCATTGAGAATGTCGCCGATAACGCGCAGATAAGTTTCAATCCGCAGACTGATGCTCCCCGGATAAGCGCGAAAATACGGCGTAATCCCGTAATTCAGCCCCGGAAACACGGGGATATGCAGCGGTTCAGCCGCCGCCAATGCGACGCTTTCCGAAAGGATATTGTCCGTCGCTAAGCTGAGATAAGCGTGCTGTTCGGTGCTTCCCAGCGGAAGCACGCAGCGATTATCGCGCTGAAGATAGTCTTCAAGCTGCATCCAGTTCATCTCTTTGATTTGCATTCGGCTCCCTCGCACTTTCCACTATTCGACCGTCCGGCAAAAGTCAGGCAAAATCCCCGACGGATTAACCTCTAAAATGGAGCATATCCACTTCGCGTCCGCTTCGAAAGGCCACTTATGTCCGCAAACCGTTCCTGTCTCCTCGTCTACAACACGGTGGATCGGCTGCTGCGCGGTGATCTGTTTCACACCGTCACCACTGCCGACGTGCTCGATGATCTCGCCGTCTATCCCGACGAAAACCCGCTCCTCGGCATCGGGACGACCAGTTGGCTGCGGCGCAACGGCGAAGTTATCGCCGACGGTACTGCGCGTTCCCCAAAATTTCTCTGGGCAGACCCGGAAAGCAGCCCTGTCGGTCAGGTGATCGATGTGTGCTGGCAGCGGCCTTCCGCCAGCGGAACCGCGCTGGTCACGCCGCGTCTGGATGATAACGATCAGCAGGCTAATTTCCCCTTTCTCGCACTGGCAGTCTGCGATCCAGCCAACGTGCTCGGCTGGGATATAGCGAATCAATCGGACGCACACACCTGGTTGATCGATGAACTCATGCGCCGAAACGTGGGGGTCGCTGGCGTCCAGTTTCGTGGCAAATTTGGTCAGGTCGATACGACCGACGCTTACAATGTTCCGCTTGGTGGCCTCGATCTCAGTCATGGCTATACCGGCGATCAATTTTTCCGCTTCTCGCATTACGAAAGCGACGAGTGGCTGATGAACGGCATTTTCGCCGCTAATCCATCGCTGCAACCGTTCATTTCGGTCGCCAGCCATCCGTTACATCTGCATGGTTATCGCACGCAGGCGCGTGACGGCGGTCATGTGGTACGCGCCGCGATTGTCGAGGTAAGCGTCACCGTCTGGCCGCTGGACGATCTCATCCTGCGTATCCACGATGTCGCCCAGGCCATGCTGCCAGGGAAAGCCATCGACTGATCTAAATCCAAAACATCCGTTGATACTCGTGTATTGTGCGGCATGAGTCTTTCGGCTTGCTGCCAGACTATTCGCACTATAATTCTAAGAGTGTCTCCTGTTACGAAGCTCTGACGAAAGCGAAAAGGGGCGGATTGATGAACACAGGCAGTAATCGTTTTTCTTTTCTGGATATTTTAGACCGAACCTTTCGCATCTACCGAGATAACTTCACGCTCATCATCGGTTACGTCGCGCTGATTGCCATTCCGGTCACGCTCATTAATCAGATCATCTCGCGTGCATCGACCGCCAATCTGGCAGCGTTTCAAACCACGCGCAGCGCCGCTGGCCTGAACTCCGGCGCGATTCTGCTGTCCTCGTTCCTGGTCATTATCCTGTCGCTCATCCAGATTGTGCTGATCTATTCGGTCGTCAGCTATATCACCTCCGAGAGTTATTTTGGGCGCAAAACGAGCATCGGCGAAGCCTTCGCTGCCAGTCGTTCCCGCTTGGGCAAACTGGGCTGCGGTTTTGTCCTGTTTTACATGGTTCTTATTGTGCTGGCATTTGTCATCATTTTCATCGCCAGTGTGTGCAGCCCCGCAGTGATCAGCATCGTTTTGGTCGTTTACATTGGCCTCGCGACCTTCGCCGTCCTGACGCCCGTGCTCGTTCTCGAAGACATTGGCACCTCGTCCGGCATCACCCGCGCCTACGGCCTGGGTCGGGCGCGCTTCTGGACGGCGATGCTCGTCCTGGCAGCGATTTATATCATTTCACTCATCTTGAATATCGCGCTGACTTCCGTCATTCGCCTGCTCGGCATTTCCACCATTGGCGACCCGTTGGGCGGCGCGCAGTTGATCAGCACACTGGCGAGTGCAGTCATCAACATCCTGATTTTGCCTTTGTTCCCAATTTCCATGACCCTCCTCTATTACGATACGCGAACCCGTGTCGAAGGACTCGATCTCGCGCTGGCAGCGCTCGACAAGCCCGATCCGCGCCCTGCCGACCTCACCCCGCCCGCCTCACCGCCGCTCCTCACCAGCCGTGACCTGATCAACCTGATCATTCTCGGCGTCGGCGGTGTCGCCCTCAGTCTGGTGGCAGGCGGCTTGCTGATGGGAATCGTCAATTCGGTTGCACCCGGACTTAACCTGCCGCGATGAGTCGGATCGCTCTCGTTTTGTTTGCCTGTTTGATCGCTGGCATTGGGCTTGCCCGTGCAGCGCCAGTATCAGAAAATGACTTCTGGCTGCTGGTCGAGCGAACCGATCAGGCGCTGGCGCAGCCCCAGCCCAGCCTGGAAGCGCTGCGCCAGCAGTGGGCAGCAGTCGATAGTGTTCTGATCGACGAAACGCCCATCACGCTTGACCTGGCCTGGATCAGGGACGCGCTCGCCAGTGACAGCGCAGACCAGCACCAGCAGCTTGAGCGTTATCTGGGCGCGCTGCTCGACTACCATCAGCAGCAAATCCTCCGGCCCGGTGATGGCGGCGCGTCGCTCCCCGCCCTGGATAAAGTGCTGAGCGATCCTCGCTTCCAGTATGGGCAGATCGAGCCAACGCCGCTGCCAACCACGACGCCCGACCAACCGCGTCCGGCGGAGTCAAACGTATCGCCTGCGGGTTCGCTCCCCAGCCAACTGATCATGATCGCGCTCGGCGTGATCGCTGTGGTGTTGGTGCTTACCTATGTCGCCCGCGCGATCAACGTGCAGAGCGCAGAACTCAAAGCCGCCAGCAGCGAAGATGATCCAACCAATTTTGCCGAAGCTCGTGAACGGGCCGAAACCTACGAAGCGGCTCGGAATTATCGTGCTGCCATCCGTTATCTCTACCTGTCCAGCCTGCTGCTGCTCGATGAGCATAATTTGATTCGCTACGACCCCAGCCTGACCAACCACGAGCATCTGCGCCAGATAGCCGCGAAGCCTCAGCTTTTCGACGCTCTCAGGCAGGTGATCAACACGTTTGAGGATGTCTGGTATGGCTTTCGTCCCGTCGATGACGCTGTCTATCAAGCCTATCGTCGCCATATCGACCAGCTCAGGCAGTTAATCTCATGAGCGCACGCTTCTTTGTAGCCGTGATTGGCGTGTTTGCGCTTCTGATCGTCGTGACCGTTTTAACGCTGCCGCTGTCCGGCAGTGCTCCCGCGCTCAGCGTCCGCAGTGCCGATCCCGATGGCAGCATGGCACTTGATCAATGGCTGGCTGCCAGCGGCTATCCGGTTGAGGAAGTCACCTCGCTGTCCAGGCAGCTTGATCGCCTCCGCTTGCTCTTTGTCCTGAACCCCATCATCGAGGTCAGCGAGCAGGACGCCGCTCAGTTGAGCGCGTGGGTGCGCCAGGGCAATACCCTCATCATTGCCGGAAATCCGATTTTCACCGATACGCTGCTTCACGTTTTCAACGCACGCATGGACTATCTGACACAGGGCAGCCTCAAACTTTCCGCCGCCGCCCCTACCCTTGTCGATCCGCCCTTTGATTCAGCGCGTGTTGAGGCCGTCTACAGCGTTGTCACCGAACGCGCGGATGTGGTTGTTCACCAGTTCAGCCAGGGACAGCCGGTACTGGTTTCCTTCTCCGAAGGTGCAGGCATGGTCTGGCTTTCAGGCGCGTTGCGCCCCTTCACCAACTTGGGGCTGAGCGACCCCGGCAATGCACATCTGCTTGCCAATCTGGTCGCGGCTGTCCCGCGCGATAGCAGCGTTGGCTTCGACGAAATCGTTCACGGCTTTGGTGAGGATACGCAGCAGTCGCTTTCGGCCTGGCTGTTTGGCACATCCCCCGGTTGGGCGATTCTGATCGGCTTTGCCGGGATCATGATCTATCTGGCGCTGCGCGGTCGCCGCTTCGGTCGGGCGCTGCCCCTGCCTGAACAGCAGGTGCGCCGCGATACCCGTGAGTACATTCAGGCGATTGCGACGCTCTTTCGGCGCTCCGGTCAGCGCGGGGAAATCGTAAAGCATTACGACCAGCAGCTTCGGCGGCGCTTGTCCGAACGATATGCCGTCGATCCTAACCTCGAAGCGCCAGCACTCGTCAAAGCAGTTGCCGAGCGTGATCCGGCGCTCGACTCACAAGCATTAGCGGGAGTCTTGAATGATCTTGGGCGTCAAAATGTCAGTGAACAGGAACTCGTTGCGACCGCCGCTTCGGTGGATCGCTGGTTGAGGAGTATGCCTTGATGTCTGAAACATTGCAGGGTCTGGTCGAGCAGATGCGCGCTCAGGTTGGACAGGTTTTAGTCGGTCAGGATGAAGTTGTCGAACTGCTGCTGGTGGCTCTCTTCACGCGTGGTCACGTCCTGCTCGAAGGCGTCCCCGGAACCGCCAAAACGCTCATGGCGAAAACACTCGCCCGTCTGATACAGGCCGAATACCGCCGTATCCAGTTCACCCCCGATCTGATGCCCTCGGATGTCGTCGGCACGGTCGTCTTTGACATGCAGACCAGCCAGTTTCACCTCAAACGCGGCCCGATTTTCGCCCAGATTCTGCTTGCGGATGAAATCAACCGTGCCCCGGCGAAAACCCAGTCTGCGCTGCTCGAAGCAATGGAAGAACGTCAGGTCAGCATTGAAGGCGACACGCAAAAACTGCCCGATCCTTTTCTGGTCATCGCCACCCAAAACCCGGTCGAAATGGACGGCACGTACCCGCTCCCCGAAGCGCAGTTGGATCGTTTCCTCTTCAAAGTCAAAGTCGGCTACCTCGAAATTGCGCAGGAAGTCGAAGTCCTGCGCCGCTACCACGAGGGTTTCGACGCCCACGACCTTGTTGCTGCGGGTTTGCAGCCCGTCATCGATCCGGGTCAATTGGCGCAAGTCCGCCAGATAATC
>DAOUCB010000059.1:0-72678 GCA_034432495.1 Anaerolineae bacterium | reverse complement strand
CAAGCGATTGAGAAAATGCGACATGAATGGAGTAAATATAGGGAAGAGTTCGATAAAGTTGATAAAGAACTTAGAAGTGCTCAAGATGCTTATGATTCGGCAAAGGGCATCAGAGAAACTAAATTAATGCGAACTTTCAGTGAAATTATCCATGTAACCGACAAATATCGCATTTTGCCGACGGAGACAGATGTTTGAGAATCTCCAAAGGAAATTTCTATCGTTCGCAAGGAGTTTTCAATGATTGATCGCGTAACATTGTTCGGTCTGATCGCGTCTATAGGTGGACTCCTATTCGTCCTCGAACTGGTGCGCCAGCGCAAGCTGCGCGAAGATTATTCGCTGTTATGGCTGGCAACCGCCGTCGTGCTGATTTTGCTGACGGTCTCGCGCCCGCTGCTCGATTCGGTCGCGGTGTGGCTGGGCGTGATTACCTATCCGCCAGCGGCGATCTTTCTGGTGGCGATCATCTTCATGCTGTTTATTCTGCTGCACTACGCGACGGTGCTGACGCGGCTGGCGCGCGAAAATAAAGAGGCCGCCCAGCAGATGGCGATTCTGCGCTGGGAACTGAGCGAGACGCAGCGGGCGTTACGCGAAGCTGCGGGCGATGAACAGAATCACCATCAGGGCGACAACGTAAACGGATAGTACCCAGTAGCGGTTGCGCAGCGGGTTGATGTCTTCGCCGAGAAGCTCGTTGGGCTGTTCGGGGTGGCGGCGAACGATGAAGATCGGGCCGATCATCCAGGTGAGCGCCAGTCCGCCGATAATGCCACCGAGATGCGCCCAGTTATCGACGATCACTCTGCCGCCGCCGAAGCCCGTGAGCGCGCCGAGCGCAAAGTTGATGACGGCGAAAAAGAACAGGCTCTGCATCTGCGAGCGTCCGCGCGGCCCCAGCAGTTTGCGGTGCTGGTAGAGATAGACGAACTGCGCTGCGAAGATGGCAAAGACCGCGCCTGAGGCTCCGATGGAATAACTATTGGGGCCGCTCAGGGCGACGCTCAAGACTGACCCGGCCAGACCGCCGAGCAGATAGATGAGCACAAAGCGGACATGCCCGAACAGGCGCTCGATTTGCCCACCGATGATATAGAGCGCGTACATATTGAAAATGATGTGGGCGCTGTTTTCGAGGGCATAGGTGCCAAACTGGTTGGCGAAGACGCTGGCGTGCAGAAACATCGATGTGAGCAGGCGGTAGATTTCGCCGTTGGCGAGCACCAGCGTCGAGTTATTCGCGCCCCATTCGAGAATTTGTGTGTCGAGCCGCACCGAAGTCGCGCGGATCAGGAAGATCACCACGTTGATGGCAATGATGCTGTAGGTGGCGATGGGTCGCACCGACGGGATGTGTAGAATCACCTGCTGGCGCGGCGGCTGCCCGTCGGGCGCGGCAGGCTGGCTGACAGGCTGGCGTTCGAGTGGATGGGATTTGCGCCGCTCTGGCGGCGGATCGTTCAGCATGGGACGACTTTCAATAGATAGATACAGACAGAAAAAGCCACTGTCGATTTTATGATTATACGTTTGTAAATGCGGGACGTTGTAGATGATTCAAAACAGGCTCATGCTGGTTACGGACGCTTGAACCGACACGAAATACCCATTCACAACTGCTATAATTCAGACAGGTACGGAGGAGCATTATGCCAGTTTACGACTATCGCTGCAATGTATGCGGGCGTAAAGCCGCGCTTTTCTATAAAAGCTATAAGGATTACGACGCCGCGAACGTCAGCCACGCGCACACCTGCCCCAACTGCGGCAGCCAGGAGATGACGCGCCTGATCAGCCGCGTCGCGATTCAGAAGCCGAGCCACAACTACAACAAGATGTCTTCGACCGAGATGCTGTCGGTGCTGGAAGGCGGCGACAGCCGCGAAGTCGGCAGGATGATGCACGAGGTTGGGCAGGATGAAGCGCTGGGCGACCCGGCCTTCGGCGAGATCACGGATCGGCTGATGAAAGGCGAAGCGCCGGAACGGATCGAGGCGGATTTGGGCGGCGCGACCGCTTCAACCCCGTCTGACGACTAACCGCACCCGGCGCATTTAGCAGCGCGTGAAGCGAACGCGCAGGCCGTCGGCGGGATGCAGCGTGGGCAGATAGACCGGATCGAGATTTTGATCCGGCTCAAGCTGCCAGTCATAGCCGCGCAGCAAATAAACCGCGCAGATTTTCAGGGCAAGCTGCGCGAACTGATGCCCCAGACACAGGCGCGGGCCAGCGCCGTAGCCGATCAGGGTGTAGGGAGCAGCACCTTCGGCGCGCTGGGGCGAAAAACGGTCGGGATCGAACTGGTGAGGGTTCGGGAAGACGGCGGCGTCGTAGTGGGTGTGCGGGACGTGATAGAGGATTTGCCAGCCCTGCGGCACGGTATAACCCCCGAACTCAAACGACTTGATCACCCCGCGAAAACCACTGGAAACGGGCGCGTACATGCGTTCGACCTCTTTAAAAACCTGATCGAGATAGGGCATGGCGCGCAGATTTTCCAGGGTGATGGCGCTGTCAACGGTGTTCTGCTCGCTGCGCAGCCTTTCCATGACCTGCGGGTGCTGCGCCAGTACCCGGCAGAATGACGTCAGCATCGAGGTTGTGGTTTCGTGACCCGCAAACAGGAGCAGCAGCGCCTGCTCGTTGAGTTCGGACAGGGTCAGGCTGCTGCCCGCTTCATCCCGGCTTTGGATGAGCAGGCTGAGCGCGTCATGGGTGGGGTTCTGCTGGCGCTGCATGACGGCGGCTTCGATGTGCTTCAGGAGCTGCTCACGGGCGTGGAGCGCGCGGCTGAAGCGTGTCCCCGGCAGATTGACGGGCAGGGCGACGAAGCCGTCGGCAAGCGTGGCGAAAAGCTGGCTGAGCCGCCGGGTTTGCACACCCGGTTCGCAGCCGAGCAGCAGCGTGCTGACGATGTCGAACATATAGTGCTTATGTTCGTCGAACCAGGCAAAGGTGCGCAGGTGCTCCCAATGGTGGAGATAATTCCGCGTAATCGCTTCCATCGTCGCGATATATTCCTGCAAAGCTTCACGATGAAAGGCGGGCATGAGCAGTTTGCGCTTCTGGCGATGGGCTGCGCCATCCTGAACGAACAGGGATTCGCCAAAGAGGATGCGATAGGTTCGGGGCCAGCCTTCACGCCAGGAGAGGTGTTCCATGCCGGTCGAGAAAATAAAGCGGTTGGCTTCTGCGCCCAGCATGATCGCGGTGGGGCGTCCAAACAGGTGAGTTCGAAAGATCGCCCCGTATTTTTCACCGCGTTTTCGTTGAAAATCCATATCGGAAAGAAAATCGAGCGTTTCACCCACAAGCGGTAAACCGAAACTACCCGGCGGTAATCGATTTCCCATGATCGTTGAATGCTCCGTTGCGCTGTGTCGAATGTATGATAATGTGAAATTCGTGTAGAAAGCATTAACGTATTGAGGAGCGCTTATGCTGCCTAACCATTCGCTTGCGGGTTTACTGGGTTTGCCGGATGAAGCGCCGGTGCTGATTGAGCGGCTGGAAGTGCTTGACTGGGGGCGAACGCTGGTCTTTACGGGGCTGGCGGGCGACCTGCCGTTTACGCTGCGCTATACCGACTGCCGCGAACTGCGCTGGCGGGCGTATGTGGGCGATACAGAAGCAGCAACGCCGCTGGTCAGTTTTGCGGCGGGGCGCGATCAGCAGCGCAGTCCGGCACAGTTCTTAACCGCGCATTTCGGCTTGTCGATCTTTTACGGAAGCGTCGAAATCATTTCCGGGTAAAGATCAGGCCATTTTCCCCTAATACGTTCACGCTTTGTTGCGAAAGTTCAATGCTAAACTTAGGTATGAATGACGTTTACATCTGTTACCGACGCAGTTTTAGCGCATCCATCGCGCTGGCCCTGTTTCACGCCCTCTGTGAACAGGGCTGCGATGTTTTCATTGACGTCAACCGTTTTGACCAGCGCGATGCGGTCGATCTGGCGCAGATTGAGGCGCACGCGCATTTTGTGGTGCTGCTGACGCCGGGAATGATCGAGTCGCTGCAAGATGCGGACGATCCGACCCGGCGTGAAATTGAGCACGCGATTGCAAAGCGCCGGAACATTATCCCGATTCTGACCAATGGGTTTGCGTTGATGTCAGTGATTCTGCCCAACAAAATCGCGGTGCTGCGCCGCTACTACGGGTTGGAGATCACGCCGGAGACGCTCAGCGAGAACGTCGTGACGCTGAATGAGCGGCTGAGCAAGGCGCATTTCTTCGGCGAACTTGTGCCCACGCCGCCGGAACATGCCCAAACCGTCGCCGAGCGGCGCGCCGAAGCGGAAAATCTGCCGCTCCCCAGCAGTGATCAACTGCAAGCGGAAACCATTTTCAACCGGGCGCTGGGACGCGCGCGGCTGGATCATGCGACGAAGCGGACGGATTATGACGCCGTGCTGCACTTGAACCCGGCTCACCTGTCTGCGCGTTTCGAACGGGCGCTGGAGCGGCGGCGCGGGGGCGATGACCTGGGCGCGTTCGAAGATTACAGCGAAATTGTGCGCATGGACCCGGAATTCTACAAAGCCTACAACAACCGCGCTGAACTGTATTTTACCCGGTCACAGTTCGAGCGCGCGCTGGACGATTACGCGCAGGCGACCAAGTTGCGGCCCGATTACACGATGGCGCAGGTGGGCGAAGCGCTGACGCTGCACGCGCTGGGGCGGGTCGAGGGGGCGCTGCGGCTGTGGAAACCGCTGCTGACACAGGATGATCGGTTCTCGGACGCGGGTTGGGTGGGGCGAGAATATCGTCTGCCGACAACCATGATCGACGAACTGCACCGCCTGAACACGCACATGCACGCGCTCTCCCATGCGTCTCACGATTGACGGCGCGGCGCACACATTTATTCCAATCAAAAGTTTTCGCGACGCACACAAGCTCCCGCCGGAATTCGGCGTCGCCTTGTTCGAGCCAAAGGATTACAGCGGCTTAGGCCGGATCGATCAGGCAGGCGCGGAACTCAACGGCGTGCGGACGGCGGTACTCGCCGCAATCCCCGCGTCGCTTTGGCCGCAGCAGTGGCTCACCTTTATCCCCGAACTGACCCGCCTGTTTACCGATCAACTGTACGCCATCAACAACAAAGTCAAGCTGCACGACGTGGAAATCGAATTCGCCGCCGCCGGATTTGCGGACGTGTGTCAGGCGGTCGTCTACGCGCTGCTGCGCACACGCGGCGACATGCCGCCCTTCGAGGCGATTTACGGTGATTGGCTCGACCAGACGGTGCGCGTTTCGCAGACCGTGCATCGCTATGGCGATTGGCAGGTGCAGATTGTGACGCACGCCTATGGTCGGGCGGGATTAATCGTGCAGACGGACGCCGAGACCGTTTATGTTCAGGATGCGGCGCTCGGCTGCCCGGCGGAAGGCTACATGGCAGCGCTGCTGGCGGATGTCGCCGCGCGCATTGTGAACGCCTCGCGTTAGCCTCGATTTTCTCACCCACAATTTATTCGGCTGGCGTGACCATCTTTCGTCAAAAGCGTATAATCGAACGCAAGTGGAGGGTTGTGTAGAGACGAGACTCCTGTGGAAACTTCATCGGGTGAACGAAATCTGCGCAAGTTTTTGCCGGTGGCGCGCTGGATGCTGGCTTACGCGCCTTTGCCGCTGATGCGCTGGGTGCAAAGCGCAGGTCTTTTCAGGCTGCCCGCTGGCGTGACACGCGAAACGGTCACGGCGGACGGCGTGCGCTGCGAATGGCTGATCCCGGAGCACAGCAGCGGCGACAGTGTGCTGCTCTACTTGCACGGCGGTGGTTTCGTCTACGGCATGACCAATATGCACCGTGAAATGGTTGGTCAGTTGGCGCGGCTGACAGGGCTGCGCACACTGATGGTGGATTACCGCCTTGCCCCTGAACACCCCTTTCCGGCGGCGCTCGACGACTGCACGACAGTTTATCGCTGGCTGATCCGGCAGGGAATTGATGCAAAGCAGATCGTGGTGGCGGGCGACTCGGCGGGAGGGAATTTAACCCTGACGACGATGATCAAACTGCGCGCCGACGGCGATCCGCTGCCCGCAGCGGCGGCCTGCCTCTCGCCCGCGACCGATTTGACGGTGCGCAAGGAACTGGAACGCCAACGCGACCCGATACTGCATCGACGGACGCTGTACGCTTTTCGAGCGGCCTACGTGAGCGATCAGGACTGCGCCGATCCGCTGCTTTCCCCGGTTTATGCGGATTTACACGGCTTGCCACCGCTGCTGATTCACACAGGCGAAGATGAAGTCTTGTGCGGGGACTGTGTTCGCCTCGCGCAAGCGGCGGAGCAGGCAGGCGTCACGGTTCGGCTGGAAGTTTACCCGCGCATGTGGCACGTCTGGCATTTGTATTACGCGACCTTGCCGCAGGCCAGCCAGGCGCTGGACGAGATTGCGCAGTTCCTCAAGGCCGAGCTTCCGGTTCCGGTCAGCCAGCAGCATTAATGCGCCTTATCAGAGATGGTGTAAGCAAATCGTAAGCAATCGGCGCGATCTTAGGATGAGATGCCGATGGATTCAGGAGTAGAAATGTTTAAACGCCTGCTGACAGCGGGATTCCTGCTGATGTTCGTGATCGCGGCCTGTTCGCCAGCGGAGACTGCTGCGCCGACGCTCGGCGCGACAAATCTCGTACCAACCGCCACAACGATGACCGAGAGCGCTCAGACTACGGACAGCGCGCCGTCGCTGCTGGAAGCAGTCGCGCGCGCCGGTGCGGATCGCCCAACCTGGATGTCTACCGTGCTGACCAATGCCGAAACGGGCGCGACCTTTACGCTGGCAGATTTCCCCGAAAAAACGGTTTACGTCGAGATGATGGCGACGTGGTGTACCAACTGCCGTCAGCAGCAGGGCTTCGTGCGCGACATTCTCCCAAAGATGAACGCCGATCAGTACGTGTTTATTTCGCTGAGCGTCGAGCCGAAGGATACCACTGAAGGACTGAAGCAGTATCGCGTCCAGTACAACTATCCCTGGACGTTTGCGGTTGTGCCGCCGGATATGCTGGCGCAGCTCGTTGAGCAGTTCGGGCAGTCGGTCACCAACCCGACGGCAACGCCCCATCTGGTGATCGCGCCGAGCGGATCGGTTTCACAGCTATCGACGGGGATTCACTCGGCGGATCAACTGACGGCGGAATTGACCGCCGCGTCTGGTGCTTAGCGCATGAGCCGTGTTAGATTGCACCTCTGGCTGACCTCACCCCTGCCGACCAAAAGCGGGTCGGCTTCCCCTCTCCTATGGAGAGGGGAGAAAGAACGGGCGCACACACAGGTGCGCCCCTACAATACCATCGCGCATCTTCGCTTTGGAGGTGTTTAGCCGATGAATCACGCACTGGAAGCCTTCAGCCTGGGGGCGGCGGCGATCCTGACCAACGCCTGTGTGCTGCCGCTCTATCCCGGCCTGATCGCTTTTCTGGCGGGCGGGGCGGACGACAAACGGCGGGCGTCGGGCTGGCTCGGCCTGATCGTGCTGCTGGGCGTGCTGACGATGATGCTCATCCTCGGCCTGCTCGTTTTTATTTTGCAGCAGACCTTCGCCGCGCTGCTGCCGATTGCCCTGCCGCTGGCGTACGGGCTGGTGATTGTGTTTGGCGTGCTGCTGCTGCTGGATCGCAATCCGTTTGCGCGCTTCACGACCACGCAGACGCCCATGCTGCGCAACCGCTTCGCGGCGGCTTACGTGTACGGGCTGCTGCTGGGGCCGATGACGCTGCCCTGCACCGGGCCAATCATCAGCAGCGCGTTTTTTCTGGGCGCGAGCGATTCACGGCTGCTGGTCGATGGGCTGATTTACTTTTTCTTTTTCGGGCTGGGCTTCGGCTGGCCTTTGATTGTGCTGCCCTGGATCGCGCTGCCGTTGCAGCGTCGGTTCGTTGGTTGGCTGGCGACGCATCACCAACTGCTCAACCGCGCATCCGGTATATTGCTGATAGCTGTCGGTCTGTTCGGAATTGTCACCGAACTGCTGCCCAACTACCTGCCGCAAATCGAGATCGCGCCGCAGGGCTGGACGGTCTACTGGTTGGTGGTCGTGGTGATCATCGTGGCGGTGGTGGTGGTGAGCATCAGAGTGAGTCGTGCAGAATAAGAAGAAACGGTTCGTTTGGTTGAGAATGCTCGTGATTGGGCTGGTGATCCTAGCGTCCTGTGCTTTGTGTTCAAGCTTTACGCTGCAATGGCTGCTTGAGAATCCATGCCGTATCAATTTCGGCGCGGAAATCTGTCTCGACTCGATGGGGACGCCGAGAAATTATTCTGAGCATCCGTGAATTTCCTGCCGTGACAGCACAATCTATAATGAGCAGTTGATTTCAGCAGCCAAACGGCGTCGTGATATTGAAGCTGCTGCCGATGTCGTAGAGGTCGTAGCGCATCGTCACCTGTCCCGTCACGGGAAGCTGGCGGTCGAACAGCACGACGTTGGTCACATCCAGATTGAGATAGAAGCGCACCACCGCATTATGCGCGGGAGAAATCCACATCTCGCCGCTGGTCATGTTGACCTGCCCATTATCGCCAATGCGGATCGACGGCAGCACCAGATCCCCCGCATCAAAGGTATAGAAATAGACATCCTGCCCGTTGATGGTGGCGCGCTTGCCGCCGGGGGTGGCGCGGCTGACACCGCCGACCAATTGCCCCGCGCGCAGATCGGCGGCGGTTTTGGCGTCGTCGTTGGCCTGATAGCAGGTTCCGCCGCGCACGAGGAAGGCATCAGGGCCGAGGCGCACCGCTTCGTAGCTGGTGTCGCCCGTCTGACCGATCAATTCGCCGGAGGTGGTGACAATCACATGGCGCGCCGAGGCGAGTTGGTTGAAGGAAACTTCCGCCTGTGCAGTCGCGTTGGCCTGACGTGGCGTATCGGCAAAGACGCCCGTGAAATTCAACTGAACGACGTAGCGCCAGCCAGAGAGATCGTTGAGGCCGTTATCGACGCTGGTGAAGCCCGTCTGCGTATTGTTGAAGGGCGTCGGCGGCGCGTTCTCCGTCAGTGGGATGCTGGTGGAGAGGTCATTGATCGAGGCGCGGGTGGGAATATCTCCGGGCTGGAGGCCGCGCGGCGTGGTACAGGCTGCCAGCACGGTCAGCGCCAGCGCGAGCCAGAATAGTCGTTTCAACACAGGCCATTTCCTGAGAGTCGTCATACCAGCATTGTAGCGCGAGGCTTGATTCGGCGCACGCTGTATTTACGCGCCGAAATCTTTTATCATTAGTACAGTTAAAAGTTAAAAGTCCAAAGTTAAAACTCACCCTTCTTTGATTTCGGCGCGGACTATCGGCGTCATTTATTGCCTGCTGCTTTCAACTTTTAACTTTTATAGAGGGTTTTCATCATGGCAGTTCCCGATAGTATCCTGGTGATTGGTCACCGCAACCCGGACATGGACGCGATTGCGTCGGCAGTGGGCTATGCGTGGCTGCTCAACGAAATCAATGAGGAGAATTATCTCCCCGGTCGCACCGGGCAGGTCAATACGCAGACGGAGTACGCGCTCAATCGTTTCGGCGTCGAAGCGCCGGCGCTGATCACGGATATTCGCCCACGCGTCGGCGACCTGTCCGAGTCGCTGCCGTCGCTGCACGAGGGACAGACGCTGCTGAACGCCTGCCAGACGATTGCGCGCACGCGCCGCCCTGCGCCGCTGCTCGACGCGCAGCAGAAGCCCGTTGGGCTGCTTTCCGGCGCGGGTTTGTTCGCACACCTCGCCGAAGCGCTCAGTTCGACTTCGGTGCTGGCGTTGGCGAAAGAGTTCGATCTGCCTGCCGAAACCGCCGTCGATTCGGCGAGTACAATCCTCAACGACGAAGAATTCGTCCGCGACGTGCTCGGTCAGGTGATGCGCAGCGAACAGGACGACTTCATCGTGGTTGACGAGAACGGATGCTACGTCGGCCTGTCGCGCCGCGCGACGCTGATGGCTCCACCGCATCGCAAGGTGGTCATGGTTGATCACAACGAACTGGCGCAAGCCGTCGCAGGGTTGGAAGAAGGTGAGGTGATCGAAGTTCTGGATCATCACCGCCTGAGCACGATCCCGACCGCTGTGCCGATTCGCTTCTACGTCGATCCGGTGGGGAGCTGTTCGACGCTGGTGTTGGAGCGGGCGGTTGACGTCAAGAAAAACTTCCCACAGGGGATCGCGGGGATTTTGCTGTGCGGCATCCTCTCGGACACGCTGGTTTTCCGCTCACCGACGGCAACGGCGCGCGATCATGCGGCGGCGATTCGGCTGGCGCGGATGGCGAAGCTGTCCCCCGCGCACGCGGACGACGAGCAGGTCACGAAGGCGATTGAAGAACTGGGCGAAGCGCTGCTGGCGTCGAGCGCTGGACTGGGCAACCGCAGCGGCGACGAGATCGTCAACACCGACATCAAGTTCTACGAGGAAAGCGGCTTCAAGATAGGTATTGCGCAGGTCGAGGTGTCCAATTTCTCCGAACTCGGCGGACGGCTCGGCGACATTCATGATGCGCTGCAAAAGCTGGTCGATACGCAGAAACTGGGGCTGGCGCTGCTGATGGTCACGGATGTGGTGCGCGGCAACAGCCGCCTGATCGCTGTGGGAATGCCGCGCATTGTGACGGAACTGCCGTATGCTCACCTGGACGACGAAACGCTCGACGCGCCGGGGATGATGTCGCGCAAGAAGCAGCTTCTTCCGGCGGTGCTGGCAGCGCTGGCGCAGGCAGTTTAACAGGCAATTCGGGGAGGGCGCATCCTGAATGTGCGCCCATAACTCCCTGATTTTCCCCGTCGATTACGGATTGACAAAGCAGATTGGCTTGAATACAATTTGCTTGCTTCGATAAAGACGCGGACTTTGCGTCGGTATTTTGAAGCGATGCACCTTAAAAGGTACAATAAACCCATCTCCGCGACAGACAGGCATTGCAGATGGATCACAGCGAAGCGGGCAAAAAGGGATACGAGAAAACAGGCTCTCGGCTCAAACAGCTTGGCGAGGAACGAACTCGGCGTGCCATCGAAGTTTACGAGGCCAATCCCAAATTTTGTCTGAGCTGTGGTACAAAGCTGTCCTTCGAGAAACGACGAGGGCGATTTTGCAATAAATCGTGCAGCGCGCAACATAACAATCGTCTACCAGTACGACGTAAAAAACCAAAGTTGTGTATCAACTGTGGTGAGCCGGTAGCCGAGAGACATAATAAATACTGCTCAGATTGTGTCGCAAAGCGTGTTTACAATCGCCCAAAGTCATTTGCTGATGCTAGAGATCATGTGGCGCGAAAGAGAATTCTTCTCGAAACGCGGGGGCATCGCTGCGAGAGATGCGGTTTAGCCGAATGGTTAGAACAGCCTATTCCGTTAGAACTTCATCACATGGATGGCGACTCTGATAACAACACTGAGGGAAATCTTCAACTGTTATGCCCTAATTGTCACGCTTTAACTGAGAACTACAAAGGCGCGAATAAAGGTAAAAACGGTGTCCGACAGCGCTGGCGCAGAGATCGATATTCTAGAGGGCTAACCTGGTAACCGAGTTTAAAGTCATTCGTTTACTAATGCCGCCGTAGCTCAACGGTAGAGCACCCGCCTTGTAAGCGGGTGGTTAAGAGTTCAAGCCTCTTCGGCGGCTTTTGTACCTGAACAACATATATGGGTCGGTGTCCCGAGTGGCAAAGGGGGCGGACTGTAAATTCGCTGGACTAAGTCCTTCGCAGGTTCGAGTCCTGCCCGGCCCACATAACCAGATTGTCAGCCTGGTTTAAATAGTGTTGCCCCAATAGCTCAGTGGTAGAGCGCATTCTTGGTAAGAATGAGGTCATGGGTTCAACCCCCATTTGGGGCTTCAAATTTCTCATCAACAGACTTAAAAGTCAGGAATAAGCAGGATGGCTAAAAAAGGCAATCGTCTACTCGTCAAGATGCGCAGCAGTGAAAGCGGTCACATGTACTACACGCAGAAGAACCGCCGTAACGACACTGGACGTCTTGAACTCAAGAAATATGACCCAATTCTTCGTCGTCACGTCATCTACCGCGAGACGAAGTAATTGACCGCAACCCCCAAGCCATAGTACAATAGCTATGGCGCAGTAATTTAGGGGAATGGTGTAATGGTAACACTACGCTCTCCAAAAGCGTCATTCTGGGTTCGAGTCCTAGTTCCCCTGTTTACACTAGAAAGACACCGCCCGTTGCGGCGGTGTCTTTTATAACACCGAGCCATTGAAGAAAATCATGCAGCGCAATGCTTAAAACGCAAGGAGTAAGTAACCCATGTCAGCCGATAAAACTGTAGGGGATGAGCAGAAGTCGGGCCGCCGTCGCTCGCTGCTCGGTCGCAACCGCCCCGAAGAAATTGAAGAAGAAGAAGTTGTTGAAGAACGCGGCGTGACGACTGGCAAGGGGCGGGCGACTCCGGGGCGTCGCCAGCAGGACGAGGAAGAAGATACCGGGAACGTCGCGACGCGCACAGTCGGCGGTGTCCGTGAATATCTCGAAGGCGTCCGTTCGGAACTGAGCAAGGTCATCTGGCCGACGCGCGAAGAAGCGCAGCGCCTGACGATTATCGTGATCGTGACGTTAATCGCTTCGGCTGCTGTTCTGGGCGCGATCAGCCTGTTCTTTACCGAATTGTTCCGAATTGGTCTGGGCAGCCCGATTATTCTGATCGCCGTGATGGTGATTGCTGTTGCGGGTGGCCTGATCTTTATGCGAGTCAACAGCAGGCGGTCGTCGTATTAGACGCCGTCTCCAGAAGTGCAAGTGAAGTACGAGTGAGGAGTTTGCCGTTATGCCTGATGACGTGAATTTTCAGGATTATGATGCGGAACCTGTCTACCTGGATGAAAACAGCGGCGACGACAGTGGTCAGCCGCCGATTTTAGACGATGGGCAGGCTAAGCCGTCGAACGACAAGCTGTGGTACGTGGTTCACTGCTATTCCGGTTATGAGAAAAAGGTTTGCCACGCCATCGAGCAGCGGATTGAAACGATGGGGATGCGCGACAAGATTTTCGATGTGATCGTGCCGACACAGGAAGAAATCGAGGTCAAGGAAGGCAAGCGCAAAACCGTCGAGAAGCGGGTGTTCCCCGGCTATATTCTGGTCGAAATGAAGCTGGACGAAGATTCATGGTACGTCGTCCGAAATACTCCCGGCGTGACTGGATTTGTCGGGATGGGCAACGACCCGACGCCGCTGCGACCGGAAGAAGTCAAGCAAATTATGGATCGCATGTCTGACGAAGCGCCGAAAGTCAAGGTCTCGTTCAAGGTCGGTCAGCGCGTGCGCATCATCAGCGGCCCGTTCAACGATTTCCCCGGCACGGTGGCGGCCATCGACCCCGACAAGTCGAAGGTGCGCGTGATGGTCAATTTCTTCGGGCGTGATACCCCGGTCGAGCTGGATTTCCTGGAAGTAGAGAAGATTTAACAAGCCTATGGCAATTGCACAGAAGCAAAGCGCCGCGCCGTTTCGGATTGGGCAGCGCGTCCGCATCGTCAACGATCAGTTGTATAATGTCCCCGGTGTAGTTAACGCGATTGACACCGGAAAAGCGCAGGTGCGCGTGACTGTGAACTTCTTCGGGAAGAACACGGCAATCAAACTTCCGTACATGGAAGTCGAGAAAATTTAGCAATCAGCTTTCAGCAGTCAGCAGTCAGCTTTTCGTCTTTGGCTGAAAGCTGAGCGCTGACCGCTGAAAAGCTGTCTTCGTTATCGTTCGTGGGAGGGTGTGTTGAAACGCCCGTCAGACCACAGGAGAAAACCCAATGGCTAAGAAAGTCAAAGCAATCGTCACCCTGCAAATCAACGCAGGCAAGGCTAACCCGGCTCCCCCGATTGGCCCCGCACTGGCGCAGCACGGCATCAACCTGATGGCGTTCTGCAAGGAATACAACGCGCGCACCTCGGCGCGCATCGGCGAGATCATCCCTGCCGAAATCACCATCTTCAGCGACGGCTCGTTCAAGTTCGACCTGAAAAGCCCGCCGAGCGGCTTCCTGATCAAGAAAGCTGCCGGAATCGAAAAGGGATCGTCGGTGCCGCAGACGACGAAGGTCGGCAAGATCTCGCGCAAGCAGCTTGCCGAAATTGCTGAAGTCAAGCGCAAGGACATGAATACGCAGGATATCGACATGATTGTCCGCCAGCTTGAAGGCACGGCTCGTCAGATGGGCGTGGAAGTAACCGACTAAGCATTCAGCTACTCAGCGGTCAGCAATCAGCTAAAACAAACGCTGATAGCGAGCGCTGATAGCTATTTTTATATCGTTCGTGGGAGGGTGCAGACAAGTCACCCGCTGATACCACAGGAGCAAAGCACATGGCACTACATGGTAAACGTTACGAAGCCCTGGAAAAGCAGCTTGATCGCGATAAGTACTATCCGCTGAGCGAAGCGGTGACGATGATCAAGAGCTTTGCCAACACCAAGTTCGATGAAACGGTCGAACTGCACTTTCATCTTGGCATCGACCCGCGCCACAGCGATCAGCAGGTGCGCAGCACGGTTCTGCTGCCACATGGCCTGGGTAAGACCGTCCGCGTGCTGGTGTTCGCGGATGGTGAAGATGCACGCACCGCGCTGGAAGCAGGCGCAGACCTGATCGCAGACGACGAAGTGATTCGCCGCATTCAAAACGAGAACTTCCTTGACTTCGACGCGACGCTTGCCGTACCCAGCACGATGCCGAAAGTCGGTCGTCTCGGTCGTATCCTCGGTACACGCGGTTTGATGCCGAACCCGAAAGCCGGGACGGTTGTTCAGCCAAGTGACCTGGCGAAAGCGATTGAGGAACTGAAGGCGGGTCGTGTTGAGTTCCGCAATGACAAGACGGGCAACCTTCATGTCCCGGTGGGCAAGGCCAGCTTTGAACCGCAAAACATTCTCGAAAATGCACAGGCAATCTTCGACGCCGTAAACCGCGTCAAGCCCGCTGGCATCAAAGGGATTTTCGTGCGCCGTGCTGTCCTCACTTCGACGATGGCTCCCGGCATTCGCATCGACCTCAGCAGCACCAACGGCTAGTAATTTCCGTAGGGGCATGGCGCGCCATGCCCCTACGACACTGTAATGCCCCTCACCTATCTCTCCGGCGATCCGCTTCTGACGAAACAACCGATGCTTGCTTTCGGCAGTAATGCCGCCGGACGCACCGAAACGACTCCACTGGCAACCGCACTGCTGACGCGCTACCCGACGGCGTTCGCCAGCTATGGCAAACTGTGTCGTCAGGGACGTATCCAGACGGGTATGACCTGGTACTGGTACGAGTCGAAGCCTGCGCTGGCCTTTATGGTTGTGCGCGAAACCCCGGTCGGTGCGACGCGCTTGCGTCAGGTTGATGCGGTGATTATGGCGCTGGCGCGCGACTATCGGGTTAACAACATTCGCAGCGTGGCACTTGCGCCGCTCGGCGCGGATCACGAGAACGAGGCGATCTGCGAAGTGTTCGAGCGCTGGCTGAGCAAAACAGCGCTGCCCGTCATGGCATATGTGGACTATGCGCCAAATCGCGCTGCTGAAGTCGGTTGATCGGCAGATAGAAATGTCGCTACAATGGAGCGATATTGCCTTTCACCCTACCCTCGATACTATTTTCAGGAGAAATCAGCATGTCGGAAGCAAAGAATAAAGAAGTCACCCGTCGTTTCAGCGCAGAAGTGTGGGGCGAAGGCAATGCCGCGCTCGCCGACGAGTTAATCGCGCCAGACCTGGTCGAACACACGCCGTTCCCGTCGGAGACACCCGGCCTCGAAGGTCATAAGCAGGTGCTGGCGATGTTTCGCTCCGCATTTCCTGACCTCAAAGTCACGGTCGATGACGTGATCGCGGAAGGCGATATGACGTTTCTCGCGTGGCATGGCGATGGCACACACACGGGCGAGATGATGGGTATTCCCGCCACCGGGAAAACCGTTCACGTCACGGGCATGGACATTCTTAAGCTCGAAGACGGCAAGATCAAGGAGCGCTGGGCGGAAATTGGCGCATTCGCCTTGATGGTTCAACTGGGCGTGATCCCAGCTCCGGGCGCATAGGTCAAAGATAGATGCAGTTTATCCTCGCTTCTGGTTCGCCTCGGCGGCGCGAACTGCTCGCTTCGCTGGGGGTCAAGTTTACCGTGATCAAGTCGGACATTGACGAGACGCAGCACACTGGTGAAAACCCGTATGACTACGTTCGCCGCTTGAGCATCGAGAAGGCCGAAGCCGTCGCGGAGCGCCTGCGCGAGCCGTCGTTGGTGCTGGCGGCGGATACGGTCGTGATTGTCGCCGCCGATACGATTGGCGTCACGGAAGGCGGCGACGTCCTGGGCAAGCCGGTTGATGCCGACGATGCGCGTGCGATGCTTGGTCGGCTGCGCGGGCGCGATCACGTCGTTTGCACGGCAATTACGCTGCTCCAACCGGATTCTCACGCAATTTCTACCGAACTGACGCGCACGACGGTTACGATGCGCGACTACAGCGATGCTGAGATTGACGCCTATATCGCAACGGGCGATCCGTTTGACAAAGCGGGCGGCTACGCCATCCAGCATGAGGGCTTTCACCCGGTTGAGAAGATCGACGGGAGCTACAGTAACGTCATTGGTCTGCCCGTTGAAACACTGAAATCGATGCTGGAGCGAATTGGCTATCGTTTGGCTTGAGGTGATATGCGCAAATCGGCTGAAGTATGTCTTATGTATCGAGGTATGGTACGAGATATTTGTGCCAATTATCACCCGCCGCCACCACTCGGTGAGAATGATGCTGAATTCTATTCCTATGTGAGAAGCCATTATTTGCAGGCAAAAGAGTCAGGTGAACGGACTGAGCTATTTGTGTTTGCCGCCGGACTGCTCACCTACGGCGAAATCGAGATGGTCGATGACATTCTCGACAATATCCCAAGTGGTAAAGGCCATATTCGGCGCTTTGCCTGGACAGTGAACGTCCTTTTCCCCGCTCCTAAAGAACTGGACGCGCTTGAAAATGCGCCAGGTCTTAAACGCTGGTTTCACGAAAACCGCGACACATTCTACTGGGATGAGCAGGAGTTCATCTTTCGATGGAAGCCGTCAAGTGAACATTGAACGCTGCTTGAAGGAATTTCGAGCATGACGATTCGCGCGGTGGTCTTCGACATTGGCGGCGTGCTGGAAATCACGCCGAGTCTGGGCATAGCGATGATTGTCGGTGCCGTGCGATTTGGGGATTGAGGCAGTTCAGTTTAAAGATAACGGGCAGGCGATTGCTAAAATCAAAGCCCTGCTCAGCCCTGGGTTTCTGGTTGTCGGCGACCAATTTTTGTGCTCTGGCGCAGTTTGTGGTTAAATATTTTTATGAGCCTCAAAATTGCTGTTTTGTAATGCGTTTCGCAACGGGTATAAGCGTTGTGTTAAAAATCTTTTTGTCCTATATACAGAAAAGCAAAACCGTTTTATCCTAGTATTGACAGTGTTCTCTACAGCAGCTAAAATGCTCTCTCAGATCACCAATCCGGGCCTATAGCTCAGCTGGGAGAGCGCTTCAATGGCATTGAAGAGGTCAGGGGTTCGAATCCCCTTAGGTCCACACTCACCCCTTCATTGCGAAATGCGCGATTGAAGGGGTTTTATTTTCCCGCCGTGATGTTTAGAAAGGTAAACGGTCGTGGCTAAGCAAAAGCGGAATCTCCTAGATGATTTGGCAGCGCGCTTACGTGGGATGCTCGATGATCTTGATCGACTTATGAACCCACAGCCGAAGCCCGTCCGCGTGCCGGTTCCGATACCGGTACAGCCGCAGCGCCCGCCGAGATACAACGACCCGTATCGCTAGGGGAAAACAAACTCCCCGACCACAAGTTCGGGATCAGTTATCAAAGGACACAAGTGCAGCGTCGGAGACGGCGCACGCTCTTGTGTCTTTTTTTTGTTATGATTAAGTGCCTGCCTAATTCGTGAATTCATAGCGCTGAGTGCTGAGTGCTGAGTGCTGAGTAAAAACAATGTATCAAGCAGCTTCGTTTTACTCAGTCCTCAATCCTTAGTCCTCAGTCCTAACTAAACTGAGGAAATTATGACCGAAGCGACGAAGTACGACCCCCAGGCGATTGAAACTCGCTGGCAGCAGCGCTGGGAAAATGATCAACTCTACCGATCCAAGGTTGACTGGAGCAAGCCGAAATACTATGCCCTGACGATGCTGCCCTATCCGAGCGGCGACCTGCATATCGGTCACTGGTTCGCTATGACGCCTTCCGATGCGCGCGCGCGCTACATGCGGATGAAGGGCTTCAACGTTCTGTTCCCGATGGGCTTCGATGCTTTTGGCCTGCCCGCCGAGAACGCGGCGATTCAGCGCGGCGTCCACCCGGCGACGTGGACGCACGCCAACATCGAGCGAATGCGCGGTCAACTGCGCAGCATGGGGACAATGTTCGACTGGGAGCGTTCCGCTGTAAGCTGCGAGCCGGAATATTATCGCTGGACGGAGTGGTTCTTCAAGCAGTTTTACGAGAGCGGGCTGGCTTACCGCAGTGAAGCGCTGGTCAACTGGTCACCGACGCTGCAAACTGTGCTGGCGAATGAGCAGGTGATTGACGGCAAGGATGAGCGTACCGGACAGCCGGTTGTCCAGAAGCTGCTGACGCAGTGGTTCTTCCGCATGACCAAGTACGCCGACGAGCTGCTCGGCTATGAGGGGCTGGACTACCCGGAACCGATCAAGACGATGCAGACCAACTGGATCGGGCGCAGCGAAGGGGCGCGGGTGGTTTTCCACACCGAGCAGGGCAATCACCCGATTGAGATTTTCACAACGCGACCGGATACGCTGTGGGGCGCGACTTTCATGGTGCTGTCGCCCGAACATGCGCTGGTCAAGCAGATCACGACGAGGGAGCAGCGCGAGGCCGTCGAGGAATACGTTAAACAGGCCGCTGGGGAAACCGAACTGGAACGCACCAGCGACGACCGCGAAAAAACGGGCGTGTTCACGGGCGCGTACGCGATTAACCCGGTCAATGACGAGCGCATCCCGATTTGGATTGCCGATTACGTGCTGATCAGCTACGGCACGGGCGCGATCATGGCGGTTCCGGCGCATGACGAGCGTGACTTCGCCTTTGCGCGCAAATACGGTCTGCCAATTCGTGCCGTGATTCAGCCGGAAGGCGAAACGTTGGACGGCGCGACGATGGCGGAAGCCTATCCCGGCGCGGGCGTGGTCGTCAACAGCGAGCCGCTGAACGGTATTCAAGCAAGCACGGATAAAGGTCGCAAGAACCCGGCGATCAACGCTGCCATCGACTATATCGAGCAGAAGGGTTTCGGCAAAGAGTCGATCAACTTCCGTATGCGCGACTGGCTGATCAGCCGCCAGCGCTACTGGGGATCGCCAATCCCGATTATTTATCGCGAAGATGGCAGCGTCGAATCCGTGCCGGACAATCAACTGCCGGTCAAGCTGCCCGAAGACGTGAAAATGACGGGTGTGGGCAATCCGCTGCTGCAAAGCCCGACCTTCGTCAATACGGTGGACTCGCAGGGCAAGCCAGCCCGCCGCGAGACGGATACGATGGACACCTTCATGTGTTCGTCGTGGTACTGGTATCGCTACCTGAGTCCGCACGACGACCAGCAGGCTTTCAGCCCTGAAGAGGCGGCCTACTGGCTGCCCGTCGATATTTACACGGGCGGCGCGGAACACGCGACCATGCACCTGCTGTATGCGCGCTGGTTCGCCAAAGCCATGCGCGAACTGGGCATGTTCGAGGAAACCCAGTCGATCATGGCGGAGCACGGGCGCGATCCGTCGGTGATGGACAAAGGCGAACCCTGGATGCTCCTGCGCAATCAGGGCCAAATTCTGGGTGAAGAACGCAAAGGCGACTTCATTCGCGCGACGGGAAGCTGGGACGGCGCGAACAAACTCTTCGCCGATTCGGTCGATGTTGTGACGGCTGAGGAAGTCGCTGAGCCTGATCCGGTGGCGATGGCGCAGATCACGTCCGGTTCGGTGGCGACGGCAGAAGATGCGATGGAAGGCATGATCACGGGCGAGATCGTCAAACGCACCGAGAATATCGTGACGGTCGATGTCGGCGGCGGCGCGCTGAAAACAGTCGAGGTGCGACCGGATGCGCTGATCTCGATCCCCAATATCCCCGGCCCGAACACGGTCAACCAACTGAAGCACCATCTGGAAATTCAGCGTATGTCCAAGAGCAAGGGCAACGTGGTCAACCCGGATGAGCAGGTGCAGTCGGTCGGCGCGGACACGGTGCGTGCTTACCTGATGTTTGGCTTCGACTGGGCGAAGGGTGGCCCCTGGGACAGCAAGGGCATCAAGGGGCCGCGCCGCTGGCTGGAAGACGTGTGGGATCTGGTTCAGGCGGGCGCGCCAACTGGCGCGGGCGACCCGGCGGTTGAGCGGCAGATCGAGCGGGTTGTGCATCAGACGATTGAGAAAGTCGGGCGCGATCTCGAATCCCTGAGCTTCAACACTGCCATCGCCGCGCAGATGGTGCTCAAGAACGATGTGCAGGCCGCCGTTCGCGAAGGCAAGCTGGGCGCGGCGGTCTGGCAGGAAGCGATCCGCACGATGCTGCTGCTGATGGCTCCGATTACGCCGCACATCGCCGAAGAACTGTGGGCGCAAATCGGCGGGGCGTACAGCATTCACCAACAAAGCTGGCCTGAATATGATGCTGCCAAAGCCGCAGAGGATGTAACGACGCTGGTCGTGATGAAGAACGGCAAGCCGATTGACCGCATCGAGGTGTCGGTGAGCATCAGCGAGGACGAGGCCAAGTCGCTGGCGCTGGCGAGCGATGGCGCGAAGCGCGTGCTGAACGGCGACGCACCCAAGCGGGTGATCTTTATCGCGGGGCGCGGGGCGAGCAACGTCGAGCCGAAGGTGAATATCGTCATCTAGACTGTAGGAAGACACACGAAAATGAAAGGCGACGAGCGAATATTCGCTCGTCGCCTTTTTGTTACGGAGGTGACTCAGGCAATCTTAACTGGGCGGGTCGGTTGCCGTATTGGTCGCGGTCGCAGTGGCAGTATTGGTTGCGGTATCCGTTGCGGTCGCGGTCGCGGTACTGGTGGCTGTGTCGGTCGCGGTCGCAGTCGCGGTGCTGGTGGCCGTACTGGTCGCCGTGTCCGTTGCTGTACCGGTGGATGTGGCGGTTGCCGTATCCGAAGCAGTGGGCGAAGGGCCATCGGTAGGCGTACTCGATGGCGTGGGGGAGGGGCCATCGGTGGGCGCGACTGATGCGCTGAGCGAGGCGGTCGGGAGGCTGCCGACGGCGGGGCCAACCCGACAGCTTTGGAAGGTCAGGCTGTTGGTTTTGCCGTGCTCATCATAGCCGGTGAAAACGTAGAAGATGCCGTTTGGCCCGCCCACGTTATAGGTGTGCAGCGAAACGGGGCCATAGCTGCCGCTGCCTTCAGCAATCAATTCCCAGTCGCCGCCGATCACAGATTTTGCCAGCGCGGCTTCAACATCGTGACCGGGAACGTACCACAATTCCTGACCATTCATATTGAGCAGGCGGAAGCCTTTGGGGTCGGTTGTCGGGAGTTGATCGGTCGGGTTGTGGTTGGCATCGACGCAGTAGAGCGCATCGCCGCCAAAGTGGGCAACCTCGTTAATCCGCCCATCCGCCTGGGCGATTTGTCGTGCCAGAACAACGATGATTCCTATCAACAGCAGAGGCATAACAGCGAACACCCATTTGCGAACCACCTGAGGGGGTCTGCGCATTGCTTATCCTTTATATATTATTCCGTTATAGTGACTGTAATTCTTGTATTAAGCATAGAGGTAAATTTATCCCAAAGATAGTGCCATTTCAGGGGAAAATGCACCTGTTTTTCAGGAAGATTTGAACAGACCGAAAATCAATGTTTCGGGGCGAAATGATGGATATAGCGTTAACACTTCACGCAGGGTTAAAACGATTGAGCCGACGGCCAATTTCGCAGGCTGTCAGCGCGCTGCCCTCTATCACGGACTCCAGGCGGGATAAGCATCATCTGCCGGATTATGGGTGAGATTTATCGGGCTGCTGCCGTCGGCGTTCATGACGTAGATTTCGTTATTGCCGTCGCGATCAGAGGAGAAGGCAATCTGCTTGCCGTTCGGTGACCATACGGGCGATAGATCATTCGCCGCATTATTAGTGAGATTGGTCTGCTGGCTGCCATCGGCGTTCATGACGTAGATTTCGTTATTGCCGTCGAGGTCAGAGGAGAAGGCGATCCGTTTGCCGTCCGGCGACCAGGCGGGAAAGGTGTTATCTGCCCGGTCACTGGTGAGCTGGGTTTGGCTGCTGCCGTCGGCGCTTGTCACGATGATTTGCAAGAAGTCATTCACGCGCGACGTGAACGCGATTCGCTTGCCATCCGGCGACCAGGCAAGCCCGGCACCGTCGGTTTGTTGGGTGCCTGGGATCATGCGTAAATAAGTACCATTGGCATTCATCACAAGAATACCATAGGACTGGTTCTCACTTCCAATGTAGGCAATTTCCTGGCTATCTGGCGACCACGCCGGGAAATTGGCCTGCGCTGATTCAGTAGTGATCTGGGCTTTGCTGCTGCCATCCGCATTCATCCTGAAAATAACGCGGAATTCGCCGTACAGGGAGGAAAAAGCGATCTGCTTGCCGTCGCGCGACCAGGCCGGAACGGTGTCATCGCCTGGGTGACTGGTCAGGCGAACTTGCTGGCTGCCGTCGGTGTTCATGACGTAAATTTCTGTGTCTCCATCCCGATTCGACGCGAAGGCGATCTGCTGCGGCTGCCGGTTCGACAGCAGCACGACTGCCACAATGATCACGATCACCACCGCGGCAATCACCGCCGCTGGCAGGAGCCATTTCGGCAGCGCGGCTGGCGTTGGTACGGGCGGCGCTTCGCGGATGGTGAAGACCATATCCGGGCTTTCGCTGAAATGCTCGTCCGGGTTCATATCGTCCGCGACCAGCAGCTTGAGCCGGTAGCTGCCAGGTGCGGTGCCAGGCGGTACGGCGATGTTTACCAGAATCTGCTGGGTGCTGTCGACGGGGAAATCATAGCCATTGCGGGTGTCGGTTGGCGCGACGGTGGCCCAAGGTTGGCCTTCTGCCGGAACGACCACGACTTTCGCAATCGCTTTGACGCGCCTGCGTGTCTGGTTGGTGACGGTGAACGCTGCGATGCCATGAAGCTTGTTATCGAGGATGACAGTATTGGTCGCTGTGGTGATCATGAATGGGCTGGGCATGATTTCTCCTTGATAACGTTGAAGTTCGCCAATAAGTCGGGACGCTCAACGGTTCAATCGTGACCCGTTATGCGCAGACCGCAATTACGTAGATTTTTTAATGCGACAGATCACGTAAAAATTTCACAGGATAGCAATATAGTTTATGTATGATTATGAAATGAATACTCGACTTTAGTCTAGCGCAGCCCGATGCCAAATGGCAAACACACTCGGCTGCTCAAACACAAAAGGCGTCCCCAAAGGAACGCCTTACTGCACAATCATGACTGTGTGGAGGTTGCGACTAGGGAAACTGTCGCGATTGGGGACGCGGCTGATGATCTCTAGCCGGCGAACACGCCCCTCATCAATTGGGGGGAATGTGCGTCGAATATGCCTATAGGATAGGAGCGGGAAACTTGATCGTCGAAAGGGGAATTGATGCACAAGTTCGGAATTCTGCTCAGCCTGATTACCCTACTCTTTCTGGCTGCCTGCTCTGGTAGCGGCGTCACAAGCTGCACCAATCTGACCGGGATCGTTGGCAGCTATGCGGATTGCAACGTGACCTATGATCAAGTGGGAGGCAGCCAGACGGTGAGCTTTGATCTGGGCGATGTTGCCGTTGTCATGTCGATTCACGCGAAAATGACTGTCAGCGTCAAAAGCGGAGCCGTGCGCTTCAGCTACACGGATGACGAGGGGAAACTCATCAGCCATGACGTGACGCCGGATCAACCGCTTCAGGTGGATGACTGGGTAGCCATCGTGATGGTTGATGAAGTGGAATTCAGGTTCGACGCGAATGGCGGAATCGCCAACGGTATCAGCCTATCCGCCCATTTCGAGTAATTCACATTTCCAATGCGACAGCACGCGCCGGGCTGCGTGCTTTAAGTCTCTGCTGGACGGAAACTCGTCAGTGTGCGCATCCCGTTGAGCGTCACCAGCAGCGATGTACCGACGTCCGCCAGAATCGCCAGCCACAGGCTGGTTGCGCCGAAGAGTGCTAACCCTAGAAACAGCGCCTTGATCGCGAAGCTGATACCGACGTTCTGGCGGATCAGCGAGCGTGCGAAACGCGCAAGTTTCAGCGCGAATGGGAGCTGGTTCAAGTCGTCGCCCATCAGTGCCACATCCGCCGTTTCGAGCGCCTGCGCAGACCCTGCGCCGCCCATCGCAATCCCGACCGTTGCCGTTGCCAGCGCGGGCGTGTCGTTGATGCCGTCGCCGACCATCGCCACGCTGCCATATTCGCGCAGGAGTGCCTGAACTGCCGTGACTTTATCTTCCGGCAGCAGATTGGCGCGCACGTCGTCTACGCCGATGGTTTGGGCGACGGTTTGCGCGACCGTCGTATTATCTCCGGTCAGCATGACAGTCTTTTCGCCGAGATCGCGCAATTGGCGGACAACCCCGGCGCTCTCGCCGCGTATCTGATCAGCCACGCCGATGTAGCCGCGCACATTTTCGCCCACCGAGACAAGCATCGTCGTTTCGCCCTGCGCTTCCGCCTGCTGAACGAGGTTGTGCAGGGCTTCGCTGTGCGGGTATTCTGCATCGAACAGGGCGTGCGAGCCGACGGTCACTCGCTTGCCCCGTACATTCCCCTGAACGCCGCGTCCCGCCAGCGACTCGACGGCTTCGGCAGGCGCGTAGACCTTGTCCAGTCCGCGATCCTGGGCGGCTTCGGTGACAGCGCGCGCCAGTGGATGGGTACTGCGCCGCTCGACCGCATGGGCAAGCGCCAGTACGTCATCGCAGCGCGAGCAGGCTTCCCCCGTTTCGCAGTCAGCGGAGCGCGCCGTCTTGACGACGGGTTTTCCGGTCGTCAGCGTCCCCGTTTTGTCGAAGGCGAAAGCGCGCACGGTCGCCAGCGCTTCGAGATGCGCGCCGCCCTTGATCAGCACCCCGCGCCGGGCTGCTGCTGCAATCGCGCTGATGACGGTCACAGGCGTGCTGATGACCAATGCACACGGGCAGGCGATCACCAGCAGCGAAAGAGCGCGATAGAGCCAGCCATGTTCGCCCGCAGTGTCGTAGAAGGGAGCGTTGAAGAGCAGCGGCGGCACGATGGCGATCAGCAGTGCAGCGACTGTGACCACCGGGGTATAGACGCGCGCGATCTGATCCACCAGCCGCTGACTCGGTGCGCGAACGGATTGCGCTTCCTCGACCAGACGGATGATTCGGTTGATGGTGTTATCTGCCGTCTGTCGAGTGACGCGAACTTCCAGCGCGCCCGATCCGTTGATGGTTCCGGCGAAGACTTCGCTGCCGACGCGCTTGTTGACGGGCATACTTTCTCCCGTGACCGGCGCTTGATTGATGCCGCTTTCCCCGGTGACGATCAGGCCGTCAGCGGGCAGACGCTCCCCCGGCTTGATCAGGATCACATCGTCAATCGCCAGTTCATCGACCGGGACAACATGCTCATGGTCGTCATGCAGAGTAATCGCCATATCGGGGATGAGCGTCATTAACGACCGAATGCTCTCTCGCGCTCGCTCGGTGCTGAAGCCCTCCAGCGCCTCGCCAATCGCGAACAGGAACACGACCGTCGCAGCTTCGAGCGTTTCGCCAATCAGCAGCGCGCCGACGGCGGCAATCGTCATCAAGAGGTTGATGCTGAAATCGTGGTTGATGCGCAGGTTGTTGATGCCGCTGCGCGCCACCGGATAGAGCGCGATCAGCGTAGCGACGACGTAGAGCGCGGTTGAGATCGTGCTGTTCATGAATGACGCGACAATGCCAAGCAGGATGATCACGCCGCCGATAACAGCGAGGCGGGTTTCGTCCTCACTGAGCAGGAAACGGGCGAAGGCGATGACGCCATTTTCTGTGGGGGCGGTCGGTGCGGGCGTGGCAGATTCGTCTGCCATTTTGTATCCGAGCGCTTCGATGCGCTGCTTGAGTTGATCGAGCGGCACAGCGCCGTCAAAGACGAGCGTCCCGCCGATGTGATCGACAGCGACGTTGCTGACGCCGGGGAACTTGCTGACGCCGTTGGTGATGGTGCGGGCGCAGTCGATGCAGTCCATTCCGTTGATTTTGTATTTCTGTTGTACAGCCATTGGCTTGGCCTTTGCTTGATGGTTAATGATACTTCGTCTCGATATATGTCTGTTCACGCATATATTTTCTTAGTATAGGCTGGAATGGAGAGCGGGTCAATAAACTGTGGTTAACTTTTTCTGAAAGCTATCGGCGGTCGGATTTCAGCAAGGACGAGAAGGGAAAACACGAATCAGGGACGCCAGGTAGGAAAGCCATTTTCTATCGGAGGATCGGTGAGGCGACGCGGATCGCTGCCGTCGGCGTTCATGACGTAAACTTCACGCTTACCGTCGCGGAGGGAGTCGAAGGCGATCTGCGTGCCGTCAGGCGACCAGGCAGGCATCAGATCATCCGCCGGATTGTTGGTGAGGTTATGCGGATCGCTGCCATCGGCATTCATGATGTAGATTTCCTGATTGTTGTCGTGGATGGTCGTGAAGGCAATTTGCGTGCCATCGGGCGACCAGACTGGAGCGATGTCTTGCTGTGGATCGTTGGTGAGTTGGCGAAGATCGGTACCGTCGGCATTCATGACGTAGATGTCCTCTTGACGACCGTCCTGGCTTGAATCAAAGGCGATTTGCGAACCATCGGGCGACCAGGCAGGAAAGTCGCTTAATGACGAATTCTCAGTCATTCGGTGGGGGTTACTACCATCGGCATTCATGACGTAGATGTCCAGTTTGCCGTTGCGGAGGGAATCGAAGGCGATTTGCGAACCATCAGGTGACCAGGCCGGATTTCCGCCAGACCAACCGCTGCCACTGAGATTGTGTTCCACCGTACCACCCACATTGACGATGTGGATTTGCTCACCGCCCTGGCGCAAGGAGACGAAGGCGATCTGCAAACCGTCGGGCGACCAGGCAGGTCGGTAGTCATTGACCAGATTACGGGTGATACGACGGGGCGCGCTGCCGTCGGCATTCATGATATAGATTTCCAGATTGCCATCTCGGTTGGAGGTGAACGTGATTTGTCCGTGGCCACCGCCGAGAGGCGTTGGGGTTGGTGTTAGCTGATCCTGAGCGGTACTCATCGTTGTAAAAGCAAAGGTTGTCAGGGTCACAAACAGAATCAGGCTGCAAGTCAAGAATTTGGCGCGGATCATCGATTGCTCCAATTTCGTCTCTGAGAATATTTTAGCGACGAATGCTAAAACTGTGAACAGAGCTTTCAGAAAGCGGCGACGAGTCATTGGTCAGGTGGAGTCGTTGCGGAGACGGGGTGCTTCGGGGAAAATAGGCGCAATTGGCTGACGCTTGGAAAAATCATTTGGGAATAAGCGATGGCAACGACTCTTACGGGAAAAGTGGCGTTGATTACGGGGGCAGGGCGCGGGATCGGGCGGGGGATTGCGCACAAGCTGGCGCGGCAGGGAGCAGCCGTCGCGGTGGCGGAGATTGACGCTCCAGCCGGACAATCCGTAGCGGACGAGATTTCTTCTCTTGGCGCTCGCTCAATTTTTGTGCAAACCGACGTGCGCTCAGAGGCGGCAATTGGGTCGGCGATTGAACAGACAATCCGCGAACTGGGTGGACTGAACATCCTCGTCAATAACGCCGGAAACGATATGGATTTCGATGCCACCCAAATGTCGATAGACGAGTGGGACAACGCGATGGCGATCAACCTGCGCAGCGCGTGGCTGATGAGCAAATACGCCATCCCGCAGATGGTGGCGCAGGGCGGCGGCGTGATCATCAACATCGCCAGCGTCCACGCGACGATGACGATGGCGGGGAGTTTCCCGTATGCGGTGACAAAATCGGGGATGGTGGGGCTGACGCGCAATCTGGCGCTTGACTGGGGCAGCCAGAATATTCGCGCGGTGGCGGTCAGTCCGGGGTATATTCGGACGCAGCGAGTGATCGACTTTTTCAATCAGGCGGCAGACGCGGAAGCCGAAGAACAGCGGGTGATCGACCTGCACGCCATCAAGCGGATTGGCACGCCGGAAGATGTGGGCAATCTGGTGGCGTTTTTGGTCAGCGACGAAGCGAGTTTTATTACCGGCACAGAAATGATTATTGACGGCGGGCTTTCGGCACGCTACGCGGATTGACGCTCGATAAAGCAGCAAATTGACAAGAATTCGAACCACAGAGACCGCAGAGACCACAGAGAAAAGAGAAGACAAACATGTTTATGGCTCAGAGATTTAACGGACAGGTGGCGGTGGTCACCGGCGGCGCAAGCGGGATCGGGCTGGGCGTGGCGAAGCGCCTCGCCAGCGAGGGAGCGAAGGTCGTCCTGTTTGACATTGATGCGGCGCAGTTGGCAGCGGCGCAGACTGAACTGAAAAGCGCTGGCCTCAAAGTCGAGACGGCGGTGGTCGATGTGACCCATGAAGAACAGGTGAGTTCGACGCTGGCGCAGCTTGTCGCGCAGCACGGGCGGCTGGACGTGATGGTCAACAGCGCGGGCATCCCCGGCAAGACGGCAACGAAAATCCTCGATTACGATCTGGCGACGTTCCAGAAGGTGCTAAATATCAACCTGACGGGTTCGTTTCTGATGACCAAGTATGCGATCCAGCACATGCTGCCGCGCAATTACGGGCGTATTCTGCTGGTGGCGTCGATGGGCGGCAAGGATGGGAATCCGGGCATGGCGGGCTACGCGGCGTCCAAATCGGGCGTGATTGGGCTGGTCAAGGGGATTGGCAAGGAATACGCGACCAACGGAATCACGGTTAACGGAATCGCGCCCGCCGTGATCGCCACGCCGATGAACGCGAACACCGCACAGGAAATGCTCGATTACATGATCAGCCGGATTCCGATGGGGCGGCTGGGGACGGTCGAGGAAACGGCGGCGCTGGTCGCCTGGATCGTATCGCCGGAAGCGTCGTTCAACACCGGGTTCGTGTTCGATCTGTCAGGCGGGCGGGCGACATACTGAGGGGAGAAAGACAAGGGCGCACGCCGTGCGCCCCTACGCCTGTATCATGATCAGAATGGGCAGGCGAGAAAGACAAGGGCGCACGCCGTGCGCCCCTACGAGAATGTCGTGAGAGTTTACGAGCGACCGAAGACTTCGAGGCTTGCGCCGTGAATACGAGCGGCGGCGTCTGAGGTGAGAAAGAGGATCGCGTCGGCGACGTCATCGGTCGTGACCCACTTGGCGGGGTCGGCGTTGGGCATATCCTTGCGGTTGGCAGGCGAATCCATGATGCTCGGCAGGACGGCGTTGACGTTGATGCCTTTATCGCGCAGCTCAAGTGCCATGCTCTCGACGATGCGCTGCGCGGCGGATTTGCTGGCAGTGTAGGCGGCGGCATTGGCCTGCCCCTTGAGGGCGGATTTCGCCAGCACGATAACGATTTTGCCGCCTGCGCCGCGTTCGACCATTGCTTTGGCGACACGCCCGGCGGTCACGTAGACGGGCTTGACGTTGAGGGCGAACATCTTCTCCAGCACATCGACTTCGGAGTCGTAGACGGGTTTGCCTGCCGCATATCCGCCGACGGTATGCGCCAGCACGTCAATCTGCCCGAAACGCGCCAGCGCACGACCGAGGAGCGCATCGACCGAGGCCGGATCGCTGAGGTCGGCGGCTTCCGCCATTGTTTCGACCTGCAATTCATCCGCCAGCGATTTCAGATCGTTGGCTTCGCGGGCAAGCAGCACGAGTTTCGCGCCCTGAGCCGCAAACTTGCGCGCGACGACCTGTCCCAGATTTCCGGTCGCGCCCGTTACCATCACCACTTTGCCGTCTGCCATACGCTTTAGCTCCTAATTGGGTTTAATCTCCACGATCTGACCGCTGCTCCACTGATACTTGGCATCCATGAGGGCGGTGACGGCGGCGGCGAGTTCTGGCTCGGCTGCCGGGTCGACCAGACGCCCACGCCCCTCGCTGCTGGCGGCGTCACGGCTGCCAATACTGAACATCACGGCGGCGTTGTGTTGGATATTCTTCACCCAGTCACTGCTCGTCGGGTCTTCGTTGACCAGATAGTAACAGTCGTCGTTGTGGACGAACCAGATTTCAATCTGATGGGGTTTGCCGGTCTTGCGACCGACGGTTGTCAGATAGAAAAACTGCGGTTCCGGGTTTTCAGACATCTCCCACTCCAATTAGTCTCTAAAGAGCACAAAGCGTTTCATTCCTGACGTTTGCGCAGGCGGTTTGCCATGATATGCATGACATGCAGGGCAAAGTAGGGTGTTTCCTGAATCATGTAGGTGAATTCCTGCTGCTTGATGGCAGCAAGCTTCACATCGGTTTTGGCGACAACCGTACCGCTGCGGCGTTCGTTATCAATCAGCGCCATTTCGCCAACGATGCTGCCGGGAACGGCGGTATCGAGATGCGTACCGTGCAGCAGAATTTCAAGCTCTCCTTCAAGGACAACGTAGGCGAAGTCACCGACATCGCCCTCGTTGAATATAGTGTCGCCCGCATGAAAGGTGACGGTATTCCTGACGCTGCGGAAAAGAGGCATAAAGCTATCGTTTTTCATCATGAGATGCTCTCCTGAACGTATGTTAAGCGTAAGCACCTATTATGCGAAACGATTGTTAAATTTCTGCCATAACTCCCGCACGAAATCAGGGTTAGACAAAGGCGAAATCAATGTAAGGGTCGCCGGTATCGCGCAGCGTACCTTGATCGACGATGACGAGGCGCGGGTCGGCGGCGCGCAACTGCTGAAGGCGCGTCTCCTGCGTGATGGGCTGCAAACGCGAAAAGACGACACTAAAGACGTGATCCGGGTGCAGCGTGACCGAACGCGCGAACAATCCGGCACGCTGAAGGATGGCGGCGGCTTCGCTTTCGGAGAGAGGCACGTACTCTGGGGCGGCAGCAGCAGGCTGCGGCTGCGGGGTCAGCAGATCACGTACATCCTGAGCGGCACTCTGATAGGTCTTGAGCACGCCCTGATAAAAAGCAGCGCGTGAAATATCGCGCGCATCCGCCAGACGCGCTTGTTCGCGAGCCTGCTCGGCGAGTGCTTCCCACTGCTCGATCAGGGCGAGGAGGTCATCGTCGCTCATCGCTTGACGATCACACGAATTTTCCCCGGCCCATGCACGCCGAGAACCATCTGCATTTCGATGTCGCCCGTTTTGCTTGGCCCGGTGATGAAGCAGAAGTTCGCGCTTTCGCTGAGCGGCAGTCCCTTTGCGCGCTGGCTGGCAACCCAGCTTTCGAGACGCGGCAGAATCTGGTCAAGCGTGATGACGGCGATATGGACAGGGGGCAGCACCGTTGGGATGCGGCCTTTGCCGGGCGCGGTCGTGAAGACCAGTGATCCGGTGGTGGCAGCGGCGGCATCCGCGCCGGTTAAGCCGACTTCTGCGGCGGCGCTGACGGTCAGGGTCTCCATGCGCATTTCGTCGCGCGTGTCCGGGTGAATGATTTCGATGCCGGTGGCACGAATGGCGGCTTCCAGTCCTTCGACCGGGATGTTCGCGAAATCCCAGGCGAGCATGGACTTGACTTCAAACTGTTCGAGCAGTTCAAGGACTTTCGCGCGCGCTTCGTCGTCGCCATCGACAGGTATGACTTCGCCGGTGAGCTTAGTCAGTTCCTGCGTGAAACGCTCTAACAGCGCTTCGGGCGAGACGTCATCCTGAAGGGTGACGTCCAGATATTTGCGTGGACGCGGCGGCGCATCGGCGAAGGGGCGGCGGGAAGAACGCAGTTTATTGAGAATCGTGTCGCGGGATGAGGACATAGGGATTAGCTTTCAGCTTTTAGCTATCAGCGGTCAGCAAGACCTAAGAACGGTAACTCAGAGACGAATTATTTTCGCCTCAAATTCTGAATGAATGCTGCCAACATTCGCTTGACCTCGGTTGTATTTCTATCGAGTTCGGAATAGACAGAATCGGCAAGAAAACCGAGATCATGTGCGAGCAGCAAGTGATATTCCAGTTCGCTCGCAGAACCCATCGCAATCTGCAAAAAACGGGCGAGTTCGGTATCGCCGTCTCTGCCGCATCCTTCAGCGATGTTGGCGGGAATCGATGCTGCCGCCCGACGAATTTGTGATGTTAAACCGTAGACTTCCTCTGTAGGGAATGGCACCGTTGCTCCATAGATACTGAGTGTCAAACGATGGGCTTTTTCCCAAACGACCAACTTCCTGAAATCTTTCATGCTCAATACCAGCTCTGGTCTTGAAGCTGACCGCTGACCGCTATTTGTGATGTTCGCGCCACCAATCGTGGAACGACTGCTCGGCGAAAGGCGGGAAGTCGCGGCTTTGCGACCAGCCATTGAGCGGATAGGGCAGCGGCAGATTTTCCGGGATGCCTTCACCCTCGTCGCTGACCGCTCGGCTGGCAGCGCTGGCGATTTTGCCGCCCGTTTCGTAGAGCAGGGGATGGCTGAAGGCGAAGCCATAACCTTTCATGCTGGCTTTCCAGACGGGTTCCTGCACATCCTGCAAATCATGGCGCAGCGAGAGCAGCATGTCCGGGATATTGATGTCTACCGGGCAAGCCTGCTTACATGCGCCGCATAAGCTGCTGGCGAAGGGCAGCGGCGCAGCATTTTCGATGCCTTTGAGCAGCGGCGTGATGATCGCGCCAATCGGCCCCGGATAAACCCAGCCGTAGCTGTGACCGCCGACATTCTGATAGACGGGGCAGGCGTTGAGGCAGGCTCCGCAGCGGATGCAGGCCAGCGCTTCGGTGTATTCGCTGGTATAGATATTGCTGCGCCCGTTGTCGAGCAGAATCAGGTAGAACTCTTCGGGGCCGTCCGGCTCGTCGGCGCGGGCAGGGCCGGTGAAGCCGTTGACGTAGACGGTGAGCGCTGCGCCAGTCGCGCTGCGCGGCAGCAGTTGAACCAGCGTAGCGAAATCTTCCCAGGTGGGGACGATCTTTTCGATGCCAACAACGGCAATATGGACGCGCGGAACGCTGGTCGAGAGCCGTCCGTTGCCTTCGTTGGTGACGATGACGACGGTTCCGGTTTCAGCGATCATGAAATTGCCGCCGCTCATGCCGAAATCGGCGTCGAGGTATTCGCTGCGCAGCCCCTTGCGAATGAAGGCGGTCATCTCACTCGGCTCGTCGGTGTAGGGCATATCGAGCTTTTCCATGAACAGGTCACGGATGGTTTCTTTGGTCATGTGCATGACGGGCATGACGATATGGCTGGGGTGGTCGCCGTTGATCTGGACAATGTATTCGCCCAAATCGGTTTCGGTGACATGGATATTTTCTTTTTCGAGCGCCTCATGCATGTTGATTTCTTCGGTCGCCATGCTCTTGCTTTTGACGCCGCGCTTGAGGTTGTGCTGGTGACAAATGTCGATGATGTGTTCGTTGGCTTCGGCGGCATCGGTCGCCCAGAGGACGTGACCCCCGGCGGCGGTGACGTTGGCCTCCATTTTTTCGAGGAGTTCGGGCAGGTCGTGGAGGGCGCGCAGCTTGGCACCACGTGCCTGCTGTCGGAGTTCGTAAGCGTGTGGGAGTTCGCCCATGAGTTTACGTCGGCGCGTATCGGCGTTGCCCGTGCCGCGATCCAGCGCCGTTTTCAGCGCTATATCTTCAATGGCGATGACTGCCGATTGGTTAAATTGATTGGCTGTAAGTTCCATCAAATCTGCCCGTTATTCTGAGTCCAACGACAGAATAACTATAGCGCGTTTGAGCGAAATGGACACCCAATCGCTGTGATGGACTTAGGGCAGCACTCGCTCGAAGACCTGCTCGACTTTCGACGGATCGCCTGTCAGTTCGGTCGCGTCCACTTCGGCGCACAGGCGAAAGCCGTGTTTTTCGTAGAGATGGCGGGCGCTGCTCAGTCCCGCGAAGGTCGTCAGGTAGACACGCGGGAAGCGCTGCTGATCGCAGAAAGCCATCGCCGCCTGCATTAAACGATTGCCGATGCCGCGTCCCTGATAAGCGGGGTCGAGGATGAACCAGCGCAGGCGCGCGCCCTCTCCCGCTGGATCATGCCCGTCAATAAAGATGCCGCCAATGACGTGATCGCCGTCGCAGGCGAACCATGCGCCGTCGCCGTTCGGGTCGAAACGGCTGAGAAAGGCGGCGAGTTCGGTCGCGACGCGTGCCTCGAAATAGAGGTCGAGTCCCCAATGCTGGTGATAGTATGTCCCGTGTAGTTCGGCAATACGACCGAGCGCGCCGGGTGTATAGCCCCTTAATTCAATCTCGCCCACAATGCTCTCTCTTTTGCTTTTTGCTCACCACTCATCGCTCATTACTGTCTTTCACTCAGTCCTCAGAGGATTACCGTTAAAAACAGTATTACGCTTAATTATTCATCCAAATCAGAGAACAGCGCAAAGAAAAGCGTCGTTTTTCTCCCCTCGCCCCGCTTGCGTAATGCGAACTTGTTCGCGCGAGAGGGGTCGGGGGAGAGGGGTGTAATAAAACTTTAAACGGTTATCCTCTCAGTCCTCAGTCATGTCACTTATGTTATTCTAGGAGGGCTAGTGTGAATCGTCATTGACTCGTGAGTCGAATTTGTGAAACGGACGCGAAGCCAAACACAAACCCCCGGTGGCAATCGCCTGCGCGCCCTGCGCGACGATTGCGGCAGAACACAGCTTGACGTTGAACTGGACGCCAGCCTGGGAATCGGCTATTTGCAGCGCGTCGAAAGCGGGAAGGTGCGCTATCCCGAACGCGACACGCTGGAGCGGATTCTGGCGGCGCTGGAAGCGCACTACAGCGAGCGTGCCGAAATCCTGGAGTTGTTCGGCTACGTGGTCGATACGCCGCTGCCTGACGGGGCTGAAATTCGCTGGGCGGTCGAAATTTGCCGAACAGAAGTGCGCGAAGCCGTTTTCCCGACCTATCTGCTCGACTGTGCTAATCATCTGCTGGCGTGGAACTCGTGTTTCGCGCGCTTATTCGACCTTGAGCGCTTCAAGGGGCGGCTGTCGATGGTGCGGCTGATGTTCGATTCAAGCTACGGGATCACGGCGCGTATCGCCAACCCCGATGAATTTTTTCCGGCGCAGATTCGGGCACTGCGCTACCAGATGCGCCTGTTTCGCGGTGAAGCCTGGTATGCGCCGCTGATTGACGACCTGAACGCGAGCTGTCCCCTGTTTCGCGCGTACTGGGATCGCGCTGAAGATGCGCCATCGCTGGCGGCGCGCCCCCTGATTCCGCTGCTGATCACGCTGCCAGCAGGCGGGGTGCTGCGCTTTCATCTGACCTCAGAGCCGTTCGCGCAGGATCGCCGTTTTCGGATGCTCTATTATCTCCCGGCTGACCCGGTGACGACCCAGCAGTGTGTAGCGTGGAGCGAGGTGAGAAGTTAAAAAGTGACGAGTGATGAGTAATGAGTAAAGGAAATTGAACCGCAGAGAACACAGCGGACGCACAGAAAAGATATAGAAAAGAACGCTCGTGAGCGTTTTTGCTGACGGCTGACCGCTGATAGCTGTCAGCTAATCGTTAAAACAGGCGTGTCACCTTGAGCACCTCGAAGCATTCGCAGTAAGCCCCGCGCTCGGTCATCGCGCCACGAAAGCGATTCAGGCTGCGAATGGCATCGTCGTAGGGGACATTCGCCAACTGTGACTTGTGCTCACGCAGGGCGCTGAGCTTGGTGTCGATCTCGGCGCTGATGTCGTTGACATACTGGAAGCGCTGCATCGGCGTCCAGACTTCATAGCCCAAAACGGTTTCGATGTTCCAGGCTTTTCCGCCCCATTCCGGGAAGCTGTTGCCCTGTGCGCGACCGAGCGCTTCCATGACGACGCCAAAGGTCTGCTGATGGTCTTTATGACCGTCGGCAGAGTGCGGCAGATAGAGCACGTCGGGTTTTTCGGTGCGGATTACCTGAATGAAATGGTTGACGAGATCGATGCTGTAGCCGACATTGCCATCGGGCTGGCGCAGAAAGGTTGTCCCGCTCGCGCCGAGAATTTTCGCGCCCTGTGTGGCTTCGGCTTCGCGGATGGCTGCCAGTTCGGATGGCGTATACACCGGGCTGCCGTGTTCGCCGGAGGTGACGTAGACGACGTGAACGCTGTCGCCGCGCTGGACATGCTGGACGATGCTGCCGCCGCAGCCAATCGCGTCGTCGTCGGGGTGGGGTGCAATCGCCATGACGCGCATATCAGACCATGACCTCGGTGTTGAAATCGAGGACTTCGGTCGATTTGTCGTCGTGGATGACGAGCAACTGCCCCGTTTGCGTGTAGTCGGTTTCGTCGCGCTTGCTGAACGCGCCGTCGATCAGGTAATGCTTGAGCGCGGCGATGACCGCACCATGTGTGCAGATGGTCACGTTGGGGTAGCCGCTCTGCTGAAGTTCGTCGGCGAAGTCTTTGGTGCGGGCAGCAAAGTCGTCAAAAGTTTCCTGATGATATTCGCGCAGGCGCGGGTCGATGACGAAGGCTTTGCCGGTGGCGTTGCTGACAATCACGGCGGTCTGGCGGCAGCGCAGGACTTCAGAGCACGCCTGATAATCGGACGGGACCTGCGCCATATAGCGGGCGAGGCGCTCAATCGGCGGGATGCCTTCGGGCATAAGTTCGGCGGTGAGGACGCGGCTGCCATAGCCTTCGTTGGGGCGAACCGCCATGCCGTGTCGGATGATGTAATACGTCATCGCTTGGTTTCCTTATCAGACGCTGGATGGCACAATCGTCAATTGATCGTAAATGTCGATGAGCGCGTCGGCGGTGGTGTCCCAGGTGAGGTTTTCGACATTCTCGCGCAAAGCGCTGCGCAGTTCCTGACGCACGTCGGGCTGGAACAACAACTGCTCGATCTTCTGCGCGAGCAGGAGCGGATTATTGACCGAAGTGATCAGGGCGTCGCGCTGGTCGTCCATCAGCGTCGAAACCCCGGCGACATTGGTTGTGATGACCGGGACGCCGCAGGCCATTGCTTCGGCAGCGGTCATGCTGAAGGATTCGTAATGCGAAGGCATGACGACCAGTTCGGCGGCGTTGTAGTAGTCCGGCAGCGCACACTGCGGTCGCTGACCCACGAACTTGACCAGCGCGTGCAGCTTGAGGACACGGCGAAGCTGTTCGAGCTTTTGCAATTCGCGCGACCACTGATCGACGGGCTGCGAAACATCGCCGCCGACAATCCACAGGCAGACTTTGAGGGCAGGATTTTTGCTGGTGAGAATCTTCATCGCGTAGAGCAGGCTGTCGATGCCTTTGAGCGGCTCGATGCGCCCGACAAACAGGATGATTTGATTGTCGGGGTCGGCTCCGACATTCGCTTTAGCCTGAGGCTGCGGCATGGGCTTGAAGAGGGACAAATCGACACCCGGATGAATAATGTGAATCTTCGAGAGGTCGGCCTCATACAGATATTCGAGATACTGCTGCTCATTGCGGCTGGGGGCGACAATTGCCTGCGCTTTCTGGACGAGCAGCAGTTCGGCGTCGATGCGCTCACGCGATTCTTTTTCGAGGTCGTCGCGGGCGACAAGATTCTTCATCAACGCGAGGGTATGGAAAGTGATGATCAACGGCTGCTGCTGGCGCTTCTGAATCTCCAGCCCGATCAGGCCGGAGAGGTAGTAGTGGCAGTCGAGAACTTCGTAGTGAATGTCGTTTTCGCGGGCGAAGCTGAAAAAGTTGTCGATGAATTCAGGGATGTACTGGTAGAGTTCCTTTTTGGGGAGCGTGACTTCTGCCCCTGCCGGGAGATGAATCACGCGGAAGCCGGGAACCACTGGCACGACACGGGCGACGGTCGCATCCTGGCTGCGGGTGAAGGCATCAACCAGCAGGCCGCGCTGGGCGAGGCGTTTGCCCAGTTCGAGCACGTAGACATTCATGCCGCCGGTTTCCTTGCCTTCTTCCGACGCCAGCGGGCAGGTGTGGTAAGAAATCAGCGCGATATGTCGGTTCAGCATCGGGAGCCTATTCTCTAATCTGGGGGTTCACGCATACATTATAGCGTTGTTCGGTTAAAACTCTATTTGCGGTGTGGGCTGGAAGGCGCTACGATTGCAAATAAGACTATCCGTAATAGTCGATGAGTATCAGTCCATTCGCTGGAAGTGGTCTGTCCATTCGAGGTATAGTCAACGTCACAGAAGACGCCCCTGTATTCAAATTGTTCTTCATTTTGTAAGGAGAAACTATGGTGAGTACCAAACGTTTTAGTGTTCTGCTGCTCGTCATGCTCGTAATCGGCGTGCTTTCGCTGCCTGCTCAGGCGCAGGACGCGACCGAAATGGCGGGTGGTGCGACCATCCCTGCCGCGAAATGTGCTGCTCCTGGCGACGTGACCATTCGCGTGTGGGACGAAAACTGGGCGAAAGTGCTCAAGGACGCGACGGCAGCCTGGGTGAGCGACTACTGCCCCGGCGCGAACGTGACCATCGATCAGGTTCCCTGGAGCAACTACTGGGATAAGCTGAAGATCGATGCGGCGAGCGGTGACCTGCCGGATGTGTTCAATCTGAACCAGGCGACGGGCTACAACTATGCCGCTCAGGGGTCGCTGCTTGACCTGACGCCCTACTTCGCCAAGTCGGGGATTGACGCGACAGTCTGGGGGCCGGGGCTGGTCGATCCGTATCGCTATGGCGACAACAACGACATCTATGCCGCCCCGCTGGAATGGGTGACCGCCGTTGTCTTCTACAACAAGGATTTGTTCGATAAGGCGGGACTGGCTTACCCGACTGCCGATTGGACGTGGGATGACTACGCCAAAGATGCCGCCGCGCTGACGGATAGTGCCAACGGCGTCTATGGCTCCGCTTCGTTCGCGGAATACGTCGCGGGCTGGGGAAGCTGGATCGCCTCGGCAGGGGTTCCGCCGCAGGTGACGCAGGATCACACAACCTGCACGCTGACCGAACCGGGCAGCATCGAAGCGCTCAACTTCCTCAAGGGTTTGCAGGACAGCGGCTATTCGCCCTCGATCTCGCAGATGGGGGGTTCGGGCGCGGACGACGAATACAACCTGTTCAAGTCGGGCAAGGTCGGCCTGTACCTGGGCGGCAACTGGAAGCTCCCGAACGCCAAGGATGACCTGGCTTTCAACTGGGATCTGGTGACGATGCCGCACAACCCGACGACCGGCCTCAGCCGTCCGGTGCTGCACGCTTCATCGTGGGCGGCTTCCTCCAGCAGCAAGAACCCTGACCTGGCGGCGAACATGGTTCAATACCTGATCAGCGACGAAGGGCAGAAGTTCTTCGCGGATGCGGGTGGCGTTGCACCGAGCGACCCGAACCCCGAACTTCAGCAGGCGTGGGTAGACAGCTTCGGCATCGCCGGAAAGAATATTCAGGCGTTCGTCGATGCGACCAAGGACTCGCAGGGGTATACGCAGTTCAGCGGCGAGTCGATTGACAAGGCGACTTCCGACATGATCACCAACATTTTCGACCTCGGCATGAGCGTCGAAGATGCCACCAAAGCGGCCTGCGATGGAATGCAGCCGGATTTGGTGAAAGCCTCGTAAAGTGTTAAGTATCAGTTGGGGCGGATACACGCTTCGCCCCAACTGATTTTGAGTGAGACTTGTTTATGGCTGTACGCCTCGGTTCGCCAAAAAATATACTGGGACGCACGCCGCTGGCGCGCCGCCGCGCGCTCTGGGGGCTGGCGCTGATTGCCCCGAACACGCTTGGCCTGCTCTTTTTCTTCGGCATCCCGGTGATACTGTCGTTCGTGACGGCCTTTCACGAGTGGAACGGCATCAAGCCACCTGTTTTCATCGGCCTCGATAACTTCACCAGGCTGCTCAATGATCCCGCCTTCTGGCAGGCGTTCGGCGTCACGCTCAAGCTGCTGGTCTTTACCGTCCCGATTGGGACGGTGCTGGCGTTGGGCGCGGCGATTTTGCTCAACCAGAATCTGCGCGGGCGTGCTTTCTTCCGCACGATTTATTTTCTGCCCGTGATCACCTCGACGGTCGCGGCGTCGATTGTCTGGACATGGATTTTTCAGGCGCATTACGGCCTGCTCGATAACCTGCTTGCACCGCTCGGCGGGCTGGATTTGAACTGGCTGACGCGGCCTGATCTGGTGCTGATTCCGGTGGCGGTCGTCACCATCTGGCAGCGGGTCGGCTTCTTCATGGTCATCTTTCTGGCGGGGCTGCAAAATATTCCGGCGGTTCTGCACGAAGCTGCGCTGATCGACGGGGCGACCCGCTGGGAACGCTTTCGTTTCATCACCCTGCCCATGCTTTCCTCCACCACCTTTTTGATCGTGGTGCTGTCGGTCATCGGCTCATTTCAGATTTTCGATCAGGTCTTCATTATGACCGCTCGCACCAACCCCGGCGGGGTGGGCGGCAGCGCGACGACGCTCGCGTATATGCTCTATTCAAAAGGCTTCCTCGGAGCGCAGTTTGGCTATGCTTCGGCGATTGGTCTGGCAATGTTCCTGATTATGCTGAGCGTAACCATCTTCCAACTGCGGCTGCAACAGCGCTGGGTCTACTATGAATCCACCGATGGTTGAGACAAAGCTGCTCAGGCGCGGCAGTGCCGCAGGCGTGCGCCCTGATGCCCTGTCTGGCTCGATGAAGCTGCTCTCCTACGCTATTCTGATTGTCGGCGCGGTCGTCATGTTCCTGCCCTTTGTCTGGATGGTGTCGAGCGCCTGCAAGCCGTCGAGCGAAATCAATACCGTTCCGGTCTACTTCATCCCGAAGAATGTCTCGTGCCTGCAAAACCTGAGCGATCTCTACGAGACCGACGAAAATTTCAGCCGTTATCTGGTGAATTCGGCGATTATCACGATTGCGCGCACACTTGGGCAGTTGGTGACCTGCTCGCTGGCAGCCTATGGGTTTGCGCGCTTCAAGTTTCCGGGGCGAAGCGTCTTATTTGCGCTCTGCCTGGGGCTGTTGATGATCCCGTTTCAGGCGATTCTGATTCCCGAATATCTGCTGATTCGCAGCCTGGGCTGGCGCAATACCTTTTTCGCGCTGATTGTGCCGGGAGCGTTCAGCGCTTTTGCTTTGTTCCTGCTGCGGCAGGCGTTTCTGCAAATTCCGAATGAGTTGGAAGAAGCGGCGACCATCGACGGCGCGAACCCGCTGCAAGCTCTGTGGTACGTCACCCTGCCCTTGTCGGTTCCGGCGCTGGCGGCCTTTGCCGTAATCACGATTCAGGCGGCCTGGAACGATTTTCTGTTTCCGCTGGTGGTTGCCAATACGCCGGATACGCGCGTTGTGACGATTGGCATCAGCCTGCTGCAAGGCCAGCGCGACACCGCCTGGAATCTGCTGATGATGGGGTCGCTGATCGCCACGCTGCCGATGCTGATTTTGTTCTTGCTGCTCCAGCGCTACTTCATCGAAGGCGTCTCGATGAGCGGCGTCAAGCGCTGAAGTGGCGCGTTAGAAAATTCCCGATTTCTTCATAATATAAATGTTTTGTGTGACGACCTCCGTGCTAGACTCGTCTTGTATGGGGGAGTCACGACCATGATGTACACGCTCGATGATAAAGCGAAACTTGAAGCCGCGCGCACGCTGATCAAGCAGAAGGAATTTGATCTGGCGGCGCGCCTTTTGCGAACAATGGATCACCCAACGGCGCGCGAGTGGCTCGAAGAAATCGAAGCCGCCAAGTCCCGCAAGCGGAAACGCGAATATCCGCTGCGCGTGATCGCCGTCATTCTGCTGATCGTGATCGTCGCGCTGGTCGGCGCAGGCGCGATTTTTCAGGGGAACGATCCCCGGCAGGCGGTGGTCGAACTGCCGACGCAGGCCGCGCTTGATACGGCGACGCCGACCTGGACACCCACCGCCAGCTTCACACCGAGCATCACGCCGACGCCAAGCGATACCTCGACGCCGACCGCCACCAGCACTTTTACGCCGAGCGCGACGAACACCGCCACCCAAACATTCACGCCGTCGATGACGATCACTTTCACGCGGACGCCGGGGCCAACGGCAACCTTCGCCGCGAGTTCGACGCCGATTGCTATTCGCCCGCTGGATCCGACGCTGTATACGGTCAGCGCTGGGACGGCGACACTCTACCTCTGCCCGCGTGTCGATTGCGAGGTGGCGGCGAAGCTGACACGCAGCGATAACCTGATGGTCGTGGGCGATATTCAGGGGCAGGCCGTCGTCGGCAACACGCTCTGGTATTCGGCCTTTTTCGGCGATGTACTCGGCTACATCCACAGTTCGATGGTGGAAGTCAAGCCGCTCGGTTCGCCAACCCAGTCGTTTCCGACACTGGCGCTTGAGGTAACCCCAGAGGCCACCGCCAGCAAATAGCCGTTAGTAAACGCGGAACCGACAAATCTGAGGCAAAGCCGCCAGGTCGGTTGTAGGGGCACACGGCAGTGTGCCCGCTCATGGCGCTTTGTACATAACCTCGTCAAAAGCTCGATTGCGCAAGGCGAAAAAGTGCGCCAGAATCGTCTTTTTCGGAGATCGAGCCGCTCATGTATCTGCCCCCGTTCAAGCTGGAACGCTATTTCGCGCAGTACGAATTTGCTGTCAAATACCTGCTGTCGAGTTCAGACTGCGACGGGATGGCGCAGCAGCGTCTGTTGTCGCTGGCGGACGACGAGACGCGCGCCCTGTGGGACAATCTGACGCTCGGCTACACCGAGTCGCGCGGGCTGCCGCAGCTTCGCGAGGAAATCGCCGCTCTGTATTCGAGAAAGAGCGCGGATCACGTCCTGGTGGTGACGCCGGAAGAAGGCATCTACCTCACGCTGATCACGCATCTCAACCCCGGCGATCACATCATCTGCACCTATCCCGGTTATCAGTCCCTCTATGTAATCGCCGCGAGTCTGGGCTGCACGGTGACGAAGTGGCTGCCGGACGAGAACAAGGGCTGGCGTTTCGACCCCGAATTTCTGGAAAGCGCGATTCAGGCTAATACCCGGATGCTGGTGATCAATTTCCCGCACAACCCGACTGGCTCTGTGCCGTCGCGCGCCGATTTTGAGCGGATGATCGAGATCGCGAATGCCCACGACCTGATCGTTTTCTCCGACGAAATGTATTATCTGCTCGAAGTAGAAGAAGAAGACTGGCTGCCTTCGGCGGCGAATCTCTACGGCAACACGATTTCGCTGTTTGGCATGTCGAAAACCTTTGGGCTGGCGGGGCTGCGCATCGGCTGGCTGGTGTCGGGGATTCCCTATTTGCTCACGCGGATCGCGCAGATGAAGGACTACACGACGATTTGCAGCAGCGCGCCCAGCGAAATTTTGGCGCTGATGGCGCTGCGGGCGCGGCAGACGATTGTCGCGGAGAATCGCGCCTTGATCGCGGCGAATTTACGATTGCTGGACGATTTTTTCGCTCGGCGCGCGAATCTGATGACGTGGAACCGTCCCAAAGCCGGGACGATTGGCTTTCCGCGCCTGCGTGACGGATTAAGCGCGGAGCAGTTCTGCAAAATGGTGGTCGAAGAAGCGGGAATCATGCTGCTGCCTTCGACCGTCTACGACTACGACGATCAACACCTTCGGCTGGGTTTCGGGCGCAAAAATCTGCCCGAAGTGCTGGCAGCGTTTGATGCTTACCTCGATGAGAAGCAGGTCTGAGACCGCTCGTTATTCCTCTGGCGTGTCGTAATACTTTTCGACCATATCGACCAGCCCCTTGAGCGCATTCGGCTGCGTCGAATCGCGGCTGGTGGGCATGAGTTCCTGAATGTGGAAGCCGCGCAGACATTTGTCGCGCTTGTCCCACACGGCGATGCCGCGCACGCCAATACTCTGATACAGGTGCGCTGCCATCGCAATCGCCACCGAGCGATTGCTGATGCTGCAACTGAGTTTTTGCCCGTCGAGGAACTGCATGTAGGCGCGCGGACGGGCGTAGCCGCCAATGCGAATCAGCACCCCGTATAAAATGGTCGTCTCTTTGGTTACGTGACTCGGCATGTGGAACTCCCGTGCATGGAACTCCACCTATTATAGCGGCTCATTGGGGGTGCGGGTCGGAGATTGGAAGCAATTGGGGCCGACTATTGATCTGGAAGCGCTCCGTAACGACTTCGAGCGCCCTGCTAGTGAATTTATCGAGGTCAGCCCAATCTTCGGACATGCCCAGATTTTCATGGGTGCTGCCAGGAAAGACGCCAATCGAGGGAATCAGATTACCCGTAGCGTTATTTTTTTCGGAGGTGACCGCGAAGATCGGTTCGTTGCTGACGGGGTCAAGGACATAGAGGACGAAATTGTAGCGAATCTTGCCAAAGCTCTCGCAGTCTTTGACGATGACCGCGACATAGCTTCCGATTTGGTAGCGATAAACAGGACGAGCATTCTTGATCGCGGGCAGATACATGAACACTTCCCTTTTCATCACGCGCTGATGCATCTAATGTAGCACGTTCCCGCCAAACCCGTCTATAATTAGAACGTATTTTCTCAACTGAGGGGGATTATGATGGCTCACCCGCTGGTGGATCAACTGCGTTTTACACGCAGCGAATTTGTGCGTGCTTTAGAGGGAGTCACGGATGAGGAAGCGCGTCGCCGCTTCCTGCCCATGAACTGCATCAGTTGGATGATCGGGCATCTGGCATGGCAGGAACAGCGCTACTGGCTGACGCGCGCAGCAGGCAAAATCCTCGTGCCAGAGGTCAACGTGCTGGCTGCCAGCGGCGGGCCGACCAGCACGCCGCCGCTCGATCAGATGTGGCAGGCATGGCATACGATCACCGAGGCGGGCGATCCGTTTCTCGATACGCTGACGACCGAAATGATGTCCACGTACATGACCGCAACAGGTGAGCCAGACGGTGAAACGATTGGCACACGGCTGCGTCGCACGACCTACCATTACTGGTATCACACGGGCGAGTCACAGGCTGTCCGCCAGTTGCTTGGGCACACCGATTTGCCGCAGTTCGTCGGCGATATGGACGGTCTGGGAGAATATCGCCCGGAATAATCAGGTAGGGGCATGGTGCGCCATGCCCCATACCCACCAACGTAAGCACAGGCGCGCTATTTCGATGCCCATCAAAGTATCTTGACAAATAGAACTTTTGTGCTATAATGTGGGGTGCTCTAAATTGAACCCAGTTCCATCAACCACCTTCGACTCACTTCTCGACCGTTTTTTATGACGTACACCGGAAGAGGCGAACGACCTGTGTTTTTGCGTCCCCACGCGATCAGCATTTTTACTTCCCGACCGTTGTTCCCGTCCGCTGCGTTCCGGTCACTCAAATGCGCTCGTTTTTCCCGTCCGATCTCCGCCCGTCACGGGAGACACTAGTCGCCGAGGCGGCATTCCGCCTCCATCTTTCCCGTATCCCGCGCCCCACACCGGAAGGGAACGCCTTCCCGCGTTTCCCCTTCATGTCATCCGGTCGCGACGCGAGGGAAGAAATCTCAAAATCGCCTTTTTCCGGTCGGGAAGCCACGCAACCGCTTCTCTGAATCGACATCTCGTGCCCCTACTTGGAGGTTGATAAGAGCAATTTGCGCCTTTCCTGGCGAGTGGTATACCTCTACCCTCAGAAATTCTCATTCCTTGTTTGAGGGAGCAATCTCATGAGTGTCAGCAGCGGCGTGGATAGCAGTGAAATGGGCATGATCGGGCGGTTGGATCAGTTTCTTGACAAGCATGTTTTGCCCTGGCCGGTCAAATTTCTGACCAACCGGATCACCATTCTGGCGACGCTCTGCCTGCTGGTTCCGCTGATTGCCTTCGCCAGTAATCAGGTGCTGGTGCTGCTGGCGAATTCCTACCTCAACGTCATGTCGGTGGTCGTCAGTTCGACGGTGCTGCTCTACTCGACGATTTCGGAGGCGCGTGACAAAACGGCGGCGCAGCGGCGCGAGGAAATCGCGGCGGCGCATCAACGCCTGTCTGACCAGCGTTCTGAGGAAGATCACCAGCGAATCGAGGCAATTAACACGCACATTGACGAGATCCACGACGAGGTGATGCAGCACATCACTACCTCGCTCGACCGGATCGAAAAGCTGATGTTCGAGCGCATCGACCAGATGCAGACGGACGCCAACACACATATCGACGAAAATCACGGCAATGTGATCGCGACGATGGCTTCACATAAAGAGGAACTGGCGGAGATGCGTCAAATCCTCGATTCGCTGCGTCCGCCGACCAGCGACTAGCGACGGATCAACGACTGCATGGCTGGCGACCGAGTTGATTGCAGTACATATACTGGGTTTCGCCGCTGTTGGCGTAGGCGATTAACTGCGCCTGCGTGAAGACGAAGTTGGTCGGATAGGCGGTGTTGTGGCAGCTAAAGCAGTCGAAGCGGACTTCGTGACGGGGCGTGCCGGTCACGGCTTCGAAGGCGTCGAAGTTCCATTTGCCGAGGTGTGAGCTGGAGGCGAGGTCTTCGATCTGCCATTCGGAGCGCAGTTCGGCGATGTGGATTTCGTCCTGCATCGCCCCCGCGATGAAATGCCCCTGCGCATCTGTCTGGAGCGTGCCATCTGCGGCACGGGCGGCATCGTAGGCTTCGACCAGAATTTGCGTGCGTTCGGGCAGGTCTTCGCCTTTGCGGATGGCGTCGATGGCGGGCGCGGTGATGTAAATCTTGCGCATGATGGCGTCGGGGCGATCCACGATGGTATAGAGGATGAAGCTGTCACGATAGTTCTGCGGCAGCTTCATTGGCTCTCGACCGGGAGCGTAAGTCGGCGTAACGAAAAGGGTTGGTGTGACTGCCAGACCTGCCTCGGTGGGCGGCTGCAATGCGCCTTCGGCGAGCGCTGTTTGCTGCATGACGGGGATAACCGTCACGGTCGGTGTAGGCGATGATGATTCGTGGTGCATCCCGCTGTAGACGACCAGCCCCAGCAATAGTAAGGCCAAGAGCGAAAAAATAATCGGTGGTTTCATGCGCAAGCCCAGCCAAATCGTTACAATAAGACTCATCGTTTATACCATACATCCCTTGCCAGAATCTTACAGAGGCGGATCTCAATGGAGCAGGATTACAAAAGTCGTTTGGAAGCGTTGAAGGCCATTGAAGGCGTGGACGCGGTGCTGATCGTGCCGGGGTCGAACCTGGCTTACTTCACCGGGCTGCACTATTTCCTCTCGGAGCGCCCGATCATCGCTATCCTGACGGAAGAAGGCTTGTCGGTGATTGTGCCCAAGCTGGAAGTGCCGACGCTGGTCAAACGACCGGATTTAGAGGCGCGCCCCTTCCCCTGGTCGGACGAGGACGGCTACATGGGCGCGTTCGAGCAGGCGATTGACGAACTGGGACTGCATCGCAAGACGCTGGGCGTCGATGGTATGACCATGCGCGTCACCGAGATGCTGGCCTTCCAGCAGATCGACCCGACGATCAAGATTAAGCCGCTGGAGCGCGCGTTAATCGGCATTCGCGCGCACAAGCGCCCCGACGAAATCGAAGCGATGCGCAAGGCCAACCAGATCGCGGAAGCGGCGCTGGCGCAGTTGCTCAGCGAAGTGCAGCCGGGCATGACCGAACGGCAGATCGCGGCGCGGCTGGAAGCGCTGATGGTCGAAAAAGGCGCGAGTGGGTTGGCGTTTGGGACGCTGGTGCAGACGGGGCCGAACAGCGATAATCCGCATGGTCACACGACCGACCGTGCTCTGCAAATGAACGAGTTTCTGCTGATCGACTACGGCTGCAAAGTGGATGGCTATCCGTCCGACATCACGCGGACGTTCTGCCTGGGGACGCCGAGTGCCGAGATGCAGAAGATTTACGATGTGGTGAAAGCGGCGAACGCAGCAGGCAAGGCGGCGGCTGGCCCTGGCGTTGCGATGGAGGAAGTCGATAAAGCGGCGCGCAAGGTAATCACCGACGCGGGCTACGGCGAATATTTCACCCACCGCACCGGACACGGCCTCGGACTCGACACCCATGAGCCGATTCCGCAGATGGCGACGGGCGTCAAAGACCTGCTTGAACCGGGGATGGTGTTCACGGTTGAGCCGGGGATTTACGTGCCGGGAGTCGGTGGGGTGCGCGTTGAGGATAACGTGGCGATCACGGAGACAGGGATCGATGTGCTGACGACGTTCCCGCGCTCACTGAAAATCGAACGGTAAGCGTTATCCTTCCGTCAGTTCAAGCCATGCTTTGCGATAGCGCTCGAAGCGTTCGAGCGCTTTTTCGTCCAGCGCACCGGCGCGGCGAATATCCATGTTGTCACGCAGGTCGCCGAGCTTGACGCGCACCGCCAGCGGATGCGGCTTGATGCGCTGGATGAACTGCTCGTAAGTTTCGTCGGCGCGGCGCGAGAGGTGATCAAGTGCTGTGACGATTTCCTCGCTGAAGCCCATCTGGTGCAGATCGTCGAGGGTGACGTCGCTGTCCTCGACAACATCGTGCAGCACGGCGACAATCTGCTCGGTTTCGGTCTGCATCTGTGCCATGATACGCAGGGGATGGGTGATATAGGCAGCGCCACCTTTATCGGTCTGCCCGTGATGTTTTTCAAGCGCCAGCTTAATTGCGTCTTCGATGTTCGGCATGGTTATTCGACTTTCTCAGGGGCGTTGAAGGACAGCCATTCCTCGACGGTGAAGCGCTGTTTGAAGGTGAAAGCGTTGGGCGTCGCGCCGTGCTGATCGAGGTATTCCAGCTTGAGCTTGGCTTCGGCGGGCGTCGGCTGATGGCCTGCGGGAATCCACCACAGCACCATGATCGGGATTGTCAGCTTTTCGAACCACTCCTTGCGGCGGCTGACGTAGGGCGTGTGAGCGCTTTTGTAGACGTACTCGAAGAGCGAGTCGATGCTTTCCCAGACCGACATATTGATGATCATAAACGGGTCGTCGTAGACATGAATATCGGTGGCGTTGTTATTGTCGCCCTTGAGCCGCCAGACGAAGCCGGGGGAGGTTTCCGCCAACGCGTTGATCCGGTCGAGGTTGTCCTTGAACTCCTTCATGATCGGGCTGTCCATAGAGCCGAGGATGCGCCCGATGTTGATTTCTGCTATCTGGTAGTCCATAACGGTTCTCCTATTCTCAGAACGGTTTCAGTATACGCGTGAATGCTGCTGCTGCCTACCTGACCGAAACGGCTGGGCATCGGTATTCGCGATAGGATGTATCGGTTTTTTGCGTTGGAAAAAAGGCGCGTTCTCCACTATCATCATCGGCGGCCAATAGGTTAAAGGACAATTCATGCAGCGCCAGGATAGCGTTTCCGACGAAACGTCGGCTCGGTCATTGCCTGTTGTGAGCGGCGCGCGCCTGACTCTGGTGGCGGGAGTGGTCACGATTCTGCTGTGGGGGTCGGCGTTTGCGGGCATCCGCGAGGGGCTGAAAGCGTTTGATCCTTTCCACGTTGCGCTGCTGCGCTATCTGACAGCGTCGCTTGTGCTGGGGATTTACGCGCTGATCACGCGGATGCCGCTGCCACGCCTGCGTGACGTTCCGGCGCTGGCACTGCTCGGCTTCCTGGGATTCACCGTCTACAACGCCTGCCTGAACTGGGGCGAAGTGACCGTTCCATCGGGAATTGCCAGCTTCATCATCGCCAGCGCGCCGATTTTTGTCGCTTTGCTGGCGACTTTCTTCTTCGGGGAACGGCTGCGCGTGGTTGGCTGGCTGGGTATCCTGATCAGCGTTGTCGGCGTGAGCCTGATTGCGTTCAGCAGCGAGAGCACCAACCTGAGCTTCGACCCACGCGCGCTGGGGATTCTGCTGGCGGCGGCGGTGCAGAGCTTCTACGTCGTCGGGCAGAAACCGCTGCTGAAACGCTATTCCCCGGTGCAGTTTATCACTTACGCGATCTGGTTCGGCACGCTGTTTCTGCTGGTGTTTCTGCCGGGGCTGCCGGAGGAATTGCAGGCGGCGTCGCCGAGCGCGCTGGCGGCCTGCATTTACCTGGGGGTCGTGCCGGGGGCGATTGGCTACCTCACCTGGACGTATGTGCTGGCGCACAGCCCGGCCTCGACGGCGGCCACGCTGATCTACGGCGTGCCAGTCGTCGCGCTGGTGATCGCGTGGCTGTGGCTAGGCGAAGTGCCGGGACTGGTCGCGGTGATCGGCGGGTTTGTGGTGCTGGCGGGCGTGATCATCGTCAACACGCTGGGGCGGGGAAAACGGTAGAGCATCGGTAAATATAGGTGAGATGAGCGGGGCGCAGCGTGCTGCGCCCCTACAGAAATGTTATGGTGGACGATTACTTCGTCTGTTTGTCCATTTCGCTGCGGACGGTTTCGAGCAGGGTTTCGGCGCGCATCTGCGCGAGGGTGTAGCACGGCCCGCCGAGACGATCCGCCAGCTTCGCCGCCAAGCCCTGATCGAAGGCGGTATGCTCCATGTTGATGGTCACGGTGCGGATTTCCTCGTGCTTGATCTGCTCGGCGATGCGGTGGGCTTCTTCCTGCGGCGAGTCTTTGCCGATGGAGACGTTGCCCGCGCCGTCGGTCAGCAGGATCATCAACGGGATGATGTCCGGGTGCAGATTCTTTTCGCGGTGGATAATCTCGTAGGAGAGCATTAGACCCGCCGCCAGCGGCGTCTTGCCGCCGACGGGGATGGTCTGGAGCGCCTGTTTCGCCAGCATGACCGAGTTGGTCGGAGGCAGAATCGTCTGGGCGCGATCTTTCTGGAAGACGACCAAGCCCACGCGGTCACGGCGCTGATAGGCGTCGGTCAGCAGCGACATGATCGCGCCTTTGGTGGCGTTCATGCGCTCGCTGACCGCCATGCTCCATGAGGCATCGACCACGAACAGGATCAGGTTGGCGGTTTTGCGGACGCGCACCTTGCGCTGAAGATCGCTCTTGCGCAGGGCGTAGGCCATACCGGATTCGGCTTTTTGGGCTTCGCGGGCGCGCTGAAGCGGCGCGGCGGCGCGCAGTGTCGCGTCGAAAGCGATGTCGTCGGTTTTGCCGTTGGCGGGGCGTGCCTGCACGTAACGACCGCGCTTGCGGTCGGTGTGGGTGCGCGAACGCCGACCCGCTTGCTTGCGCGTCATCTGGTCGAGAGTGGTTTGCAGTTTACGCGGGGCAAATTCAGCGCCGGACTCGACCTTCTTGCCGCCCTCCCACCAGTAGGCATCGTGATTATCAAAGACGTTCTGCGGCGAGGGGTCAGTTTGACCGAGATCCGGCATTTCTTCGTCGGATTTATTGGCTACCGAGGGACTTTTTTTTTGACTGCCTGTTCCTGGCCTTCTTCTGCCTGCTGGTCGGCTTCGTCGCCTTCTCCCCACTCAGACTCAATCTGATCCATCTGGCGCTCGATTTCCGCCATGCTCATTTGCGCGTCGGTGAAGGGGCCGCGCTTCAAGCGGTGCGGAACCGCCAGATCCAGCGCCATGAGAATGTCGCTGTGGTTGATGCTGCGGCGGCCTTCAAAGGCGGCGTTGGCGCGGGCGGCCTTGAGAATAACCAGGTCGGCGCGGTGACCGTCGATGTGCAGGTTGCTGGTGAGCGTGGCGATGGTGAAGAGGTCGCGGCGGGTATATTCGACTTCGTCGAGCAAATCGCGGGCGGCGGCAATCCGGTTGGAGAGCGCTTCTTCTTCGCCTGCCCACAGTTCGCGGAAGCCTTCGGCATCTTCCTCGTAGGCGATGTGGCGTTCGACAATTTCCATGCGCTCACCGGCGTCGTGGATGCCCTTGACTTCGACCGAGAGGGCGAAGCGGTCAAGCAACTGGGGACGCAGATCACCTTCTTCGGGGTTCATCGTGCCGATGAGGATGAAGCGCGCCGGGTGCGAGAAGCTGATGCCTTCGCGCTCGACCACGTTGACACCCATCGCCGCTGAGTCGAGCAGGAGGTCAACCACATGGTCGTCGAGCAGGTTGACTTCATCGACGTAGAGGATGCCGCGATTGGCATTGGCAAGCACGCCGGGGTCGAATTTCTTCTCGCCCTTCTGGATGGCGCGCTCAATATCGAGCGTACCGACGACGCGATCTTCGGTCGCGCTGACGGGGAGATCGACAAACGAGATTTTACGCTTTGCGACGGGCAGGACTTCGCCGCGTTCGGCACGTTCACGAACGGCATCCGACCACATATCCGGCTGATTGGGATCATCGCCGAAGGGCGAATCGGCGACAACGTCTACTTCGGGCAGGAGGGCTGCCAGCGCGCGGGCGGCGGTCGATTTGCCCGTGCCGCGTTCGCCGCGAATGAGTACGCCGCCGATGCGCATGTCAATCGCGTTCAAAATCAGGGCAGTTTTCATCTTGTTCTGCCCGACAATTGCTGTGAAAGGGTAGACTGGTGGTCGTTTTGCCATTCGTAACCTTCTTAGGCTCGCTTCGATACCCGCAGAATTATACCTGATTCATGGCGCTCGTTACAATCGCCACAATCGAAATGCGAATTGGACTCATTCAAATTTATTCAAGCAACGGTGTGGTGAGGATGAAGCAACAGGTCACATGATGGGTCGGAAACTGGCGGTTTAACAGGCGGACAGAGTCATTCATACGGGCGGTAATTGTTCTGAAGCGCGCAAATACTTCAAAAACTCACTAGATTGATAATCTGGTGTCTCAGATTCGGGTATCCTTCCGAGTTTCTGCTTCGATGATGGTATTGACTATCGTAGTCATGTCATCGCCCGACTCAGGTATTTCAGAACTGAGCAACAAGATTAAGCTGTTCGTCAAAATTCTAAATACAAAGGGCGTTGAATACATCTGGTGGTAACGTGCTTGGTTAAAGAAAAGCAGGCCAGAACCCAGCGCGTTTTTGAGCGTCAATTGCTTGACTGCTTGTGTGAGGATCGTATCCGCCAGCGACTCGGTTAGCCCATCTATCAGTAATTCTGGTGACTCAGATTGATTGTATCCTACACGAATAAACGTTTCTGGCGGGGGCATCGACGTAAATTGTGCGCCTAAGACGCCAGAACTGTCGCCTAAACCAGGCAAAAATAAGCGCAGGCAGATACTTCGACTTAGCTCTGAGATAAAAGCAGGTTGATCAATACGCTCTTCTTTAAAGCCGGTTGGTATAAAGCTGGCTTGTTCTGGCTCGTCGCCAAACCAAACACGCCCATAGCGAAAGCTCAACTCGCTCATGTTCAATACACTTTGCCACCGAGGACGGCGGGGCGGCTGGGCGTGAGGACTGAGACGCTGCCATCGTCCATCGACGCGCCGAGGATCAGGCATTCGGACATGAACCCGGCGATGTGCTTGGGGGCGAAGTTGATGACGGCGATGACCTGCTTGCCGATGAGTTCCTCTTTTGAATATTTCGTGATTTGGGCGGATGACCATTTCTCGCCGATGTCCGCGCCGAAATTGACGCGGACTTTGTAGGATGGATTGCGGGCGCGAGGGAAGTCCTGCACCTCGACAATTTCGCCGACGCGCATTTCGACTTGCACGAAATCGTCATAGGTGATCGTCATTGACATGATCCTTTCAATGGAAAAAACCGAAGAAGATATTTGACCGCCAAGACGCCAAGAACGCCAAGAAAGACGTAGAAGTTAAGAGTCAAAAGCGAAGAAATCGAACCACAGAGACCACAGAGGACACAGAGAAAAACTGAAAACAGGAAAAGAAACAACGCAAAGGCGCAAAGGCGCGAAGAGAGAAGGTGAGCATAGCAGCGCTATGCCTCTATAAAACGATGGGGTGCGGGATTGGTGTGGGAAGGTGGTTTGTAGGTCTGCGCGGCATTCGGTAAGATCACAACATCTGCTAAAAAATGTTCATTTGGAGAGACATGATGGAATATCGACCGTTAGGACGAACGGGCGTGATGGTGTCATCGCTGTGTCTGGGCGCGATGAATTTCGGAGGTGTCACCCCGGCGGAAGAAGGCATCGCCATCATCAACCGGGGGCTGGACGCCGGAATCAACTTTATTGACACAGCGAATGTGTACAACGCGGGCGCAAGTGAACGTGTCGTCGGGCAAGCGCTGCGCGAAAACGGTCAGCGCGACAATATTGTGCTGGCGACCAAAGTGTTCAGCACGGTGGGCGAAGGTCAGAATGATCGCGGGGCATCGCGCTATCACATCATCAAGGCGTGCGAAGATTCGCTGCGGCGCTTGCAAACGGATCGGATTGACCTATATCAACTGCACCGTCCGTCAGCGATTATCCCGCAGGATGAGACGCTGCGCGCTTTCGACGACCTGGTGACGGCGGGCAAGGTGCTGTATATCGGCGCATCGACGCACCCGGCCTGGAAGGTGATGGAAGCGCTGGCGATCAGCGATCAGCATCATCTGGTGCGCTACATCAGCGAGCAGCCGCCGTATAACCTGCTGGATCGGCGGATTGAGAACGAACTCGTGCCACTGGCGCAGAAGTACGGGCTGGCGCTGCTGCCCTGGTCGCCACTGGCGGGGGGAATTCTGGCGGGACGCTATGACCGCAAGGATGAATACCCAGATGGTTCACGGGCAACGCGGATGGGAACCACGTTTCAGGATCGGATCACCGAGCGCGGGCTGGAAGTGGCGGAGAAGGTCGGCGAGATGGCGCGAGAGCGCAATCTGAGCACGGCGCAGCTTGCGCTGCTGTGGTGCAAGGATCAGCCGGGAATTACGTCGCCGATTCTGGGGCCGCGCACGATGGCGCACTTCGAGGACGCGCTGGGAATCGCGGATATGACGCTGGCAGACGAGGATCGGGCGCTGTTTGACGATCTGGTGCATCCGGGGAACGCGTCTGCCGATTTCTTCAACAGCAATGATTGGATGAAGGCACGGGTTCTGGATTAGAAGCCATTTGAATATTACCCCCTCACCCCCGACTCCTCTCCCACGCAAGCGGGGAGAGGGGAGGAAACGATTGACCCCCTCCCCGACTTCTTCATCGGACGACACTTTTAATAAACGGTCGTGTTTTGTCGCCAGGGGTTTCAACCCCTGGCTAACGGTTCGGTCGGGAAGTCCCCGTGCAAACTTGTTTGCATGGGGGACTCTGACCCGACCGGAAAACCTCGTTCTGGCACAACAATCCAGAAAAAATCTCGTCTCCTGAGTCATTGCATGGAAAGGGGAAATTCCCTCGTCCTCAATTTGATTTCGATTATGGCTTTTTGGCGATGATCAGGGTGGTGAAGTTGAACGCCCAGGGCAGCACGGCTTTCAGGACTTTGCCGAGCGATTCGGCGAGGGCGCTGGTCTGGTAATAGCCGGGGGCGCGAAATGCGCCGCCCAATCCCCAGAGGGTATACGAGTGGCTGGTCGGGATGGCTTCGAGAACTTCAAAGCCTGCGCCTTTGACATTGGCTTCCAGCTTTTCACGCGTGTAGGTGCTTTCGAAGAAGTCGTCGTCGTTGAGGACGCTGACGCCCTGGCGCCGCCGATTCCAGGCGACGTAGCGATTGACGACGTTCGGGTAAGGGATTGTCAACACGAGGATGCCGCCGTGATCGAGGACGCGGAAGGCTTCGGCGAGCGGTTTCGCCATTCCAGCCTCGAAGTGTTCGAGCACGCCGAACGACAGATAGCCGCCGAAGGTGTTCTCGGCGTAGGGCAGCGTATGCACGTCGCCGACTGCCAGCACGAGCGAAGGATCGTAGTGCTGCGAGATGTGGAGCGCGTTTTCGGCGTAATCCAGCCCGGTGACGCGATAGCCCTGCTCCTTGAGCGTGATCAGCGCCGCGCTGAGTCCGCTGCCCGCTTCGAGGATCAGCTTATCTTTCGACAGGTAGGCCGTGTATTGGCGGATGGTCTCCTGAGCGCGGGCGTAATGCTCGGTCTGCAATTCCTGTTCGACGGAAGCGTTGTCCCAGATATTTTCCCACGCCTGTCGGGTGCTGTCGTAACGATTGGTCATATTATGATGTCCTGTTGCTGCATAGGGTGGGTCTTAGACCCGCCCCTACATAAGCATATAGGGTCAGAATTTGTCGCGTTCGCCGCGCCGCCGCTGGACGAAATCCATCGCCATGCGCGTTGGGATCACGAGCAGGTGGAGCGTGAAGGCTGCGAGGCTGCCGTGCCATTTGCGCGTGAAGGCGATCAGGTCGTCAAAGTAAATCTGCGAGGCCAGCCGCTGCGCCTGCTGCGTGCTGGCGTGTTCCTTGTGCAAGAGGGTGGCCTCGGCAGTGAAGTGAATTTCATAGCCCGCGTCGATCATCCGCTGGAACAGGTCGTCTTCGGGGAAATAGAGCTTCAGCCGGGTGTCGAAGGTACCAAAGTGGTTGAGCAAAGCGCGTGAAGCCATCACGCACGAGCCGGGGATGACTTCGACGGCGCGAGTCGTGTCGCGCGCCCAATCAGCATACCACATGGCGGCGCGGCGGCGGTCACGCACGGGCGCAAAGATCACGCCGAGAAAAGTGTAACCGAGCAGCAGATCGAGGTAACGCGGCACACGCGAGCAGATGCTCAGGATGTCGCCGTTGTCCATACTGCGCTGCTGGCAGGTGAGCGCGCCGACCTGCGAATGGGCGCGCAGATAGGCGACCATCGTCGGCAGCATCCCCGGCTGGATGAGCGTGTCGCTGTTGAGCAGGAGCACGAATTCACCCTGAGCGCGGCTAACGCCGAGATTGTTGCCGCCCGTGAACCAGGTGTTGACCCCCGGCTCGACCAGCACGACCTGCGGAAATTCACGCCGCACCATCGCGGCGCTGCCGTCCTTCGAGGCATTGTCCACGACGATCACTTCAACGGACAGATTACCGCGCTGTGCCTCGATTGAGGCGAGGCAGGCGCGCAGATAGTCGCAAGTGTTGTAATTGACGATGACAATCGAAAGGTCAACCATAGCACATCAGCCCATCCTTCGGGCGCGTATTCTAGCACAGCAGATGGGATTGTGGTTTGCGTGGATCGTCTTTATGATTGGCACGGACTCTGCCCGGAAGGAAACTACGCAATGCAGTTGACAGAACGAAACATTCAGCGCCTCACAATCACCTTCGTAATCGTAACGATGCTCGTGCAGATTGTGACCCATCTGGGCTGGCTGTCGATCTCCGCACATTCAGGGCAGGTCGCCATCCCCTGGATGATGAATCAGGGACGAACCATGTTCGGCGATCTGCTGGAGCAGCACGCGCCTGGGGTGACGGTGGTTGCCGCGCTGGCGATGCGCCTGCTGCCGATGGTCGAGCCGATTCTGGTCACGCGGCTGCTGAATTTGCTGCTGGTGCTGGCGATGACGGTGCTGATTTTCGCGCTGGCACGTTCGCTGACGGGCAATCTCGGCAGCGTGATTGCAACCCTGATGTGGTTCTGGTGGGAACCCGTGTACGGCAACATCCTGTTCTATTTTGACACCGTCGTCGGCGCGCTGGCGATGCTGGTGGTGCTGCTATGGATCGCGCTTGCGCCGCGCAAACCGGGGTGGCTCGCGCCCTTAGTGGCGGGATTCCTGATGGGAACAGCGACGGTTGCCAAGCAGCACGCCTGGGCGGCGGTGGTGCTGTTCGCGCTGTGGTTATTCCTCTACGAACGTCGCCGGTTGGGGGTGTTCATCGCCGCTGTGCTGGTTCTGCCGCTGGCGATGATTGGGGTCGTCGCGCTGCAAGGCAACCTGCAAAACTATCTCTACTGGAACTGGCAGTTCAATTTCTCCGGGTTGATGAGCACTATCATCCCTACGGGAGATTTTATCCGCAAGCTGGTTTTTTCGAATAGTTTCGTCCCTCCGTTTCTGCTGCTCGCGTTGGCGCGCCGGAATAAATTATTACTGTTGATCGTCCTGATGTGGCTGGCAGGGGCGGCAGATTTAGTGCCGAGCTTCGGTGAGCTTCACGAGATGGTTCAACTGCCGTTCGCCTGTGTGATGGGGGGGATGGTGCTGGCGACGCTCATGCCTGAGCTGAAATCTGTGCGCCTGCGTCGTGACGCTCCGATTGCGAATATGGCGCTGGTAGGTCTGGTGAGCGCGCTGCTGCTCGGCTGGCTGTGGACAGGCGCGGTGGTGTATGTGCCGTCCCCGCTGGGACGGGCGGGAATTCCGGCTTACGACGAACTCAAACCCGTCGCGGCGGCGCTGGAGCAAGTCAGCCAGCCGGGGGATACGCTGTTCGTTCTGCCAGAAACCGACAGCACGCCTCAACTGCATCTGCTGACGGGGATGCTGCCGCCTGGAACCTGGGTCAAGGGCTGGTACTGGTATCTGGAAGCGCCGGGCATGGCGGATCAGCTTTTGAACGAATGGAGCGTTCACCCGCCCAGCGAGATGGTTTATTTTCCCGATTTGATCCTCAGCGGTCATCAGGGCATGGAACGGTTAGAGGATTTCATGAAAAGCCATTACACCCCGGTGGAGACGGTGAAAGATGTGCTGTTTCACGGCGACGGGATCATTTATCGCCTGAACGGATCTCCGTGAGCAGTTGATCGAGGCGTTCGGCGCGGCGGTCATAAGTATGTTCGGCGTAGACGTGCGCCTGCGCCGCCTGCGCGCTGGCCTGACGCTCGGCGTCGTGGGCGAGGTAGTAGGCGGCTTTGGCGCGCAAATCGGCTTCGTTGGCGTAGGCGATGAGCGTGGGCGTACCGTCGATTTCGGGAAACCAGAGCCGTGTCCCCGGCAGATCGTCGCTGAGCTGGCAGATACCCGCGCCCGCGACTTCGAACAGGCGCATGTTGCCGCCGTAACGCATGAAATCGCCATGCGTGTTGAGGCAAAGCTTCGCCGCCGAGATAATGCGGATCATTTCCTCGCCCAGCGCGGAACCGCGCACGAATTTGCGCAGGCTGGGCGGCACATCATGGACGCTCCAGATGCCGAGATCGAAGTCAGTCAGGGCTTCCAAGGCTCTGACGCGCTGACTGTAGAGATGATCCGGCACGAGCGTTCCGACAAAGGCGATGTCGCAGGCGTAGGCGGCGCGTTCGGCTTCGGTGAGGGCGTAGGGATGGTGGAAATCGGGGTCGCAGGCCGAGATGGGCAGGCATTCCATGCGTTTCGCGCCCAGTTCCAGAAGCTGAATGCCGTGATAATAGTCGTTGACGAGCGCCAGATCGTAGAGCGGCATGGCGGCGCGGTCGATGGGACGGCTGAAGACAATCGGCGAGGTTCCGGTGGCGTAGAGCAGCAGGCAGCCCGTTTCCTGCTGGATGGCTGCCAGCGTTTCGGGATAGATGACGGTATTGTCGCCGACCATCCAGAGCAAATCGGGACGAAAAGCACGGGCGTGGGCGATCAAGGCGACGTTGCGGGCGCGGGCTTCGGGATTGATCTGCGGCGGCACACGGTTGAGGAGCGCGTTAACGACTTTGCCGGGGGTGAGACCCTCGCTGTGGCGCTGGATGTGCGCGCCGGGATTGTTGCGCCAGAATACGTCGAGAGTATGACCGCGTTTGCGCAGCGCCTTCTCCCAGAAATGCTGCGACATGCTCGGCGGAAAGAGCACGCTTGCGCCGAACTGTTCGCGGGTGGCGCGGAGGGCTTCGGGATGGTGGAGTGAGGCGACAAACAGGATTTTCATAGACAAACAGCCGTCAGCAATCAGCGGTCAGCAGTCAGCGTTATACCTGTTCGCCGATGGACATGCAAGCCCCGACGTTGGTACAGGTGAATGCTGATCCCTTGCCGGGTGGAGTACTGCTGAGTGCACGATATTCTAACCTTATTCTGTTTCAAGGGAGATTTATGATGCCGAATTACATCTGTGTCACCTGCGGAACCCAGTATGCCGAGTCCGATCAGCCGCCAGCGAACTGCCCGATTTGCGAGGATGAACGGCAGTACGTGGGCGCGAACGGTCAGCAGTGGACGACGCTGGAAGCGCTGCTCTCGACCACGCAGATGGTGATCGAACCGGTCGAGCCGAAGCTGTATCACCTCAAGCCGGAGCCGAAAGTTGGCATCGGGCAGTACGCGCATCTGGTGCAAATGCCGGAAGGCAACATTCTGTGGGACTGCGTGCCGTTCATCGACGCAGCGACGGTCGAGGCGATCAACGCGCTGGGCGGCATCCGCGCAATTGCGATTTCGCACCCGCATTTCCACACGACGATGGTTGAGTGGAGCCGCGCATTCAACAACGCGCCGATCTACATCCACACCGGGAACCGCCGCGACGTGGCGCGATCTGATGACGCGATCCAGTACTGGGAAGGCGACTCGCTGCCGCTGTGGGACGGGATCACACTGGTTCACTGCGGTGGACACTTCGCGGGGTCGGCGGTGCTGCACTGGCGTGACGGCGCGGACGGTCGCGGCGTGCTGCTGACCTCGGACACGATTGACGTGGTGCAGGATACGCGCTGGGTGACGTTCATGTACAGCTACCCGAACCTGATCCCGCTGCCGCCCTCGAAAGTGCGGCGGATCGTGGCGGCGGTTGAGCCGTTCAATTATGATCGGATTTACGAGAGCTTCGGCGGGATGGTCAGTCCCGACGCGAAAGCGAAGGTTCATGCCTCGGCGGATCGTTACATTCAGGCGATGAGCGAGCGTTAAGTCGAGTGTACTGTAGAGTTTTCTTGCTTACTTAGATCAACGAAAGGCTGCACGATGAACGACGCGTGGTTGACCGAGGCTTGCCGTGACATGCTCCAGCGCTGCCGTATTACGGCGTATGACGGGACGGCGCTGTTTACACCCGATGGAGTCGCCAATTATCATGCGCTGTGGACGCGCGACTTTTCGTACATGGTCGAAAACGCGGGCGACCTGATCGACCCGGCGGAAATTCGCGCCGCGATTCGCTATTTGCTCAATGGGCAGCGCGAGGATGGCTGCATCCCGGATCGCGTGCAGGGGGACGGGATCGCCGTGTACAGCGCTGGCCCGCTGGGCAAGCCGCTCGGCGACCCGCCAACCGATAATTCTCAGTTTATGGTTAAGCTGGTCTACGATTACGCGACCCTGACGGGCGATCATGCGTTTGCCTGCCAGCAGCTTGACGCGCTGCGGCAGGCGCTCGATTTCACGCGCCGGGATGCGAACGGGTTGGTCAACATTGTGCCGGGACAGCCGCAGTCGCCCTATGGTTTCACCGACACGATTGGCAAAACGGGCGGGCTGCTGTTTTCGTCACTGCTGTACTGGCAAGCCTGCCAGCAGATGATCGAGATGAGCGGCTGGTGCGGCACGGATGCAAGTCTCTATGCGGAACGCGCCGCGCAAGCCCGGCGCGGCCTCGACGCGCTGTGGGATGAGGAAAAGGGCATGTTTCTGGCATCGACCCTCGACTGCCGCCAGATCGACATCTGGGGCAACGCTTTCGCTGTTTACATCGGCGCGGTCGAGGGCGAACGGCGCGAACGCATTCTGCGTTTTCTGCGCGATCACTATGATGAATATATGCTGCGCGGGCAGGTGCGCCATCTGCTGAAAGGAGAATACTGGCAGCGGGTGATCGCGCCGCCGGAGGTGATCGCGCCGGAGACGTACCAGAATGGCGCGTACTGGGCGACGGCTTCCGGCTGGGTGATTGCTGTGCTCAATCAAATCGACCCCGCGCTGGCGCAGAAAACCGCCGCCGAACTGGTGGCGGATTTTCAGGCGCACGGAATCTGGGAATGTGTCAACGTGGGCGGCTATCAGAAAGTCGAGCATTACGTGGTGTCGATTACCAACCCACGCGGCGTGCTGATGCGACTGTAAAGCCACCAAATGCCGATTTCGAGTTATGATCGGGCTGATTTGCCTGAACACCTCGAAGGAAAGTAAATGGCTGACAAAATCAATCTCGCCGTCGTCGGCAGCGGCTACTGGGGACCGAACCTGATTCGCAACGTCGCCAGTTTGCCGGACGCGGCGCTGCACACGGTCTGCGACCTGAACCCGAAGGCGCTGCAAACCAACGCCGAGCGTTATCCCGGCGTCAAAACGACGCCCAACTTCAGCGACGTGCTGGCAGACAGTGACATACAGGGAATTGTGCTAGCGACGCCCGCGCATCTGCACGCAGCAATGGGCAAGCAGGCGCTCGAAGCGGGCAAGCATTTGATGGTCGAAAAGCCGCTGGCGCTGCACGCAAATGACGCAAAAGCGCTGGTCGATCTGGCGGCGGCGAAGAATCTGCGGCTGATGGTCGGACACGTTTTCGAATATAACCCGGCGGTGATCGCCCTGCGCGATATGGTGCAGCGCGGCGAACTGGGCAAGGTGCTCTATCTGTATTCGGCGCGGCTGAATCTCGGCATCGTGCGCGATGACCTGAACGCCATGTGGAATCTCGCGCCGCACGATTTCAGCATCATCAACTATGTGCTGGGCAAAGCCCCGGTCAAGGTGACGGCACGCGGATTTCGGCTGCTTGGTCGCAAGCTGGAGGACGTGGCTTTCGTGACGCTGGAATACGCCGACGGCGAAGTGGCGCACGTCCACGTCAGTTGGCTTGATCCGGGCAAGGTTCGCAGCCTGACGGTTGTGGGCGAAAGCAAGATGGCGGTCTACGACGATGTGAGTGACGTGCGCCTGAAGATTTATGATAAAGGCGTGATGCCGGACAGTCTGCCCAATGACTTTGGTGAATTCAAGCTGATCACGCGCGGCGGCGACATCCTGATTCCCAAGCTGGACACGACCGAGCCGCTGCGCGCTGAGTGCGCCCACTTTGTCGAGTGCATCCGCACGGGCAAGACGCCGACCAGCGATGGCGTGGACGGCTATCGCGTCGTGCAGATGCTGGAAGCGGCACAGCAGTCAATGGAGCACGACGGCGCGGTGGTGGAAATCAAGGGATAGCTATCAGCAGTCAGCGGTCAGCTAAAAAGAAGTTGTTCGTTTTTAGTTCTTAAAGGCCAAAGCAAAATTTGGCGGGTGATAGACTCGACTAATCACTAAAAACTAACAACTAAGCATCAACAACGCTCATTTATCCAGTTCGTGCCAGACCAACGCCGCCGCGCCGAGGGCGCTGGCCTCAACCTGTGAGCGCGCGACCTGAATTTGCGTGCGCAACTGCGGGAAGAGGCGTTCGCGCATGGCTGCGCAGGACTGCTCGAACATCAGATCGGCGGCGGCCTGCGCCAGCCCGCCGCCGATCACGATCAGCGTGGGGTTGAGGACCATGACACTCCACGCCATCGTGATGCCGAGCGCGGTTGCCGCCTCGTCCATGACGCGCTTTGCCAGCGGATCGCCCGCACGGGCGGCATCCATAATCAGGCGGGTGGTTGGCTCCTGAGCATTGAGAGCGCTTTCAGGATAATCCGGCAGATACGCCTGCGCTGCCGAAACCAATCCTTTTCCCGAAACAGACATCTCGACGCAGCCATGACCGCCGCAGGTGCAGAGGCGTCCATGCGGGTCGAGCGACATATGCCCGACTTCCATCGCAGCGCCGGTGACGCCGTTGATCAGCCCTCCGTTAATGACCGCGCCGCCGCCTAGCCCGGTTCCCACCGCCAGATAGACGAAATCGCGCACGCCGCGCGCCGCGCCAAAAATCATTTCGGCGACGGTTCCGGCGTTGACGTCGTTATGCACCCAGACGGGAACGTCGAAGGGCAGACGGGCGCGCAGATTCGCTGCCAGCGGCACTTCCTTCCAGCCGAGATTGGCTGCGCCCATGACCACGCCATCGACCGCTGGGCCGGGCGCTCCAATGCCGATGCCAGCGATTTGATAGCCGTCGCCGACGTGTTCAATCCCCTGAATAATGCGACCAATCACCGCGTCCACGCCTTCTTTCGCGAGCGTTGGTTCGGTATGGGTGTCGAGAATTTCACCTGCACGATTGACGGCGGCGAAGGCTATCTTCGTTCCACCGAGGTCTACACCAATTGCGATGCTGTCCGGCATAACACTACCTTTCACATTGGCGTGAAATTATATCCACGAACAAGAAAAAGAGCGCATGATTATGCGCTCTTTATTTACTGTCATTGATCACTATTCAGGAGAAGCTCAGTCCAGCCCTTTGCCGCACCAGACGGCCTGACAACTGGTACTGCCTTCGCCCGCAATATCGGGCAGCAGGGAGAATTCTTCAAGGGAAAGCTGCGTCGTGGTGTAATCGACGAAGACGGTGAAATTATCACCCTGCACCAGCATCATGTTCGAGAAACCGACGTAGCTGCGCGCAATCGGCTGGAAACCGGTTCCGGGCGGCAGCACGCCGATTTTGTGACGCGCTTTGCGGTCAAGGAAGGCCACCACAAACGGATTATCGACCTGATAGGGATAACGGAGTTGATTGCTATCGTTGGCAGGGTTCGAAGCGAGCACAGGCGGCGGCTGAAGAATCTGGCGCTCGACGTAGCGCGAGGCTGCCAGCGTGGCGATTTCGCAGTAATTGGTTTGGGTGAAATCGACATTGATGCTGATGCCCCGGCTCTTGAGCAGGGTGAACAGCGATTGGGTTGCGCGGTCGCAGCGATACATCGGATCGTCGCCTTTCCAACCTGCCGGACGCAGCCCCTGCGCGCCAATCACGCGGTCGGCGAGCAGTTCGAGGTCGTGGCGAATGTCGCGCGCGACCGCCAGGGGGATGCTCGGCACAACGCCAAACCAGCCGGGTGGGCGCTGATCCGCACCCATGATCGCGCCTGCCAACGTTTCGAGGTCGAGGCGAATCCAAAGCGGAAGCTGCGGATCGGTCACATCGATGCTGCCGCTCCAGCCAATCGGGCGCTGCTCCGAGCCAATCGCGGTTGTCGCCAGTAGTTCGAGGTCGGCGCGGTCGTTGATCAGGATCGGCAGTGCTTCGGTCTGCTCCACGCCGAGCGGAATGGGCGTCGGTGTGGGTGTGCCGGGGATTTCGGTGGGCTGCACGGCTTCGGTGACGACAGGTACAGGACTGGCTTCCTCGGTGATCTGAGGCGTCAGCGCGAGGATTTCAGGCGGAATCGGCGTTGGCGATGCGGCGGGCGGAAGCGTTGGAAACGCCTGCGTCGGGCCATCCGAGGGCGGCGGTAAGGTCGCGTCCTGCGCGATCACCGAGCCGACTCCGATCAGCAGCACGGCGAGTATCAGTAGTTTAGCGAGACGACTCAAGGCGGCGCTCCTTTGGGCTGGTGTGGGGCGACGCCCCACCCGATCCGATTCCGTATTTCACATTATATCCATCTTCGCTGCTCACTGCCCTTGTCGATCACGCGGGGGCAGCGGTGGAACCGGGGGGACATTCGTCCCACGCGGCGAACCCGACCCCGGATTGAAGAAAATTGGCACGGCGTCAGGGTCGAAGCGGCGTTTAGGCGGTTCGTCGGCAGGCGGATTGATGGGCGGTGGCGGCAGATATTCGGGCAGGTCGCTGGGCGGCGCGGGCGGCGGCTCCGGCAGGTCGCTGGGTGGAGGCGGCGCGACACGCTGCTGCTGTGGTTGGGTCGTGGGCGGCGCGGCGGGCTGCTGGGCGCTCATGTCGTCGAAGATCATGGCACGGGTGGGCGGCGTGAGCGGCATCTGGCGCACGCCGCTGTCGAGCAACTGACGCAGGACGCCCGCGCCGCTGTCGCGCAGACGGCGGTACTCGTCGCGGGGCAAATCAGTCGCCTCGACTTCTTCGAGGATCATGTCCATCATGCCGTAGATTTCAATTTCGGGCGGGCGGGTTCCCTGCCGCGCGACGACATAGGGGGCGACGTAGCCCGCCATTGCCATGATCACAGGCGTCGCTTCGCCGTAGAGGGCGACAATCAGCGGCTCCTGCTGGTCAATGTAGAAGGCGCTGACGCGCATGAAGGACGGAAACAGGGTTCCGCTGAGCTGTTGATAGAAACCCTGATAACCATCTGTCCAGCTTTTAACGAGCGCCTGCGGTGCTTCGGCAGACATCAGCAGGACGTTGTAGCTGGCGAGCGCGCGTGCCAGTTCGGGCAGCGCACCGGGGTAATCGCCGGGTTTCTGCCAGCCTGCCGGAATCAGCGACGGCGCATAGCGCCGTGCGACTGTGATGAGTGCGTGTTCAAGTCGTGCAGAGTCGATCATGCCATTGCCGCCTGTTCTGCTAAGGGTTCGGGGGTTGGAGAGTCGGGTCGAATCAGGCTGACAATCGTCTGACCGGGCTGCGGACTGAGCGCGGCATCGGTCGCGAAAATTGACAGGCGATGATTGGTTGGGTCGATTAGAAACATGGGCAGCGCACTGCTGCCGTACATCGTTTGATACGCCTGGTAGGTGAATTCGCGCGTGAGCGGTGTCGCCTTGACGACTGCACCCTCGTTGAAGCGATTATTCAGTTCGGCAAAAGTGGCGTCCGGCTTGAACAGGAGCCGCCCCCGTAAATCGCGCGAGACGCCTTCCTCGTGCTGCCCCTGCCGTGATGGGATCGGTAGCTGGTAGACTTCGGCGCGCCCAAATTCGTCGATGAACTGGATCGCTGCCAGCGCATTGACTTCGCTGTTCGAGGTCAGCGCGAGCAGCCGCCCGATGCCATCAAGCTTGAGGTTTTCACGGACGTCCGAGGTGGCGCTGCCATAGTAGGCTTCCAGCCCCATTAAGCGTGCCGATTGGACATTGCCGAAGTTCGTGTCGAGCAGCATGACCTTCTGGTTGGCGTCCTGGAGCGCCTGCCCGATGCGTTTCGCCCAGTCATGTGCGCCGACAATCAGTACGCCCTGCGGGTTGGCCTGCGAGAGTTTGAGCCAGCGCGCCAGCGGCAGTGAGGTCAGACCGTAAACGGTGCAGGTGACGACGATCACGGCGAAAGTCAGCGGGACGAGCATCTCCGCCTGCGGATGATCGACTGCCGCGAGGCGCAGCGCGAAAATCGAGGAGACGGCGGCGGCGACGATCCCGCGTGGAGCCATCCAGGCCAGAAAGACCCGTTCCTGCCAGCTTAGACCAGCGCGGAAAGTCGAAAGCAGCACGACCAGCGGACGCACGATCAGCAGCATGACGAGCAGGAACAGCACCGTATTCCAGCCTAGCCCCTGCAAATCGCTGATTTTGAGGCGCGCTGCCAGCAGAATGAACAGGCTCGAAATCAGCAGCACGCCAATGTTCTCTTTGAACTCGGCAATCCGGCGAATGGTGACGAGTTTCTGATTGGCGAGGACAATGCCCATGACGGTGGTCGCCAGCAGCCCGGCCTCGCTCTGGAGCAGTTCCGCGCCCGCGAAGGCCGCGACAACTAGCATCAGCGTGACCGTGCTTTGCAGATAATCCGGGATCAGGTAGCGGCGCAGCGCGAAGATCAGCACGCCCGCGCCGAGCAGACCGATCAGCCCGCCGACGATGATGACCATGATGATCGAAACCAGCGCCGAACCCGCGGCGCTCTGGAGATCGCCGATCAGAATGGCGTCAAAGACCAGGACTGCCAGCAGCGCGCCGACTGGATCGATGAGAATACCTTCCCAGCGCAAAATCGAGGCGACGCGCCCGCTCGGTCGCACATGGCGCAGCAGCGGCCCGATGACCGTCGGCCCGGTGACAACCAGCACCGCGCCCAACTGGATCGACATCGACAGGTTGAGGTTGAGGATAAAGTAGGCGGCGGCGCTGGTCAGCAGCCAGGTGGTGAGCGCGCCAATCGTGATCAGGCTGCGGATGACGTGTCCGGTCTGGCGAATGTCGGAGAACTTGAGGCTAAGGCCGCCTTCGAACAGGATGACGCCGACCGAGAGCGACACGACCGGAAAGAGCAGGTCGCCCATCAGCGCATCGACGTGCAGAAAGCCAGTAATTGGCCCCGCCAGAAAGCCGAACGTCAGCAGCACGAGGATCGACGGGAGCTTGAGCCGCCAGGCGATCCACTGCGCCAGAATCCCCAGCACAAGGACACTGGCAATGCCGATCAGAAGTTCTTCAGTCAATGCTTATTCCTCATATGATTGAACAGGCATCATACAAAGTATAAATGAGGTTTGCATGATTTTGGCAGCAAGGACTTGGGAATGAGGGAAGGTTGAGGAATACAGTTCCCCACTCTACTGATTCAATGTTTCACAGATGAGGCGATTTTCAGCATGAATCGCCTCAGATCACGAAAGGATCGCACAATGGCGGATCAAAGCAAACGCGGGCGTCCCTATATGCAGAATTATGGTATCGCGGACGGCGACGCCGGGTTGATGACGTGGGAATGGGTCGATGGGCAGATGGCAAAGTCGCGCAATTACTGGATCGCTTCGACACGACCGGACGGCAGACCGCACGCTGCACCCGTGTGGGGGGTGTGGATAGATGGCGTAGTTTATTTCAGCAGCGACGCCGGATCGCGCAAGGCGCGCAATCTCGCTGCCAACCCGGAAGTCGTCGTGCATCTCGAAAGCGGCGACGACTGCGTGATCCTTGAAGGACGGGTTGAAGTGATGGACAGCCGCGACAAGCTGCTGGCGTTGGGCGTCGGTGACGCCTATAAGACCAAGTATCCGCCGTTTGATCCCTTCGAGAATGACGGCATGTTTGGGCTGTGGTTTGCCTTGCAGCCGCGCATGGTGCTGGCGTGGCTGGAGAAGGATTTCCCCAACACGGCGACGCGCTGGGATTTTGACGTGTAAGCGGCACGGCTCCGGATGTGACCGGAAGGGAAGCGGGTTCCCGTGAGGGAGGCTGTTCCCTTCCTGATGATTCTTCCCTCATGGCTACCGTTGTTCCCGTCCGGGGTGATCCGGTCGCGTGATGCCGCTGCGAGTTCCCGACCGTTCCTGAAAGGAATTTTGATAGCGGGGTGGTTGGATTAGAACGGTGGGCGAAGCACGCTTCGCCCTTACAGGCGTAAGGGCGCGTGCAAACAAGTTTGTCCGGGTGCGCCGCTACGAGAACCAGAACAAACCCTGCTTCAAACAACATCCACTAAAACTGCCTCTTGCGTATCACGTTACGTCATAGCGTAGACTGCCTTCGTATATGAGATGCGAGGGGATAAATCATGAATATCCAGATTATTGACGCTGAATCCACCTACCGCCGCCTGCTGGCTGAGCCGGACGCGGCTGTGCGCGAACGACTCTACCGTGAGGCGCTGGTGACGCCGTTTGCGGGACTGCTCCAGGTGTTTGGCGGTGGTGGCGATGCGCTGGCGCAGTTCGCGCAGTGGGGGATGCCGCTGGAATTGTTTGGAGAGGCGCGGCGTGCTGTGACGGCGGCGCTGGTTGAGAAGCTGGCGGCGCACGACGCCTGGGGTCAGTTCGCGCAGGCGACTCGCGACGCGCAGGCGGCGTTCGCGCCCTATGCGGATCGTATTGCGCTTGATGGAATCAACGCTGCGCTGCTGGTTGGCGATTTGAGCATGAATCCGCTGGAGCGTGGCTACACCGGTTTCGGTGGTGTTCCCGGTTATGTGATGACGATCTACAGCAAGGCGGATGATTATACCCTGCCGCGCCTGAAAGGGACGACCGTGCATGAACTCCACCACAACGTGCGCTCGGTGGTCGCGCCGATCAACTTCATGCAGGTGACGCTGGCCTACTACATGATCATGGAAGGGCTGGCGGAGGCGTTCGCGGCGGAACTGTACGGTGAGGCTGTGGTCGGCTACTACGTGACGGACTTCGATGAGGCCGAACTTGAACAGGCGAAACAGGTGATCGGCGGCGCGCTGAACGTGACGGGCTTCAATGCGGTGCGCGGCTATATTTTCGGCGACGCGCTGTCGGGAACGTGGGGCTTCGAGAAAGCTGGTGTGCCGAATTTCGCGGGCTACGGCATCGGCTATCGGGTGGTGCAGGCGTTTCTGAAGCGGACGGGCAAGACGGTTGCCGAAGCGACGTTTCTCCCGGCGGAGACGATCATCGCGGAGTCGGGCTATTTTGAGTAGGTCGGCACGGACAAATCAAAAGGGCACGCCACGGCGTGCCCCTACAGCGTGAGATTTTCGAGAGAAACAGCTTAGTCTCCTGCCTGAGTTTCGGGGGCGGCGGGCGTTTCGCCTTCGATAAGGCGCGGATTGGTGATGCTGAATTCTTCGCCGTCCTTGATCATGGTCGGTTCAGGTGTGTGCAGACCGTACTGGTCAAAGAAGGCTTTGACGTCGGTCGCGAACAGTTCTTCTTTTTCCAGCAGCAGCGCCGCCAGTGCGCGCATGATGTGCTGGTTCTCGCGCAGCGCCTTGCGGGTTTCGTTGAGGACGCGCTGGAAGGTTTCTTCCATCGCCTGCGCCATTTCTGGCGAAACGGAGGTGGACATGCCAGCCATCGTCACGCCGATGCGCAGCGACCCCCCCAGCGGCCCTAAAATTCCGGCACGCGCCATCAAGCCTAAACGCCAGCGGATGTAGGAAAAATCGCCGCCGACACCAAGCGTCTGGTTCTGCAAACCGCAGAATTCGATTTCGCCCGCTTTTCCGGCAACCGCGACGCGGAGATCGTTGAGCATTTTATCGCGGGTGAGCATTCCTTCGTAGGATTCGCGTGCCGGGTAGTGATAGACGTGCCCAAAAGCACTCCCCTGGCGAATAATCGTGACGCGCGCGATGCGGTGATCGGGCTGGAACAGGCGGACAGCGAGGGCATGACCCGCTTCGTGATAGGCCAGCCGCTCTTTCGCCTCTGGTGACAGATGCTTGATCGGCGCGCGTAAGCCGACTTCATGTTCTGGCTGCGCCATCTGAAAATCGTTGTAAGTCATGTAACGCCGCCCTGCGAACAAGGCATAGCGCAGGGTTTCATTGAGGACGTATTTGATGTCGGCGGGCGTATAACCGGGTGTTTCCGTCGCAAGCACAACCGGATCCATCGAGTCGTCGTGTCCCATCTTGGAGAGATAGTATTCGAAAATCTCGCGCCGACCATCAACCAGCGGCGCGTCGATGCGCAGCTTCTTGTCAAAACGACCGGGGCGCAGCAGTGCCGGGTCGAGCGCGCTGATGCGGTTGGTCGCGCCGATGGTCAGGACACGTTTCTGCGGCTTGGGCGGCAGGCGGCGCAGAAAGAACTTGTAAAAACGGGTACGCATTCGGGCGCGCCAGCCATGTTCCTGGCTGAAGCCGCTCATTTCGACCAGCATGGTATTGAGCAGCCCGTCGCCGCCACCGCCGCCGAAACCACCCATCATGTTATTATTGCCAACGGTGCTGACGCCAGAGCGCGAACCCACCGAGTCGATTTCATCCATAAAGATGACCGCCGCGCCGTATTCCTTCGCGGCCTTACGCGCCTTGCCGAACATCTGCGAAACCTTCATGCTGCCGGTGCCGATGAACGTCCCTTGCAGCGACGAGGTATCGACGTAATAGAAGGGCACACCTGCCTCGGTGCTGATGGCCTGCGCCAGCCAGGTTTTGCCCGTGCCGGGTGGCCCTTCGAGCAGCAGGCCGTTGAGTGGCTCACCGCCTGAGCCTTCGAAGGCGGCGACGCCGCGCAGCAGGGTCACGACCTGCTGCGCCTGTTCGAGAATTTCCGGCTGACCGCGATAATCCTTAAAGCTGATGCCTTCCGCACCGGGCATAATCGTGTAGGTACGGGAACGTGCCATGAACCAGAACATCATCACAAACTGCGCAACGGTGATGGAGATGATGAACAGCAACTGCACGACAATGGTCATGACGCTGAGGAAGCCGCGCATGATGTCGGCATCGAGGAGGGCGGCGGCGACAATAACCGTCAGGATGACCCACAGCCAGACGCTGCGGATGAGGCGAGAAATGCGCGGCCCCAGCTTATTGCGCTGGTCAACCAGCGTCTCTTCATCCTCCCAGTCGAACTTTCCCTGCGTTTCGACGTAAGGCTGATTGGGCGCGTGTTTAATGACCGACATTGGCTTCCTCCCCGTTCCCGACGACTGGTTCGCTGCGCTCGCCGTCACCGCCAACTGTTACGACGACTTCTTCTTCCTGATGCAGCTTAATTTTCGGCGTGTAGTAGCCATACTGGTCGAAAAAGGCTTCCACCTCATCTGCCAGCATTTCATCCTTTTCAAGCAGTTGGCTGATCAGCGCTTCGCCCATATCGCGATGCACGCGGAAGGCGGTGCGCACTTCGGCGAGGACTTCGCGGAAGGTCGCATCCATCATTTCGCGCATTTCGGGCGTCGGATTGAGCGATTCAATATCCTGACCCATGTTTGCGCCTAGCGGCCCGAACATGCCCGCATTCGCCATGCTGTAGAGAACCGCGCGAATCTGACCAAAATCACTGGCATCGCCGAAACCGATGCCGACGCCGAGAGTCTGCGCACCTTCGCCGCAGAATTCCATTTCGCCCGCTTTGCCGCCGATGCTGACGCGCAGCCGGTTCATCAGGTTGTCGTAGGTGGTCATGTAGTCAAATTCTTCGATGGCGGGATACGACGACACGTGACCATGCGCTCCGGTCTGCCGGATGATGGTGATGCGCGAGATGCGATAGTTCGGGCGGAACAGGCGGATCGCGATGGCATGACCGCCTTCATGGGCTGCCAGACGGCGCTTGTCTTCGGGCGCGAGGTTCTTGATCGGGGTACGCAAGCCCATTTCGTGTTCAGGCTGTGCCAAACGGATGTCGCGCATGGTGATGTAGGTGCGGTCGTCAAACAGGGCGTAACGGAGCGCTTCGTTGAGCAGATATTTGAGGTCTGCCGGGGTGTAGAAGGGCGTTTCGCTCGCCAGAATCAGCGGATCAACTGATTTCTCGTCGTAGGACATTTTCGAGAGGTAATACTCAAGAATATCGCGGCGGCCTTCGAGGTCGGGCGCGTCGATGCGAATCTTCTTATCAAAGCGACCGGGACGCAGCAGTGCCGCGTCGAGCGCGCCGATACGGTTGGTCGCGCCAATCGTCAGGACGCGCTTGTTCGGCTTGGGCGGGTTGCGGCGCAGGAAAG
>DAOUCB010000058.1:0-2516 GCA_034432495.1 Anaerolineae bacterium | reverse complement strand
ATTCCACCGCACCCGAGTGCCAAGCAACCTCGTGACTATGACCGCTGGTTGTACCGGGAGCGTCATTTGATCGAATGTTTCATCAACAAGATCAAGCATTTTCGGCGCGTCTTTTCTCGCTTCGACAAACGGGCGCCGCGTTACTTGGGCTTTCTCCATCTGGTCAGCGCCTTGATTTGGCTACGCTGATATGTCAACACAACCTAGCTTCAGAAGCACGTTCATTCGCATCGGCACTGCGCCTCACATCAACGGCGATGTCCGCCAGCGTCAGAAAAGCACCGCCAATACCGAACAGCAACACACCGCTCACCACGGTACTCACGAGGATGATGCCACCCGTTGTAGGATAAGCATCAGAAACCATTTGTGCAAAGCCGGCCAGCACACCGACTATAACGGTCAAGACAGAAACGATTTGCAGAACCAGTCCACTGTATCGCATCTTGTACCTTTTTGCGCGATTGTAGCACCCATGCTGATGATCCGCTCAATGAATAAGACTCCCGGTCGATCATCCATACCGCAACTTGAGCGTCTTTCGTGCCTGCCGTGCATCGACCGCCTGCGCATAGCGCAGCGTTGTTTCGCCTCGCGCGTGACCGGCGGCTGCCTGCACCGTCGCTAACGCCGTCCCCGTCGCCAGCGCCTCGGTGATGAACAAACGGCGCAGATCGTGCGGCTTGAATTCAATGCCGCTGAGCTGTCGGTGGCCTTCACCGTCCGGTAGACATCCGTGCCTGAAATCGGCTTGTCTGCGCCGATCCGGTCACTGCGCGGCGTAATCCGGCAGAAGATATAGCGCCTGCCCGACGGCTGCGCCATTTGCCATGCCCGAAGCGCGTCGAGCGCCAGATCGCCCGCTAAAGGTACTTCCCGGTGCTTGTCGCCTTTGCCATGGTGCACCGTGATCACGCCGTTCTCGAAATCCACATCGCGCCATTCGAGTGCCGCCGCTTTCGAACGCCGCAGCGCCCCTAAGGCCAACACGGCGATCAGCGCCTGGTTGCGCCGATGGGTTGTCGTCGCTGCTTCCCACACGCGCGGCGCTTTGTCCGCTTCGCGGGGTGCGCGCGCGCGCCGGGAACATTCCTGGCTGTTATGCTCAGTCGTCGGTACTTTAATAATGGGGATTATCCCTTAACAACGGGCACGCCATGGCGTGCCCCTACACCCTTGTCGTCAGGGTATAATCGCCTTAATAATTTTCAGGGCTTCGACAATCCGCCGCGTCTCCTCATCCGGTGCCAGGATGTAGAGCATCTGCGCCAGTTTGCGCAAGGCGGAGAGCTGCCGTATCTTTCGCCTCAGATAGTACTCGGGGCGAGTTGATCAAGCAGTCAATATTTGACCGATCATGTTATTAGGAGGTTTACCTCAGAAAGACACGGGTTTGACCAGCTTTCCGACATCTAAGCCGACTGGCGTTCTACGAGAGGACAGTCCACTTTATGCTGGATTGGCCCACCATCAGACATATCTTTCCCCGACATCAGGTATTTGACCGCCCATTCGCCCATCGCATAGTGGGGCAGTTGAATGGTCGTTAAGGGCGGCCAGAGACCCTGCGCAATATCGAGTTGGTTGTCGAAACCCACCACCGCCACATCGTCCGGGATGTGCAGACCTAACTCCGAGATCGCCCCGTAACAGCCCATCGCCGTGCGGTCATTGCCGCAGAAAATCGCTGTCGGCGGTTTCGCAGACTGCAAAAATTCATAGGCGAGCTGGTAATTCGTGTGCGGCATACCGTCGGTGTAGCGAATGAGCGCCTCGTCGAACGGCACGTCATATTCGGCGAGCGCCTGCTTGTACCCGTTGAGTCGCCCGGTTGCCGCAGGGATCGGCATAAATTCAGGCAGGGTGGCCGAAAGATTGATAAAGGCAATCCGCCGATGCCCTTTTTCCAGCAGATGTTTGGTCGCGTTGTAACCGCCGACGAATTCATTCGGCACGGCTGAGGGATAGGAACGATCCGAAGCGAAGCAGTTTGCCAGTACAATTGGAACCTGCGACATTTGCGGCGGCAGTTCGACGGCGCGGTGAAACATCGTCGCGTAGATAATCCCCTCAACTCTCCGCTCCAGCAGGGCTTCCAGCGAGGCTTCGGTCATCGGAGTGCCGTAACCCGCATTCACGACCAGCATCACTTTCCCCTTTGCCCACAGCGTTTCCTGCGCCCCGCGAATCATATCGACCGCGTAGGGCGTCGTGATTACCTCATCGGTGATCAGACCAAAGCCCACCAAATTCGAGCTGTTGGTGCGCATGTGCCGTGCGCTGAAACTGGGCAGGTAATTAAGCTGCTGGATCACGTCGAGGACTTTTTTGCGGGTTTCGTCGCTCACCGACGGATGTTCATTTAATACGCGCGAAACTGTGCCTCGGCTGACGCCAGCCTGGCGCGCGATTTCTTCAATATTGGGTCGCTGCGGCATTGATTTTACTCATATTGATCAAGTGGCATGGTCATGGTATAGACAAATAAAAATTGCGTAGGCTTCAGTTCAAGAATG
>DAOUCB010000057.1:0-19278 GCA_034432495.1 Anaerolineae bacterium | reverse complement strand
ATGTTGGTGGCTAGAGCGGTGAGGGTACACCCGGTCCCATCCCGAACCCGGAAGTTAAGCTCACCAGCGTTGATGGTACTGCCAGGGTAACTTGGTGGGAGAGTAAACCGCTGCCAACGTAACCTTCTCGTTTTTCTATTCCCTTCCTCTCTCCCCTTTTTTCTTCCTTTTCTTTTCTGACTTTGAACTTATGAAAGCGACTGTGTTTAATCACAGTCGCTTTTTTGTTTATTCGACTTCCGCGCTGCAATCTACAGACGACAACGGTCTGTTATTGGCTGACTGTGAGCGACGCTAAACCATAATAGGGTGCGGCGCAGCCTTCAGTCGCCAGTGTGTCGAGGCCGGTCATGCTCGCGACATCGAATGAGAGCGGCGCGACCGTGATGCTCTGCTGGCCCCGCTCGGCGGCGGCGCGAATTTGCGCATCGCGCTGATCCCATTCCTGTGCATAGGTGCTTAGCTTCGGCGTCAGGCTCATGAGTGACACGGCTGTCAACAGCGGCCCGCCAATCAGCAGCGCCCCGATGACTACCGCGGCAATCAGACGAGGAGGACGCCGCGCCGAGCTGCGGGCATGTAACCCCGCCAGATAACCCATCACGACGCACGCGCCGACCAGCACAAACTGTGGGATAATCAGGACGCGGGCGGGCGGCGCGGTCGAAGTCGCGTAGATCGCTGGAACTGTCAGCAGAAAAATCAACCCGAAGGCGACTAAAAAGGCAAAGGCTATCCACCTGCGCAGGGTGCGCCGTGCGATCTGAGTTCTGGGCTGACTGTAAGCAATCAGGGCGGGCAAAAACAGCGCCAGCGGCAGGCTCAGCGGTGCGATCAGAATGAGGGAGATGATAATCGCCCCCGCGTAGATGAGAGATTGCGTGACCAGTGCCACCGGCGCATGAGTCGTGGGGAACAGACCCTGCCGAACCGCATTACCGGGCGCAGCGACCATAATCACGAGCGCAATCCCGGCGACCAGCAAATTCGGAATGAGCAGAGTCAGCGCCGCTCGCCGCACTTCAGAGCGTGGGCGGAAGAGCAGAACACCGACGATCCCCCCCGCCAGCGCGCCGATAAATGCCAGCGCGAATGGTTCGCTCGACAACTCGGCAATCCCCGTCAGTATAAGCGATACTGCCAGTTCCAGTAAGGAAACCCCGCCACGCCGAATAGTGCGCACAACGATGGCAAGCAGATAGGTAGCCAGAACCAGGGGAACGGTATACGGGAAAAAGCCTGAAATCCAGTAAAGCGAATGATAAATTTGTGCTGTTCCCGCCAGCGTGGCGTAAAGGATCAGTTCCGCGCCGATGAAAATCGTCAGATGGTCGTTCCAGTGCAGCATTTCAGCGAGTTCACGACACAGCCACCACAGCCCGACGAACCAGATCAGCAGCAGGAGGATTGGGAAAATTTGAGCGAAACCAACGCCCAGCGCCGAGCCGAGTGTTGCGCCGACAGTCTGCGATATTCTGCCAAACCAGTTCTCATAGTAATAGCTGATCGAGCCGAGCAGTCCGTACTGCCGAAAGCTGACGGCATAGCAGTAATCATCCGCCATCAGGCGGCTGTAGACGCTGATGAACGTATAGGCTAGCAGCGGAATCAACAGAAGAAACGCTATCAGCAGGCGATTTCGTCGCGTCATACGTGCCGATCCAGCCAGGCGACAATATCGTCGAGGACAGCTTCCTTGCCGATTTCGTTCATGATTTCGTGACGCATCTCTGGATAGAACTTGAGCGTTTTGTCAGTGGACGAAACCTGATCGTAGGCTAATTGGCTGCCAGATGGATTGACCAGCTTATCGTCCGTGCCATGCATAATCAGGATCGGCAGCCGCAAATCGGCGAGCTGAGCGCGTACGCTGCGCGCCATATTGTTCATTTCGACGCCGAGGCGCACACGCATCGGTTTCTTATTGGTGAGCGGATCGTTATCCCAGGCGATGTCGATTTCAGGATCGCGCGAGAGGATACCCGCTCCGCTGGCGGGCAGCAGATGCATTTTGGGCACGAGGCGTGTTAGGAATTTGCCGAGCCAGACCAGCGCTGGCGAAACGTTGGCGTCAGCGTTGACGGGCGCGCCGGAGATTGCCAGCGCGTCGATTTCGCTTTGGTAGCGCTCCGTAAAAGCCAGACTGATCAGAGCGCCCATGCTGTGACCGAGCACAAAGCGCTTTTTCCCCGGCTGAGCTGCTTTCATCCGGTCGAAGTAAAGCTTCAAGTCTTCGACGAACTGATCCATGTAGTCACAATAGGCGCGCACGCCTTGACTTTTGCCATGCCCGCGATGATCGAGCGTATAGACGGCGTAACCGCTGTTGGTCAGGCGAGCGATGACGTGCTGGTAGCGCCCGCAGTGTTCACCGTAGCCGTGTACGAGCAGCACGACCGCCTTTGGGTCGCTCTGAGGCAGCGCGTATTCGGTATAGAGCGTCAGGCCATCTTTGGTTTGAAAATTATCTGAGGGCATGGTTCACGGTTCCAAAATCATTTTGAGGTTAAGTGGATTTTGCAGAGACTTCCTGCATGAAATCCCTATGAGAGAGATCAATCTTTGCGGCGAATACGAGCGTAGAAATAGCCGTACATAAAGCGATAGAAGGCCAGCGTGTTTTCGGGCTTCTGCTTATTCGCATCCAGACGGCGGGCAAGGCCGCTGTTGTCAATCAGCGCTTTGGTATCGACCTTCTCGGAGATCATCAGCATCAGTTCGGGAATCCGCTCCAGGTCGATTGCCAGATCACGCACGAGTAATCGTCGTTCGTAGAGCGCGATGTCGCTCCACAGGCTTTCCATCTCCCCCTGAATCGCTTTTGAGTTGAGCGAAATCGTCGAATCTGCGAGGAAAGCGCGCAGCGCAGCCTTGAGCAAACGGCTCATCTGCTGAAGCTCGCGCATCAGGATCGGCGCGGAGCGGTCAGCCAGCGGGTGATTGGTCATGGTGCGGTCTGTCCGGGAAGTCAGGTGGCGTCCGCGTGCGAAGTAGCCGCCCATCACGCGGAAAATGTCAAAAACGGACTGCGCCGAGCCTTCCCCTCGAAGCAAAGCATCGATCTGCTCGTCATTTTCGCGTGCATGGATTTTGCGGTGGTGGTCGCTGAGGGCGGCGGTGATACGGATGATGTCGAGCACCGCTATCGTCAGAGCCTTGCGCTCAGTATCGTTGAGGCCGCCGTTGAGGCTGTCCAAATCGCTCAGCAGCCCGGGGATGCTGGGCAGATCGTTCTTATCGACGTAGGTCAGCCCGGTGTCATACAGGAATTGAGCGACGGTATGGAGCGAATAGGCATAATCGGCGAGGTCTTCGCCGCCCATCAGGCGGCGCATGACGTGAGTCGCTTCAAGCGCTGCGCCGATGTCTGCGCCGAGTTCTTCGCGGAAACGGTCAATCGCGCGCGGGGCGAAGCTGTCGCTGCAGCGGCGCACGAAACGCCGCAGCGCTTCGATGGCGGTGGCGCGCACATCGTCATCCCAGTTGAGCGCGCGATACATCTGGATCAGGGGCGCGAGTCCGGCTTCACCCCGGCGCGCAGCGGCTGCCGGAACGAGCGAGGCGACCCGCGTCGTGAAATTGGTATCGTGACGCTGAACGTGATATTGCAAAAGCTGCGTGATCAAATCAAGCTGGATGGCTTCGATGATCAGGCGGTTGCTGAAGACCAGCGTCGTCAATTCTGCCGCTACCCCTTCGATCACGTTCGCCCAGCGATGCTGTTCTAACGCGCCGAAATAGGCCATCGACAGGGGCAGCGGTTTCAGCCCCTTGTTGGTCAGGGTTTTGAGCGCGTCTGGCACTTGATCAACCGGAAGCGGTGTCTCAAAGAACAGGCCGCGCACCATCCCGGCATAATTCAACTGCTTGTCGCTGGGGTAGAGCAGCCGTCCCTGATGCATCAGTTCAGTGGCGAGTTCCTCGTAAGCACCGCGCGCGAGCAGGATTTGCAACAGGAAACGCGACCCCGCGACGCCGTATTTGAGCAGCACTTCGTCGTCCGAGAGATTGCGCACAATCCAGCGCAGCAGCGGATCGTAGGAGACGCCGAAGCTCGACTGCGCCGCTTTGACCAGCGCAGCCAGCGCTGCCGTATCGACCAGATCGCGCCGACCGACCAACAGCGCGACTTCAGTCAGGCGGATGATCAGCAGCGAGTGCCATTCTTCACCGAACTCGCCCGCCACCTGCGCCAGCAGTCCGGCGGGCGCGGGATCGTGACCCGTCAGGTGCATCATCAACTGCGATAGACTGGGCGGGAGCCGTACCAGCAGTGATTTGATGGCGATAAAACGCTGCCAGCGATTCGCGGGCAGTGACCCCGCCGCCAGCACAAAGACATTTTCCGCCAGCGACGAATGTTCGACCGCCAGCGGCAGCGCGATCTCGATCAGGCGCGGGATAATCGGCGAAGTTTCGATGTTGCCGCTGTTGCGTCGAACGTGGCGTAAAAAGGCGTTCAGCGTTTCGATCTGGTTGGCTTTGGCAAGCGACTCAGCATAGCCGAGCGCGGCGCGCTGGGTCAGTTCGACCCAGTACATGCCGTGAAAGCCCATCGGGTTCGAAAGCCAGCGCGCCAGTGTGCGATAGACTCGATCCGCTTTGCCAGCGGTCAGCGCTTCGCTCATCTGCTGGAGGATGACGCTTTCCAGGTCGGGCTGTCCACGCACGACCACCGCCAGCCTGTCGGCATTTTCGATCTCGTCGAGGACGAGCGCGAAGGCCAGCAGGTGACGGACATAAGCTGCACGCACGGTATCGTTGAGTGTCGGGTCTTCTGCCAGAATTTTGGCGGCGTCAGCCGCTTCGACGGGCTGGTTGTTGGTGATGGCGGTATCAATTTTGAGGCGATACGAGGCATACTTGAGTGCCTCCGCTAACGAATCGCCGCGTTTGATGCGCCAGGCCGCAACCGCCGTGAGTTCAGTGGTCTGCTCGACGACCAACGCGGTATCGAGGCGGAGCTGGCTGCGGATGAAGCGGGCGTATTCGTCTTCGGCGATTCGGCCTTCAATGCGCGCCTCATTCCAGTGGTAAATCAGGGTGTTTGAGGGCGGCGGATCGTCGGTGTAGAAGCGAATCTGCGCATCGATGCGCGTTGACGGCAGCGTATGCGTTGCGAAGGTGACGCCAAATCGCGCAGGCGGTGGCAGCAGCGACAGTAACCCCTCGATGAAGCTGATGCGTTGAGTGAGATCGTTGGGCGCGCCTTTGACAATAACCTGAACGCCCTGAATAATCGCTGCCAGCAGGTTTTCGATTACCTCAAGGCGGTCGCGGGTCGCCGTCATCAGTGCCAGCATCGAAGTTTCCTGCGCCTGGGCGTTGGGGATTCCGGCTTGCGCCAGTTGCAGCAGCGGGATGGTTGTGCCGACCTGCTCATAAGCAGGCATCTGGGTTTCCACCAGCGTGGCGAGGGCTGTCAGATTGCCGCCGAGCGAACGCAGAATTTCGACAGGCATCAGGACGACATGGCGCATCGTCTGACCGCGTGTGCCGATTTGTGCCTGAACGACTAGGAACGGCGCTGATTGCCCGCGCACCAGCGACCATGATCCAGTGGGTGCGCCGGGCATCGGCGGGATAGCAGCTTCTTTCGCGGCTTCCTCGACGTGATCCGTTTTCACGTTTGGCGAGGATGCCAGAAGCCGCAGCTCACCCTGGGGTTTTCCCTGGTAGAATAGCTGCCCGTAGTAGAAATGCTCTAATGCGTATGTTGCCTGAGACAACACGGATAGTCTTCTCTATGAGTGCGAATCAAACTGCCGAATATAAATCAGTTGCCCACCGAACCCAATGGTACAGAAGATAACAACGCGAAAATCGTAAAAGTAACCCTCATTATACCGTGATTAAAATGTATTGCTGATTGAGGAAAACCATGACATCACGAAATTTCGTCTTACTGGCGGCACTGTTTGGCTTTCTCGGCGTAGGCTTGGGCGCGTTTGGAGCGCATGGCCTGAGCGCCTACTTCGCCGCCCACCCTGATCTTCAGGACGATTTTCGCACCGCAACCCAGTATCACCTCTATCACACGCTGGCGCTGATCGGCGCGGCATGGGTGGCGGAACGCTATCCGGGGCGCTGGTCGCGCTGGGCGGGGATTCTGTTCGCGGTCGGCATCGTCCTGTTTGCAGGCAGCCTGTATATACTGGCGCTCACCAATCTGCGCATCATGGGTGCGGTCGCGCCGCTCGGCGGGCTGGCCTTGCTGGGCGGTTGGGCGAGTTTGGGTCTGGCGGCGTGGCAGGGATCGAAAAAGCCCTGATTGTGAATCAGCCGCCGACACCTTACCGTGACGTGAATACGCTGCTGCTCACGCTGCTGGAAAGCGTGCGTGCGATTTTGCGCGAAAAACTGGTCGGCTTTTACCTCTATGGTTCGCTCTCGGCGGGGGATTTTGATCCAGAGTCGAGCGATGTCGATTTCCTGATCGTCACGAGCGGGGAACTTGATCAAGCCGCTCTGGAAGCGCTGCGTGCCATGCACGCGGATATTGCGACAAGCAGCCTACCCTATGCGCGCAAACTGGAAGGCTCATACATCCCGCAGGCGGCGCTGCGCCGTTATGATCCCGCGAACGCTATGCATCCAACCATCGGCATCGACTGGGAATTTGGCGTCGGGCAGCATGGGACAAACTGGATACTTGAACGCTGGATCGTGCGCGAAAAGGGCATCATCGTTTGGGGGCCGTCGCCCAAAACGCTGATCGATCCGGTCGCGCCCGACGAATTGCGCGCAGCGGTCTGCGGGATGCTGCGCGATTTCTGGCAGCAGCAGTTGCATGGCCCCGATTGGCTGCGCCCCCGTGACTATCAGGCGTTTGCGATTTTGAGTATGTGCCGCGCGCTCTACACGATCCGCGAAGGCAAAGTGGCTTCAAAACCAGAAGCGGCAGACTGGGCGCTGCAAACGCTCGACCCTAAATGGAGATTGCTAATCGAGCAGGCGCTGGTCTGGCGACATGAGCACGAACCCGACGACATGACGAAAATGCTGGAATTTCTGCGTTTTGCCGTCGCAAGAGGACTCGAAATCTGTCCGCAGTCATAACGCGAACTCGAGCATTCCAGGCGCTGTGTAATGGATTACTTGAGTTCGAATTCGTCAGGGGGGCACACGCGCAGGACGCCCGCCAGTTCATGACCAATCATACGGGTTTCGCCATCCAACTGAAGCTGAAGCGGCCCGCTGAACGGTGCCCGCGAGATCAATGTGAAATGCCGTCCCGGTTTCAGGCCGAGTTCGCCCAGGTATTCGAGCTTATCCATGTCGTGCGTGGCGACGCGGCTAATGACGAGGTTGCTCCCCGGCGCGGACTCGCTAAGCGGAACATCGTGGACACGCGGCATCCGGCCTTCCGCCGTTGGAATCGGCTCGCCGTGCGGACAGCGGCGCGGAAAGCCAGCCATGCGCTCCATGCGCTCGACCACTTCATCACTGACCGCTACACCGAGATCATCCGCCTGATCGTGGACTTCGTGCCAGCCAAACTGCATCACGTTGACGAGAAAGACTTCGACCAGCCGATGACGGCGAATATTCGCCAGCGCTTCGTGTTCACCTGCCGGAGTCAAAAAAACGCCGCGATAGGGTTCGTGTTCGAGGTAGCCTGCTTCTTTCAGCCGCTGCACCATGCGCGTGACTGCGGGTGCAGACACATGCATGACGTCAGCGAGTGCGGATGTTGAAATATAGGGGTCGCCGTTTTGATAGTAGGCCAGACGATAGGCCTCGGCAAGGTAGTCCTGCATCGCGGCACTTGTTGTCATGCCGGTTTAACTCCGTTCACAGCCGTAATTTTTATCATATTTATCATAAATATACCAGCGTCGTAAAAAGTTAGCAAGCGTTAAATTCTAAATTCAGGCCAGGTTAATCTGGCAGTGTCAGCAGATAATCGACCAGCGAGCCAATGTCCTGGGGTGATACTTTATAGATTAACTGATGTTTACCCGGCATTTCAAAAACCTGTCGCAGCGTCTGTGCCGAGCCATCATGAAAATATGGCGCGCTCAGCCAAAGCCAGCGCAGCGAGGGCGTGTCGAAGGAGGTGCCGCGCTTTTCCAATGACGACGTTCCGGTACCGACGTCGTGGCTTTGCAAATCTGTCCCCGCTGGGCCAACGTGACAGTCAGCACAGCCCTGTGCTGCAAAGACCGCTTTACCCCGGCTGATGTCATCTTCCGCGAATTGATAGGGATTAGGCGGCGCTTGCAACTGCGTCAGATACTGGGTGAGCAGGTCGAGATCGACCGACATGCCTGCGTGTGGGTCGTCTTTGATCGGCGAGAAGCTGGGCGAGTCGATCAGTCCCGTACCCGCTTGCAGCCAGCGAATTTTCAGTTCAACATTAGCGAGTTCGCCCCATGTCGCTGACCAGTTGTAAGGGACGGTTTCGGGCAGATTATAGAGTAGTGGCGTGTTTCGCGGCCCGTCCGGGAAACCCTGCCAGACGCGCCCATCGCTTTGACCATCGAAATGGCAGGTCGCGCAGCTTAGCCCGCTGTCCGCATCCATGCGCGGGTCGGCGGCGGTGTTGAACAACTGCGCGCCGAGCAGCACATCCAGCGAGACGTTGAGGTTGATAATCGGCAGCACGTCGGTAACGGCGTAGCTGCGTGTGTCAATCGTTGTGACCGTGCCGTCTAGTTCGCTGTGGACGTAGAGCAGTGTATTGTCGCCGTTGAGCAGGATGCCGCGCGGGTTCGCGCCGACGGGAATGTGCGCGCGCGCGAAACCGCTGTTCAGGTCGATGACCGAAATGCTGTCGCTGCCCGCGTTGGCGACATAGAGTCGCTGTGCAAAGCGGTCGAGGGCGACGGTGAAAGGCAAATTCACCGGACGGTCAGCAGTATCGAGCGCCACGCGCCGCTCACGCAGCACGCTCAGGTCACGCAGGCTGACGACGTTGACCACCGGGAAAGCGGCGCTGTCGTAGGTCAGCGCTGTATTTTGCGCATTCAGGCGTGTTTGCGGCAGGTAGGCAATTCCGCGAGTGATGTCCGGCTCGAAGTTCTGGAATAGGGCGGTGTCGCTGCCAGTGCTGACCGTCTGGACGACGCGCGCCTGCGGCAGGTAAATCAGGCTGATGTCGCCGCTCCAGAAATGGGTCACATACAGGAAATCGCCCCACAGTGTCAGTCCGGCGGGTTCAGCCGGAACATCGATCAGGCGGCTAACGCGCGTATTGACCAGATCGATGACGGCGATCTGGTTGCTGCCTTCGAGCGAAACGTAAGCGGTATCGTTGCTGTTGGTGACCACGCCATACGGCATCACGCCGACCGGAATTGTGCTGATAACCTCGTTCTGAATCATGCTAACAATCGAGAGTGTGCCGTCGCCGTGATTGGTGATCAGCGCACGTGTCCCATCCGGCGTGAGCGCAACCGAGCGCGGGTCTTTGCCGACCGGAACTTCAGCCACCACGCGATCAAACGCGGGAATCAGGATCGTCATCGTGTCGTTGATCATATTCGAGGTAACGATGGTGCGTCCGTCGCCTGCCAGCGCAATCGTGTTGCTGACGTAGGCGCGGTTGGCGCGCGAGTCCGGCAGGGCAAACAGCGGGAGCGGCGTTGGGGTCGCGCCGGTCTGAGCGGCGACGTTCGATGAGGTCGCTGAGAGCAGAACAAGGAGCAGAACGAAAGACAGCACAAGGAAGGTAGGGGCGCACCCACGCGTCCGCCCTATTTGGGGAAGACACACAGGTCTGCCCCTGCGTAAACGCTCTACAATTCCCTGCATCTGCCGCATTCGTTACTCCGTCGTGTCGGTGGTGTCCGTTGTGATCAGGCGATCATGCATCAGGGTGAAGGTGCGGCTGCGAATCTGGAAGACGCCGTTGGCATCAACACCGGTCGCAACAAACGTCAGCGTGCGCGTGTCGGCGACATAGGTGCCGCTGCGCCCGTCATTTTCCAGGTTCGGGGAGGCGCGATTTTGCAAAGGCGCGTTGTATTGATAGCTGAAACTACGCCCGTTCATATGGATTGGGCTGTCGTCGATAATGTAACCGGGTGTCGTCAACGTGTAGTAGGCTTGAATGCGCGTCCAGTCTGTCGGGAGGGTGAAGCTGAAATTGTAAGGCGACACAATCGGGATAATCGTGTCGGTCAGCAGCGGATTCCACTCCAGCGGCGTCGCGTCTTTGGGTTGGACGTACACCGAGAAGCGCTGATTGTTTGCCCCCAAAACGCTGCCTTCGGGGAACGGCGCTTGGCTCTGCCCGGACGAACTGATCCCGTCCTGAACCACCTGAACATCGACCGTCCAGATGCCCAGCTCATCGACGGTCATGTGAACAGCAGGATCGTAGTAATAGCCGACAGCATTGGCTTTGCTGGAAAACTGGAACACACGTCCACTCGGCGAAGTTAGCGTTGTGTTGACGCTGGCTGCCAGCGGCGGTGCAACCTGCCCAGCGACAGCCAGCGTGTCGCCGAGGCTGAGCACTTCACCCGGTTGTACGCCGGTCATGTCGATGAAGGTATCGACGGGCTGTCCCTTGATGGTCAGCAGCGCGCCGCCGTCTGCGCCACCAGACGCGCCGCGATCCGGCGGGTAGATGCGCAGCGGATCGTCATGGGTCACGACCGCCAGCGCGCCATAGATGGCGCTGTCTCGCAGATTACCCTCGCGAATCACAGCGCCGCCGAACAGGAAAATATAATCCCCAGCCGCGTTGCCGTTCAGTCCTGCGCCAATCTGCCGATTGAGCGGATCATCCTGATCCCAGTTCAGGGTCAGGCCGCCATCGTCGCCGCCGCTGACAAACTGGCGCACGGTCACGTTGGGACGCACCGCGCTGATGTAGGTATAGCTGTTGCTGTTCAGCCGCGTAGGATTGAGCGCCGCGCCGCTGCCTTGTCCGATGAGCGTGACCGGGAGTTCGCCTTCATTGGCAAGCTGGCTGAGCGATTCACCGTTTGCCGCGACCGTATTGGGCAGCGCGCCAATCAGCCAGCGAGCGTAGCCGTCGTCCGTGCCTTCGAGCGCTAAATCCTGCGCCCGAATCACAGGGGTGATGCTGCTGGCGCTTCCGTCTGACACCCAGGCGACGTCACCGCTGTGATAGGGGAAAAAGAGCGCGCTCTGATTACCCAGCCCAGCCGCCTGAAGATATGCGGGCAGACTGAACCAGGCGGGACGCTGCTGCGTGACGGTGTTCGGGATGCCGCGTTCGCCGTGCGCGACGATATTCGACTGCGCTCCGGCGATCGCGCCCGCGCTGCGCAGGCTGGCAGCCCACAGCCGTTGATCTTTGCCCGTGTAGCGAACTTCGTAATCGATGACGTATTCGCCGGGAGTGTCGAAACTGAGAGGTATGTCGGTAGGCTGGAAGTAGCCGCGTGCGTTGGCTTTCCCGGTGACAGTGTGCTCAAGCATGGCGCTGCCATCCAGCGGATAGATGCGCAGATCGACCTTGACATCCGCCGGAAAACCGGGCGAGATATGCAGCCCAAAGTTGAGAACATCGCCCACTTCAAACGGCGTCCCCGGCAGCACACCGGGGGTCAGGTCGAGCAGTTCAGCGGCGAGCACTTTGTAGGTTCCACCGCCGACATAGTGATTGCCCCACAAATCCTGCAAATCGCCGCTGAGTTGAATCGTGTATTCGCCGTACTGGGTGAACGAGTAGGCGCTGAATTTCGGGTTGAGCGTCGTCAGCCGATATTCATCGACCGGGGATTGCGCGCCAAATAATGTGCGTTCGTCCGCCGCCGCAGTCGAAAGCTGATTTTGCGCAATATCGACCGTGCCGAGGCTGTCAACCGTCCCATTCGGCTGCGTGACGGTCGCTTCAAGCTGACCACCGGGAAATTTGAACGGAATCAGCGGTGCGCTGTCATTCACGTAACTGTTGGGCAGTTGGTCGAGCAGATATGGTTCCAGCGGGTACGGATTCGGGTCGCGCGTGCCGGGTTTAAAGGGCGTCAGAATGTAAGTCGGGCTGTCGAAGCGTACCCGATTGGAGAGCATGGCGTAGCTTTGGTCTTCGTCAGGCAGAATGCCGCGACTGCCATCGCTGGGGTCGTCGGCGAACAGCGTCCAGAGCAGGCGCACATTTTCGACGCCTCCCACGTTGACGATCAGCGGCAGACGCGCGGGCGGAGCGCTGGTATCACTCCAGCGCGTGCGTTCACCGCTTCCCGCAAGCTGAATGAAACCCGTGAAAGTCGGCGCGTATAAACCGGCGGGCAAATCCGTCGGTATCGTCAGGGTGAAGTCGAGCGGGAAGCGAATGTCGCTTGCGCCGCGCACCAACTGAAACGAAGTTGCGCCCGCTTCGCCGAGGATGATGCTGCTGCGCAGGTTGTCAATCGCCATCCCGCTCGGAGTCAGCACGCTCGACCAGCCGTTGTTCGTCAGCAAACCGCCGACCACCCGTACATCGCCATCGACGCTGCGCGCAATCGGCTGTAAGGCGATCTGACCGATCATCTGGGCGTCCAGCGGCAGATCGATGCTGCCGTAATCGACATCCATCTGCACGTTCCAGCTTGCGCCGGGCGTCAGTTTGAGCGCGTCGGCCTGTCCACTGGCTGACCATTCTGCGCCCGTTGACCCCAGCGAACCCGCGATATTGAAGGGCGTCCCGCCCTGAACCGAGCGCGCGTGCGCAATGCCGTCGATCTCGTTGAATTTGGGGATTTCGCGATTGATGCTGTCGCTGCTGATTTCGTCACCGTTTGCGTCGAGCCAGCGCACGGAGTCCAGATTGAGATGATCCGCCCGATTGAGAAACGACAGGGGAATGCGCAGTTCGATGACGCTGCTCTGCCGCGAATTGACCGCCAGTTCGCCCAGATCGCGAGCAACTGGATTCACCCGCTGCAAATCGGCAGGCTGCGGCTGACGCGGATCGAGCGTCACCGAATAGGTGCTCGTGTCGATGGTGAAGCGGACTTCCAGCTTGGCGTATACCGTCGTGACATACGTGCCGGACAAGGCCACATAGAAGGATTCGTTATTGCGCAGCGCATAGACGGCGCGCGTGCCAGGGTCGAACTGTTTGGCGGTGAGGTAAGCATCCCAGTCGGTTAAATTGCCGTCGATCACGAGCTTGGTTGTGGGTGGCGTCAGCGCTGTCGCGGACGCCAGCGGGTTGTAGAGGATCGCGCCGGGGCCACCCTGAAGCGAACCGGGTGTGTTTTTCGCTTCCGGCGGCAGTTTCGCCGTCGATGGGCTGATCCAGAAAGGCGTGCTCGGTGAACCGGCGATTTGCGCAGTGAAACTGCCCGTTTCGCCTGCCTGCGTGTAGACCGTCGCGTTGGTATACAGGTTGCGCAGGCTGATGTAGGCGTTTGAGAAGACCGATCCATTGCTGCCCGTAATCGTGACCGTTCCGTCGCTGGTAGGCGCAGAAATAGCGATGCGCGCCAGCACGGGAGGATCACCCGCCTGGGGGCCTTTGGATTGAGCCTGTGCTCCAACGGCACTTAGCAGTAGGAAAATAGTCAATAACCAACGGCGCAAATGAAGTCGCTCCGCTAAAAGGAACAATGATTTAAGTAGAGAATGGGGCGAGTATAGAAAACCTCACCGCGTATTGTCAATTATGTCAGGAAAAGCGCACTTCCCGTGCGCAATGGTTAACGAATTCGAACAATGTTGGGCTGAGTGGCACACATGCTGTTACATCGTGAGCGAAAGCTGCCGACGCGGGCGCGACAGAAGCCACTGGACATATTCTTTTTTTTCGTGACCCGATCACAGTTTTTCTCCCCTCGCCCCGCTTGCGTGCTGAGGGGGCGACAGTAAATTTCATAGCGCGCATCTGTAGGGGCGAGGCACGCCTCGCCCGCTCTGCTTCAGCCTCCTTCAGGGGGCTTGTTTTCCCTAGCCAAACCCTCAAAGGGTTTGGCGCAAAACAGGTGTCGCCCCTCGCCCCACTTACGTAGGTGAGGGGGTAATTTCCCAATGGTCTCATGGGCATGGATCGCTCAGGGGTGAAAATTCAGCGTTTCGATCAGGACATCCAGCGCGGCGAGGAGCTGATCGGATGCGCCGTTGTTGAGCAGGGTGTAATCCGCCAGCGCAATCGGGCCGCCCTTCTCCAGGTTCTCGATTTCCTGATAATCGCGGCGTTCGGCTTCTTCGCGGGTCAGCGGACGTTCCAGGCGTTCGTTCAGGCGAGCGTAGCGCAGCGCCCGTTCGCTGACGATAGCCGCGACCACCAGTTCGCCGCTGAGTTCGGCGCGCAGCGTTTTGTACTCGCTCCAGCTATACAGGCCGTCAATCACAATGCAGTTCTGGCGTTCGAGCGCCTGTTTGAGGATCGGTAGCGCGCGCCGCGCAATCGCATCCATGCCTTCGTTGGCGCGAAATTCTTCGCGGATGATGCGCTCATTTTCGGGGGTCAGCGGCAGGCCGCGCCGCGCCACTTCATCGACGACGATGCTGCCGAAACGATATTGAAAATAGCCTTTAGCCTGTAAATGACTCGCGCAGAGAGATTTCCCCGCGCCAGGCATTCCGACGAGTGCCAGAGCGGTGGCTGTGCTTCGATTCACGTATCAAAACCTCGGTGTTTACTTGGCGGAAACTGGTTCGCATTATACATCAGCGCCCCTTGAATGGAACATTCCGGCGCTGTGCAGCGTCTCATCCAGCAGACAACAAACGAGGAAAACAATCATGATGCGCAAACGTTTCTTGATGTTCTTAGGGCTGATACTGGTACTGATTGTGATCGCTGCCTGTGCGACACAGGCGTCCCAGCAGACGGCTTCGCTGGAAGAAGGCTATTACGCGCCAGTTGCGCCACCCAGCGCGGCAGTCAACCAATTGCAGGGCGGCCTGCTCGATCAAACCGTTGCCGATGGCGAATTGAGTCGGCAGGCGCAGGAGCCACAGCAGCCCAACGATTCAGCGGTTCAGCGGGTCGTCCTTGAAAACGCGACACTGGTGATCGTCGTCGATGACGTGGACGCGAAAATGCAGTCAATCAATGATCTGAGTGCTGCCTTCGGTGGCTGGATTGTCACTGCCAACACCACCCGCGCCAACATCAACGGCAAAAATCAGGTGCAGTCGGCTTCGATCACCATTCGCGTTCCGGCGGCGCGCCTGGATGAGGCGATGACGCAGATCAAAACAGGCGTCGGCACAGTGCAGTCCGAGAATGTCACCGGGCAGGATGTGACGCAGGATTACGTCGATCTCTCCAGCCAACTGACCAACCTGCAAGCCGCCGAAAAGCAGCTTCAGTCGATTATGGACAGGGCGGTCAAAACGCAGGACGTGCTCGACGTGTACAATCAACTGGTCAACGTGCGCGGGCAGATTGAGACGATTCAGGGGCGGATTCGCTACTACGACGAATCTTCGTCGTTTGCCTCAGTGCAGGTGACGGTGCTGCCGACGCCAATTGTTCAGCCCGTCGAAATCGGCGGCTGGCGTCCGCTGGAAACAGCCCGTAACGCTTTTCAGGCGCTCGTGAACCTGCTGCAAGGGGCTGCGGATGTGGTCATCACGGTTGCCATTATCGGCCTGCCGCTGCTGATTGTCGTCGGCGTGCCAGCGTGGTTTTTCTGGCGGCGTAGACGTTCGACGCGCCGGACGCTGACAGCGGCGACCTGAGACAGCGCGCTGAACGATCTTTGGCTATAATCGGGTTCATGATTAATCCCGTGAACCCCTACCACGCCAAGTATGGCGACATCGAGGGTCTGGCGGTTGCCCCGTTTGCCGGACGTAAAGACGCCTTCGCGCGCCTGTATTCTCGCCTCTATGATCCGGTGAATACAGGCGCGCTGCTGTTTCTGGGAACGCAGCACAGCGGCAAAAGCGCCATGCTCCGCAACGCCGATACGGTGTTCAAGGATGCGGCGGTAGGCGTTTACGTGCCGCTGCGCGATGCGACGCCGGAAAACGAGGCGAGCTGGCTGCTGGCGCTGGCGCAGGCCATCACCTCGTCGCTGACTGAACACGGGTTCACACTCAGCCGACTGTCGCAGCTTGATCCGCTGGGCGACCAGCCGCGCGATTGGCTGGAAACGACCTTTTTACCGCAGACGCTCGGTGCGCTGCGGCGCAAACTGCTGATCCTGATTGACGATGCCGACCGCCTGCTGATGGCAGAGCGGGCGGGGCAGCTTCCAGCGGACATCTTCGCTTATCTGCTCAGCCTGACTCGCAAATTTCGCGATTTGCACATTGCGCTGGCGCTCGATGCCGATTTTGAGCCGGATATTGAGGATTTTGCGCCGCTGGTCGTGCCCAAAGACGTGATTCGGCTGGGAAATCTCAATCCCGACGAGAGCCAATGGCTGCTGCAAGCGCCGCCGCGCGGCCTGTACGCCATCCCGGATGAGTGTGCGCTGGCAGTCCATCGGCTGGTCGGTGGCGCGCCTGGTCTGGTGCAGCATTTCGGCTACCTGTTCTTCGAGCGCTGGGAAACATACCCTGAACTGAACGTGTTCACGCTCGAAGACGTGAAGGCGCTCACCTCGACGATTTACCTCTACAACGAAGCCGATTACCGCGTGCTCTGGGATCATCTGGGGTCGAACGAGCGGCTGGTGCTGACCGCCATGAGCGACCTGCTCTATAACGATCCGCTGGGGCGAATGGACGCTCAGGCGATCCAGTCGTGGCTGGTGGAGACCGAGTTTCCCCTCGATGTGACGGCGATCAACGCGACACTGCGCAGTCTGGAGTACCGCGAAATTCTGATACCGACGCCTGACGGGATCAGTCTGAGTGCCTCGCTGATGCAGTCGTGGCTGCTGGAGAATGCCCGCTTAGGGCGGCGGACTCAGTCGAGCGCGCCCATGCCAGAGAAGCCCAGTGAGCCGAGAATCCGGGTGACGCCCCGCTTGCTGCGTATCCTGCTGGCGATTTTGATTGTGCTGGTGATCGCGAATGTGGTGGCCTATGTCTGGGTCAACAGCGGGCCGCCGAGCGTGCCACCAAACTTGCAGCCAACAGTGACGCTGGCAAATTCCCCATAAAATTTCGCGCAGGCTATTCCTCAGCGTGGAGGTCACATTCGCCCGCGCTGACGATACAGGTTCCCAGCAGTGATCCCGAACTGCCGAAAACCTCGAATACGGTGGTCGCCTGACTGCTGATCCAGAAACGGCTGCGTGTCCCGGCAGCGAACCAGGCTTCACGCTCGGCGCAGTAGTCGGGCGTTTCCACATTGCTGAGGGTGTTGCGCCAGATCAGATAGCAGGTGTCGGGAGCAACCGCGCCGAGCAGCGGGGTTGACCACTGCGACGCATAAAAGGTGATGTCGCCGAAGGAAGCGTGCTGCACAAACGTCCAGCCGCGAATGCTGAAGGTTTGAGTGGACTGGTTGATGAGGACGAACAAATCCTTGTCGTAGATCATGTGGACGGGGAAATTGTCGTCAGGCGTGCCGAGATCGGCGGTGGACTCGGCGGTTGCGCGGCGGGTCGCGGACGGGCTGACCGTTTCGCTGACGAGTGGTACGACTTCTGCGGTTTCCGTCTCTAACGGGGCAATGGACGTGCTGCTGCTCGTGATCTGAACTTCGGACGTTTGGGCTTCGCTGGTGACGGCAGGCTCAGCGGTGGAGTCAGCGGCGGATGGATCGGTGGGTGCGAGCGTCGGCAGAACTGTTGGCAGAACGGCAGGCGCGGTTGGCGATTCGGTCAGCGCGGCGAGGGCAACGCTGGTCGGGGTGAGGGTGACGGCTGCGCCGCCATTGTGGGTTAGCGCCCAGCCGCCCAGCGCGACGATCAGCAAAACGACGATGACGACGCTGGCGGTGATCAAAGTGGTGCGCTGGCGTGACGGTTTCGCAAGCAGACGCTGCGCGTTTTCGACCTGCATCCGCGAGGCGGCCACCAGCGAATCGGAAAACTGAATCGTCGGCGAACTACCCGGTTCGCGCGGCTCACGGCGAAACGTCCCCAGCGGAAACAGGCGCGATGGATGGGTGCCGTTGCTGGGGTGCGAGGGTGTCGAGTCCGCAAAATCGGGGTCGAAGGCGAAGGCTTCTTCGAGCACGCGCGCCATCAGGTCGCCGCTCTGGAAGCGCTTGCTCGGTTCCTTTTCGAGCGCTTTGAGGACGACTTTCTCGACGGCAGGTGAGAGCTTCGGGTTCAACTGGCGCGGCGGAATCGGCGGCTCGCTGAGATGCTTGAGGGCGACGCTCATGGCAGAGGGGTCGTCAAACGGGACTTTGCCCGTCAGCATCTGATACAAAACGACGCCCAGCGAGTAAAGATCGCTTTGCGGAACGGCGTTGGCTGACGAAATCGCCTGCTCCGGCGCGATGTAGTGAGCGCTGCCAAAAGTGTTGCCCATCGTGCCTTCGGGGACGCTCAGGGCGAGGCCGAAATCGGTCAGGATGGCGCGGTTATCCGGCGTGACCATGATGTTCGAGGGCTTGATGTCGCGGTGAATGACTCCGGCTGCGTGAGCGTTATCGAGCGCCCCGGCGATGTCGTGAACGATTCGGACGACCTGTTTCGGCGGCAGCAGTTCGTTTTTGGCGACGTATTCCTTGAGAATCTGCCCCAAGTCGCGCCCTTCGACGAAGGCCATCGCCATATAGTAGAGCGGGCCGACTTCGCCGAACTGGAAAATGCCGACAATATTGGGGTGATTGAGGTGAGCGACGGCGCGGGCTTCGCGCTGGAAGCGTTCGCGATATTCGCCTTCATTTTCTTTCGACAGCAGGTTGGCGTCGATCACCTTGACGGCAGCGTAGCGCTGCAATTTCTGATCGTAGCCCCGGTAGACGTGTGCCATGCCACCTCGACCGAGGATGTCCACGATTTTGTAGTCGCCCAGTTGTTTACCGATGAGAGGATCGGTCACAGACATTCTAAGAGTTTCCCGCGTTGAATGGTAAAAGGATTATAACCTGTGAAGGCGCATTTGCACTTTTAAGACTATGACAATTTAAAAGGCCGGGGTCGGGTGGATCAAAAGGATATTTAACCACAAAGCCTGCCCGATTCGCAAAGAACGCTCTCATCCCAGTCCTGCCGAAACACGCAAACGGGCAGCCAGGTGCAGGCTGCTTGTTCGGGTCGTGGTTGCAAAGTAAGTGACGGCTTTTCTAACTTCACGCCAATAAAAACGCTTTTGTAGGGGCACGCCGTGAGAGTGTCTAAAAAGTTGCGGGAAAGTGATTTTTCCCTCATCCCCCGCCCCTTCTCCCGTCGCTTCGCTTATGGCGAAGGGGAGAAAGTCCCTCTCCCTTGAGGGCTGAGGAGAGGACACCTTTGTAAAATGCCAAAAATCTTCCCGTGAACGGTTTTGTTTTTCGCCCCCTCCTTGAATTCG
>DAOUCB010000056.1:0-17110 GCA_034432495.1 Anaerolineae bacterium | reverse complement strand
GCAGCAGCCGACACATCGAGCAGTTGTCCCACATAAAAACTATTGGAATCGTCGGTGATGTGATTCTTCGCTTTGAGATCGTTGACATTCAGCCCATAGAGCGTGGCGATACTTTCGAGGCTTTCGCCGGGCTGAACGATGTGCATCACCATCTGTATCTGTACTGGCGCAGTTCCCGGCACAGGAACCAGCAAGCGCTGCCCCACATCAATCATCGACGGATCGCTGATATTATTCAGCCGCGCCAGATCATCAGTTGTCAGACCGTAGTTCAGCGCAATATGAAACAGCGTTTCGCCGCGCTGCACGACATGAACCGTCACACCGGGAGGAACTGTAGGCGTGGCATCCTGAGCAAAAAGAGAGGCGGGCAGCCCTAGCAGCATACCCGCCATCACGAAACATAGGAACAACCGATTACGCATTAATTATCCCGCTTCGTCAAAACGAAGCCTGTCTCCGATTTCGACTCGCTCTAGTAAACTCGGATTGGCTTCGATGTAATACTGTGCTGGCGACTTGGGCGCATACATCGGTCGCCAGGGTTTCGCAAACTGTTTATCGACGACGTTGCCCGATTGATCCAGCCAAACCACACCTATGCTGAATAACATGAAAAACATGTGGATTGCCGTGTTTGAGCGGCTTTCGCTGCCCGTCACAAACAGCAATCCCTCATCATCGGCTAAACGCGGGACAAGCTGTAAGCCCCTGAAATGGCACCAGAAGCTTACACACAGCCTTGCCCGCGCCAGTACGACTGTTCCCGTATCGGCATTACGCAATATCCGCTGTTCCCTCATGGGACGATCAGAATTTGCCCCACATAGATACGGTTCGCATTGTAGATACCATTCGCCTCGATCAGCGCCGAAATCGGCACATTCAGCTTAATCGAGATGCTGTACAGATTATCGCCACGCTGCACCTGATACAGATGCGGCTGCGGCGTTGCCGTCGGCGCAACCGACGTGGCAGTCGCTGTCGCCGTCGCCGTGTTGCCTGCCGTTGGCACGGGCGTTAGACTGCCAGATGCCGGGATATTCAGCACCTGCCCCACGCGAATCAGGTTCGGGTTGACAATCTGGTTGAAACGCGCCAGTTCCATCGTCGAGAGACCAAAGCGCGACGCAATGGACGAAAGCGTGTCGCCATATGCAACCGTATAACGACTGACAATCGCAACCGACGTTGATGGCGGCACAACATTCTGCGCCTGACCTTGTGTTTCGGTCGTTGCCGTATTTGCAGGCAGCACCGGAATCGCCGTTTCGGTGGGTGTTGCCGCTATGACCGTCGGCGCAACCGGTGTTTCAGTCGGCGGCACGAAGGTTGCAGTTGGGATCGGCGTTTCGGAAGCGGTTGGCGTCGCGGTTGGCAGCGCCACAACCGGTATCATCAGGATTTGCGTCTCGTAGATGTAAGCATCTGAGTTCAGTTGATTCGCGATGATAATCGCTTCAATCGTGCTGCCGTAACGTGTCGCCAGCTTACCAACGGTATCGCCACGCACAACCGTATACTGGAACATGAGCGGGAACGCCGTCATATCGAGCGTGGGCGACGCAGTTGGCGTCGCACTCGGCGGCACTTCAGTCGGGGTTGCCGTTGGCGGTTCTGGTGAAGGCGTGCTGGTCGGCGGCACAGGGGTATCCGTTGGGATAGCGACTGTGGGCGCAGGAGTCGGCGTATCGGTCGCGGTTGCTGCCTCAGTCGTCGCAGTGACCTCGGAGGTCGCCGCCTGTGATGCTTCTTCGGTGACAACTTCTATCGTCGAGACTTCAACGGTCGCGCTTGTTGCGACCTCGGTCACTTCCGGCGAGGCTTCCAGCGCCGCAGTCACTTCGGGCATCGTTTCCGGTGTCGCCTCATCGGTCACGGCCATGACCTCAATCGGTTCGGTCGCTTCCATTGTCATGGCTTCGGTTGCTTGCTCGGTCGTCACCGGAACAACACCACCTGTACCCGTCACGACGAGTTCAGCATCATCCAGATAAACTGTATTGTTCATTGCGACTTTGTTAACAGTTGAACGCACAAATACCGTCACAGAATCACCCGCAGCGGTCGCAGCAACCGTGTGCTGAGCATACTGATCGACAATCGACAACGGACTCGACCAGACAATCGTGCTGCTGGTTGCATCGACTCCACCCGTCGGATCAATACCAACCTGCACCGACAAATCGCCGCTGCCATCACTGGTATCGACATCATCGCCGCTCGATTCCCAGACATACACGTAAATGCTGAATGTCAGTTCATCACCTGCGGCGACACCTGTTACATGCTGGTAGACGCCACCCGTATGCGGTGCAAAGAAAGTGAAATACTGCTGAGCATCGCTGCCGCTATGAATACGCGGCTTGAGCATACCATTCGTGGTATCGGTCGCGGGATAATATTCAGGGGGCTGCGCCTCTCCCGTCTGCACCGACCAGGCTGTCCAGCCTTGCGCAACCATGCTCGCCGTGCTGCCCGCAACGGGTTCAAACGGGTTTTCAAAACCGGGGTTGGTCAGCAAATTAGCCGTTTGCGCCTGCGCAACCGTCAACCCCATAATGAGGATAAGGCAAAATAAAAGAGTTCGGAAAATAGGTGATCTATTCATCAAGACTCCCCTAGGTGCAGATACCTGAAAAAGAGTTTACCGCGTTCCACGAATAAGCGCCTAGTTATTTACTCTCAGATGATGAACTTCGCAGCACGCGCTCAATCGTGTCAATCAGTTGCGCAGGGCCAAAAGGTTTCGTCACGAGGTTTTCTGCGTTGGCGATGCGCATTTGCGTCACGCGCGCATCGTGGAGCGCTCGCGCCGTTACGATGACAATTGGAATGTCTTTCGTCTCGGCGTCAGAAGTCAGAGTGTCATAGACCTCCCACCCATCGACTCCCGGCATCATCAAATCAAGCAGAACCAGATCCGGCTTCATACGACGCACCGTTTCCAATCCCTTGAGTCCGCCGCGTGCTTCAATGAATTCAAACCCATAGCGCTCGACAATCAAGCGCATCAGATCAATCACGTCCTGCTCGTCTTCAATACAAACAACGCGGCGCGGCATGATTTAAGCCTCAGTCTTTCGTCAGGAGCAGTCAACGACCTCATGATGACGAGGCGCAGTTGCCTACAAGCCCTTCGCCTTCCCCTCTCGTCAGTCTACCACGAAAGCTTAAATGGTGTCCACAAATGTTATCGGCGACATTATCACAGTACATTGTGGACAGAAATTTTGTGAAAGATGCTCTGTTTTGTTCTATACTACGACCTACACGAAACTTATCTGACTGACCAATGCCCAAGATCATCATCGGTTTGTGTACTGTCGAATTCGACCTGCCAGGCGTGACGACCATCAAGGAAAAGCGCAGCATCTTAAAATCTCTGCTGACTCGCTTGCACAACCAGTTCAACATCTCCGCCGCTGAAGTCGATTTTCAGGATGTGCTTCAGTCCAGCGTGATCGCTTTTACGACGGTCACCAACGATACCCGTCACGTGAACCAAACGATCAGCACCGTCTTAAACTGGATCGAAGCCAATTACCCGGACGCATTAATCGTCAATCAGGAAATCGAAATCTTGTAAACCAGGACAGCAGGGGTGGATGTACCTTCACGAATACCAGTCGAAACAGTACTTTGCGCGCTTCGGAATTCAGACTCCGCATGGAAAAACCGCCGCGACTGAACAGGAAGCCTATGACATCTCTGTCGAGTTTGGCGTGCCTGTGGTTGTCAACGCCCAGGCGCTCGATAGCAAGCGCGTCTTTCGCTTAGCCCAAACCCCAGAGCAAGCACGCCACTTCACAGCAGAAATCCTTGCCCTGACGATTTCGGGCGTTCGTATCTGTACGGTACTGATTGAACCAGCCACCCAGGTCGTCGCCGAATATTTTCTCGGCCTGTACGGAGATCGAGGCAGCAGTTGGCTGCTAGTGGCATCTAGCGAAGGCGGTCACGACATTATCGCGATTGAACACGAGTACCCGCAAACGCTGAACCGCGAAACCATTAACCCTTTCCTCGGCGTCTTCGATTTTCAGGCGCGCAATCTCGCCAGCGGTCTTAACCTGCCACGTGAACACTGGACAGCTTTCACGCAAATCGCCCAGAATCTTTATCGCTGCGCGGTCGCCTGCGATGCCCTGCGCGCCGAGATCAATCCCCTCGGCTTAACGGCTTCGGGAGAACTGATTGCGCTCGGCGGTAAACTCGTCATCGATGACAATGCGTTGTTTCGCCAACCCGAACTGGCATCGATTCGCGACGTGAAAGCTGAGCATCCAAGCACAGTCATAGCACGCGCCGCCGGAATCAGCTATGTTCATCTGAGAGGCACCATCGGCTGTATCGTCAGCGGAGCGGGACTGGGTATGGCAACACTCGACCTGCTAGCGCGGAACGATTCTGCCGGGTCAAGCTTCCTCGATCTCGGCGGTGACATTCAGCGCGATAAAATCAGTGCAGCGCTTCGACTCGTACTGCCTGACACGCGAGCCATCCTGTTCAACATTTTCGCGGACAAAGTTTCCTGCCTGGAAGTTGCGCGCGAACTACTCGCTGCCTTCGCGTCGATGCAGCCCACGCTCCCTCTTGTGATTCGGCTGGAAGGCCGCGATGCCGAGGGCGGACGTGCCGCCCTCAACGCAGCAAATATCCCACAGCTTACGACTGCTCTCACTACCCGTGAAGCCGTCGAAGCAGTTTCCAAAGGAAGCGCCCATGTCCATTCTGGTGGATGAGAAGACTCAGGTCATCGTCCAAGGCATTACCGGGCGCGAAGGGAGTTTTCATACCGCGCAGATGATCAGTTACGGCACGCATGTCGTCGGCGGCGTGACTCCCGGCAAAGGCGGCGAATGGAGCAATGGCAAACCGGTCTTCGACACCGTAGCGACGGCTGTTGAAGCAACCGGAGCGAATACCAGCATCATTTACGTCAATGCGCCGTATGCGACCGACGCGATTTACGAGGCAATTGATGCCGAGATTCCGCTGATTGTCTGCATCACGGAAGGTATCCCGCTCGTGGACATGCTCAAGGTCTACGCCTATTTGCGCCAGAATCACGTTAGCCGCCTGATCGGGCCGAACTGTCCCGGCATCCTGACACCGGGTCAGTCCACTGTCGGCATCATTCCCGGTTTTATTGCGCAGCCAGGCGATGTTGGTGTCGTCTCACGGAGCGGATCGCTCACTTACAACGTCGTTTACGGGATGACTCAGGCAGGCATCGGTCAATCCACCATCGTTGGTATTGGCGCTGATCCGATCATCGGATTCAATTTCATCGACGTGCTGCAAATGTTCGAGGATGATCCTGATACCAGCCGGGTCGTGCTGATCGGCGAAATTGGTGGACGCGCAGAAATCAATGCGGCCAATTTCATCCGCGCACGCATGACCAAACCCGTATTCGCCTGTGTCGTCGGTACGAGTGCGCCCGAACGCACGCGAATGGGTCACGCAGGAGCGATTGTTGTCGAGCGGGAAACCTCCGCCAGCGCAAAGATCGAGGCGCTGCGCAGCGCCGGAGTCGTCGTCGCCGAAGACCCTGATGAGCTGGTCGACTTCCTCCACTAGCGCTATTTATACCCTAGCAGTGAGCAGAAATTGGTCGGGTGAGCAGCGCAGCTCGCAGGCGCAGATGCCAGCAACCATGCCATCATCACGATAAAGCCGCACCCTCCAATCGCCACCAGACAGCCGCACCAGGCCAGCGGCCCGCCGCTGACAATGTGCGTAAGTGTCCCTAAAGCGTGTGTGAAGATGGTGATGAGACCGGTGATAAAGTTGAGACCGGTGAAGATCACCGGCAATACGAGGCAGAGCGCACACAGCCCCACACCCACCAGTGCCGCTGTCCCCGGATCGATATGTTGTAAAAAATCGGTGTTCATTTGCCTATCCTGTACACGCGCCAGGGGTTGTACCCGCCCGCGACCAGGGTGTCGAGGCGTTCTCGCGCTGATAACAATCACAGTAGCTGCTGGGATCGGACTTCCCTGCCCACAAATAGAAGTGAACATCCGTCTCGACACAAATTGCATTTTCATTGCTCTGGCGTGTGGAAGTGGTCGAAACCCCCAGGCCGCGTTCATCTGCTTCTGAAATCAGCCACAGACGGGTCTGCTGTCCCGGTGCGCCGCCCGTCGAGATCACAATTTCCTGCTGAACTGCCAGCACAATCAGGAAGCAGGGCAGCAGTAAGATCAGAAACCAGACAACCAGCGCGATGATGCAACCCACCCGCCGCAGCGGATTACGGCGGCGTGGCTCCGAAATAGGCACGCTCGTTTCAGGCGCAGGAGGTGTTTCAGGTGTTTCAGGAATTTCAGTCAAAAGCCATACCCTTAAGTCTCACTCCGAGTCAGCAAAACGCATCTGGATGACATCATCGGCATCATAGCTCACATGAACGAACAGCGGCGCATCATTTAACTGCATAGGAAGAATACGCGGCAGAATCAACGGTAAATCTTCGACCAGATCAAGCGTATGTATATCGTTACGCGCAACCCAATGCAGCGTTCCTTCGCTGTTGGCGACAATCACACGACTCTCACTGCGTGCCATGAAGACGAATAAAATAATTCCTGTGGACGCGCCCGCATCGATATTATAGACTGCCCGCAGGTGTAAATCGTGCACATCGAGTCCGGTTTCTTCCTTAATTTCACGCCGTGCGCTGGTCAGAGGGTCTTCATCGCGCTCGATATGCCCCCCCACCCCATTATAACGATTCGGGAAGATGCGTTTATGGGGAGCACGTTTCATGAGCAGAATATCATCGCCATTCAGGACAAAGCATAATGTGCGCGGAATCGTCAGCCAGCGATTTTCGACAGCATTCGCGCCCTGTTCACTCGCACCCATGTACAAATCCTCTAATTTTCATGGCGATTTTATCGTATAACCTGCCTGAGAATAACATTGCTGATTAGGCCAGTCCGTGCTAATCTTTACGATACATTCACTCGCCCATCCTACAGGTTGCCTACACTCATGACAGAGATCGGTCGGGGCAGCGTCCCCACGCCGGACTTGCGTATCGTTCCCGTCAAAAATCTGCACGCGCACGAAGAACACGACAGCCAGCGCTCCGAACCGCTCATCGACCGCATCCGCTCCGAAACCACCATGATCAACCCACCGCTCGTCGCCACGATGGGCAACGACCAATATGTCATTCTCGACGGCGCGAACCGGGTCTACGTGTTTTCCGAACTCGGCTATCCGCACATGCTGGTTCAAGTCGCCGATTACGACAGCGGTTTCGTCGAACTGAGTAACTGGCAGCACGTCGTCGCCGCCTGGGACGAAGAGCAGTTTATCCAACATTTACGCCAAATACCCGAAATTGCCGTTGCCAGCAGTGAAAGCTCGCAGCCGATTGCCCATCTTACGCTGCGCACAGGCGGTTTGCTGGCTGTATGCAGCCCCGTCAAATCGTTGGATGAGCGCAACGCAGCGCTGCGTCAGGTTGTCTCCATTTACCAGCAAAACGCTCGTCTGCATCGCACTGCACTAAGTGATCCTGCCACCATCTGGACGATGTTCCCCGACGCGAACGCCGTGGTATATTTTCCGCCCTACTTCCCAGCCGACATCATCGAAGCAGCCCAGCACAACGCCTTTCTGCCGCCGGGGATTAGCCGCCACATCGTGCATGGTCGTGCCATTCGCGTCAATTACCCGCTTGATGCGCTGCGCAATACGCAGGCGTCGCTTGAACAAAAGAACGCCGATTTATTGCGCTGGATGCAAAACAAGCTGGCAAATCGTCAGGTTCGGTATTATGCTGAAGCGACTTACCAGTTTGACGAGTAGGTTCAATGCCCAACCAGACCGTGGCGCAGGCGCTTCAGCAAGCAAAGCTCTATACCGACGATACCCTCTACAGCCTGATTCACCTGCCTCCGAACGGCATTATGGCAGCAGCCGGGGTTCTGGCTCAGGTAGGTGAACCATTCGCCGCGTTGATTGCAGACAAGGATGAAGTGACGCTCGTCATTCCGGCGGAAATGATTGCTGAATTTGCCAACCGACTGCGCGATCACCGTATCGCCGAAACATCCTATCGCCTGATCACCTTTGATCTGGAACTCGAACCGACTCTGACCGGATTTATGGCGAGGGTCGCCGAATCTTTGGCTGCTGCAAGCGTTCCAATCCTGCCCTTTGCAGCCTTCAGCCGTGATCATCTGCTCGTCCCATCCGATCTTTTTGAGTCAGCCTGGTCTGCGCTCCAGAAACTGCAAACGAACGGCTAGCCGGAAACCTTCGCATATGGACATGCAATTCTACGATCAAGCACCGCAGCCCAAAGAAAATGTCAGGATAGAGGAACTGGAAACGGTTGTCTACCCGGATCGCTTCCGCATCTTCATCCACATCCGTCTGACGCTGTTTGAGGAACGCCCGAACGTCCTGCTCGCCGCCCGCACCCGCGAAGGCAAGGTCGTCGCTGAACTCAGCATCATCGAAACCATGCATCACGACATGGAGTTCACCATGCATCTGCGTGGCCTGAGTGACCCGGCAGGCAACTATACCCTGACTGCCGACCTGTATTCCGAGACCCGCAACCCACCTCAGGATCGCAAAATCATTGAATTTGTCGTGCCGGAAGCGGAAGCTGAGGAATAATGTGGCTAACGCCCGAGCAGGCGCAAACCATCGTCGCCCATGCACGCAGCGAAGCACCGCGTGAAGCCTGCGGCATCATCGCCGGACAGAAGGATCGCGCGGTTGAAATCATCCCTATCCCCAATACTGCCGCCGAGCCGCTTCATACCTATTATATGGACGAGCGCCGTTTGGTCGAAACACTCGCCAGCCTGTCAGCGCGCCATCTGGATCTGGTTGGATTTTATCATTCGCATCCCCACAGTGACCCCATTCCTTCGCCAACGGACATCAAGCAGGCAGCCTACCCAGATACGCCCTACCTGATTATCGGCCTCAAGGGAATGGAAGCGCGTCTCGCTGCCTGGACGATGCGCTTCGGGCAAGTTAGCGAAGTTCCACTCCACGTTGGCACCGATGCACCCCCACCAACGTCTGCGCTCTCCAACGCACAAAAAATCGCTATTCTTCTCAGCGCACTGATCGCGTTTATACTGGTGATTGTATTATCCTTATCACTTCTGCCACCTGCGCCCCAAATCCCGCACTAATCGGAGTACTTGCATGGCTCTCACCCTCATCTTCGTTGGTCTCATCGGAATTCTCGTGGGCGGCGTACTCAACGTCCTCGCCGATGATTTGCCCCAAAAACGCCCAATTCGCCTGCCACCGCGCTATCGAGATGGTTCTCCTCGTCCGCCGATTGCATGGCTCGGCATTACGGCGTTCCTTTTTGGCAAACGTGTTGCGCCCGATGGCTCAAAACTTCGCTGGCGTTATCCTGCCACCGAACTCTTCACCGCCTTTCTGATGATTCTGACGATTCTCGCCACCAGTGACGATCCGGTCATGACGCCGCTTCAGTTGGTCTTCTGGCTGATCTATATGGGAATCTTCTCACTCATCACCATCATCGATCTGGAGCACCGCTTGATTCTCTTTGTCGAAATCATCCCCGCCTGCGTGATCGCTATCGTCGATGCGGTGACCACAAGCTACGGCGCAACCCTCAAGGATGCGCTGATCGGCGGAGCAGTCGGCTTTGGCATCTTCTTCCTGATGTACCTGGGGGGATTTCTGTTTATCTACGTGATGGCGAAAACGCGCGGTCACTCAACCAGCGAAGTTGCATTTGGCTACGGTGACGTGATGCTGATTACACTCGCAGGGCTAATTCTCGGCTGGCAACCACTCATTCCAGCCATATTTCTGACTGTGTTTCTGGGTGCACTCGGTGCGGTTGCCTGGATTGTCGGGCGCTGGCTGACCGGGAATCGCTACAGTCTGTTTACGCCGCTCCCCTACGGGCAATACATTATTATTGCGACGGTCATCATGCTGTTGTTTGGCACTGAGGTCGCCCGCTTTCTCCGTCAGCCAAGCTGAGAAATATGCTCGGCTGACGCGCGACCGTTGTTCGCGTCCGGTTAGATTTCGCTCAACGCAACCGGGACAACTGGTCGCTCGATGATGCCGCCGCCCAGGCAAACATCGCCATCATAAAGCACAGCACCCTGCCCCGGCGTAATGTCGCGCAGCGGCACATCAAAGCTGATCTGCATCCGTCCGTCGTCGAGCGGCGTGATGGTCGCGGGGACGGGCTTCGCCTTGTAGCGGATTTTCACACCCGCCGCAAACGGTTCAGTGGGCGTGATGCCGCTGACCCAGTTGACACGCTTCGCCGTGAGTTCGCTTTTGCCAAGTTCATTCGCCGTGCCGACGATCAGGGTATTCTGCGACGGATTCATGCCGATGACGTAGAGTGGCTCTGCTCCAAACACACCTAACCCCTTGCGCTGCCCAATGGTGTAATTTGCCAGCCCAGCATGTTCGCCAAGCACATCACCGCCCCGTGTCACAATCGGGCCAGAATGCAGCACCTCCGGCGCATGATCGCGCAGAAAACGACGATAATCATTGTCGCCCAAAAAGCACAAATCCTGGCTGTCCTTTTTGCTGGCGGTGGGCAGACCAAAACGCGCCGCGATCTCGCGGACTTCGGTCTTCGCAAATTCGCCAACCGGAAACATGACGTGGCTCAACTGCTCCTGCCCCATCACGCTGAGGACATAGCTCTGATCCTTGTGATCGTCCAGTCCGGTTTTCAACTGAAAGCGCCCTGTCGCGTCCTGAGCAATCCGCGCGTAATGCCCAGTCGCCAGATAATCTGCATCAAGCGCCAGCGCGTTATTGAGCAGATATTCAAAGCGAATATGGCGATTACATTCCAAGCAGGGATTCGGCGTGTAGCCCTGGCGATGCTGGTCGATGAAAAACTCGACAATCGTGCTGCGGAAGACGTCTTTGGTGTCGAGCACGTAAAACGGAATACCGAGCTTGTCGGCGATGCGGCGCGCATCATTCATCTGATCGGGTGTGCAGCAGCGATTGGACGCGCCGCCTGCGACGGTTTCCTCTGACCACAAGCGCATCATCATGCCGATCACGTCATAGCCGCGTTCGACCAGCAGCGCCGCCGCCACCGAACTATCGACGCCACCGCTCATTGCCACCACAACCCGGATATTGCTGTTATCTGTCACTGTAAATCCTCTCAGTAATGAGTATCAAGTGATGCGATTTTTCGCTCACTCGCCTCTACTCATCACTCATAACTCGTTATTTTGGTTAACTTGCGCAGCTTCTCGACCGTTTGCGCCAGCGTAGCAACCGTGTAATCAATATCGGCTTCGGTTGTCTGCAAGCCGACAGTCAAGCGCAGGCTGCTGAGCGCCTGTTCCGCCGAATAGCCCATTGCCAGCAGAACCCCAGACGGATCGGGATTGCCGGTCTTACAGGCGGAGCCGCTGCTCGCGGCGATACCCTTCATATCGAGATGCATGAGGAGCAGATTGCTCTCGATGCCGTCGAGGATAAAGCTGGCGTGTGATGGCAAGCGCAGTGTTGGATGCCCAGTGAGATGAGCGCCGGGAACGCGATCCAGCACGCCGTCAATCAGTTGATCGCGCCGCGCCTGTAAATGCGCCGTTCGCGCATCCCATTCGCTGTGGGCGAGTTCGAGCGCCTTCGCCATGCCGACGATCCCCGGCGTGTTATAGGTGCCGCTGCGGCGATAGTTCTCGTGGCTGCCGCCGCTCTGGCTAGCAACCAGATCAATCCCGTCACGCACAAAGAGCGCGCCGACGCCTTTCGGCCCGTAAAACTTGTGCGCCGAAAGACTCAGCATATCAACACCGAGCGCCTGCACATCGAGGCTCAACTGCCCCGCAGCCTGTACCGCGTCGGTGTGGAAAAGCACGCCGTGTTCGTGCGCCTGCGCCGCCAACTGCGGAATCGGCTGAATCGTGCCGACTTCGTTGTTGGCATAGATGACGCTGGCGACAATCGTATCCGGGAGCAGCGCATCCGAAAAATCCTCGATGTCCAGCAGTCCGGTTGAATCAACCGAAAGCAGCGTGCGGGAAAAGCCCATGACGGCTTCAAGCTGGGCGGTCGTATTTGCTACCGCGTCATGCTCAATCCGTGTCGTGACGAGGCGACTACCCTGCCCGCGTTCGCGCAGCGCCCAGACTGCACCGCGCAGCGCCAGATTATCGGCTTCGGTGCCGCCGCTGGTGAAGATAATTTCGTCTGGCCTGCAATGCAAAACTCGCGCTATACTTGCACGCGCGTCTTCAATTGCCTGCTCAGCCTTGCGCCCAAACCCGTGCGACGATGAGCCATTGCCGTAAACGTCGCCGAAATAAGGCAGCATGGTTTCCAGCACGCGAGCATCGGTCGGAGTCGTCGCCGAATGATCGAGGTAAACTGACCGTCGGATTTCGGTATTACGCGTCATCAGAAGCGCCTTTCGGCTCTGCGGGTGTTTTGGGTTGGCGTGGTTTGCAGATTTTGCATGAACAATCTTGTTTATTTTACCCGACGATCTCACTCGTGTCAGGGATGGTTTTCGGCGTTTTTTACATGCGCTTTAACAAAGACGCGGTAAACTAGAGTTTATTACCTACGGAACAGACAACTCCAGGTGGAGTTTCTTCGTAGTAACAGGAGAAAAGCAAGATGTCAATTATTGAGCAGATCCACGCGCGCGAGGTACTCGACTCACGCGGCAACCCCACGATTGAGGTCGAAGTGACCCTCGCGGACGGCGCGTTCGGTCGCGCGATTGTTCCCAGCGGCGCATCCACCGGCGAATACGAAGCGCTTGAACTGCGGGACGGCGACAAGAGCCGCTATGGTGGCAAAGGTGTTCTGCGCGCGGTACAGGCGGTCAACGGCCCCCTAAGCGATGCCCTGCAAGGCATGTACGCACTGAACCAAACTGAAATCGATAACAAAATGGTCGAACTGGATGGCACGCCGACCAAGAGTAACCTCGGCGCAAATTCGATTCTCGGTGTTTCGATGGCGGTTGCCAAAGCCGCTGCCAATTCAGTCGGTCTGCCGCTGTACGCCTATATTGGCGGCGTCCACGCTCACATTCTCCCCGTCCCGATGATGAATATCATGAACGGCGGTAAGCACGCCACCAACAGCACCGATTTTCAGGAATTCATGGTGATGCCAGTTGGCGCGAGCACCTTCCGCGAAGCACTGCAATGGGGCGTCGAAATTTATCAAGCACTGAAAGGCATTCTGCATAAAGCAGGCCATTCGACCACTGTTGGCGATGAAGGCGGTTTCGCGCCGAGCCTCGGTTCGAATCAGGCCGCACTCGATGTCATCATGGAAGCGATTGGCAAAGCGGGTTACACCCCCGGCGATCAGATTCGGATTGCACTCGATCCGGCGGCATCCGAACTCTACCAGAATGGCAAGTATAATCTGGCGATTGAAGGCCGGACGCTGACGGGCGAAGAAATGGTCGAATTCTGGGCAGACTGGGTCAGCCGCTATCCGATTATTTCGCTCGAAGACGGACTCTCTGAAAATGACTGGGAAAGCTGGACGAAACTGGTCGCCAAAATCGGCGATAAAGTCCAGGTCGTCGGCGACGATCTGCTGGTAACCAACGTCGAGAAAGTCCGGCGCGCCATCAAGGAAAAAGCCGCAACCAGCCTGCTCTTCAAGGTGAACCAGATTGGTTCACTGACAGAGGCGCTCGCCGCCGCGCAAATGAGCCAGCGACACGGCATGACCGTCGTCACCAGCCATCGCAGCGGCGAAACCGAAGACACGACTATCGCTGACCTTGCAGTCGCCATGAACGCCGGACAAATCAAGACTGGCGCACCTGCCCGCACCGACCGCGTGGCGAAATTCAATCAACTGCTGCGCATCGAAGAAGAACTCGGCAGCGCGGCCCAGTATGCAGGTTTTGGAGCTTTCAGCAATCTCAACCTTGACCTCTAGGCGAAAGGGTTCGCTTTGATCAGCACCCGTATCAACGGCAAACGCACTAAAATCGTCGCCACCATTGGCCCCACCTCGCGCGATGAAGATACCCTGCGCCAGATGATCCGCATCGGCCTGGACGTGGCTCGCATCAACTTCTCACACGGCGACCACGAAACACACGGCAAAGCAATCGACGATGTGCGCCGTATTGCGAAGGAAGAAGGCGCAGTCGTCGCCATCCTGTGCGACATTCAAGGCCCGAAAATACGCATCGGCAAAATCGCCAACGAGCCGATTCACCTGACCCCCGGTGACACGATCACGCTGACGCTCGACGAAGCCGACGGCACCAATAACGTCGTTCAACTGCCGCACCCGGAATTCGTGCGCGACATCACACCGGGGATGCAGCTTTTGCTCGATGATGGCAAGCTGGAATTTCTGGTGAAATCGACCACGCCGCGCGCGCTGATCTGTGAAGTCATCATTCCCGGCGAACTGACCTCGCGCAAGGGCGTAATGGCTCCCAAAGCGCGTCTCACGCTTTCGGCAATCACGGAAAAAGACCGCGCCGACGTGGAATTCGCGCTCTCGAAGAACACTGAATACCTGGCGATGTCGTTCGTGCGCTCGGAAGACGATATTCGCGAAATGCGCTGGCTGATCCGTCATCTGGGCGGTGAGACAGCGATTGTCGCCAAAATTGAAAAGCACGAAGCGCTCGAAAACATTGAGAAGATCATCGAAGCCAGCGACGCGATCATGGTCGCACGCGGTGACCTCGGTGTCGAGACGCCAGCTGAAGAAGTACCGTTCCATCAAAAACGGATCATTCGCCTGTGTAACGACGCTGCCAAGCCGGTGATCACCGCAACGCAGATGCTCAATTCGATGGTTGACAACCCCCGCCCGACCCGTGCCGAGGCGAGCGACGTTTATAACGCCATTCTCGATGGCACCGATGCGGTTATGCTAAGCAACGAAAGCGCCAGCGGTATGTATCCAGTGCGCTCGGTCGAGACGATGGTCAATATCGCCGCGATTGCGGAACAGAATATCGGCCATCTTTCGAGCGCGCAACGGGATACGAGTCAATTCGACAACGAAGGCCGTGAGGCAATTTCCGACGCGATCAGCCAAGCGACCGCCGAGATCGCGCAGTCTCTCAACTGTCGGGCGATTGTCACATCAACGCTGAGCGGTTATACCACCCGGCACGTCGCAAGAGAGCGCCCACACACGCCGATCCTGTGCGTGACACCGAACGAAACCACCTATCGGCGGATGGCGCTCGTCTGGGGCGTGTCACCGCTGCTCGTGCCGGAATTCAACACAATTGACGACATGCTGGGCGTGGTGGTACGCGCTGCGCACAATCATCAACTGGTTGATATTGGGGATATGCTGGTGATTATCGCGGGCGTACCCTTCGGCATCAGCGGGCAAACCAATTTCCTGAAAGTTCACATCGTCGGCTCGACGGGCGAACTCGAACAACGTTAAACAAGCTCAACTCATGCAACGACCCTCAATCATCGAGGGTCGTTGTCTGTCTTCTATAAATCCCGCCTTAATGATCGACCGCTTTACAGCCTCACCTCAAAATGACTGTCCAGGAAATCCACCCAGCGTTGCGCCCATGCGATCATGGCTGTCCATTCGGGTGGTCTCCAGTTCCAGCTCAGCCGTTGATTGACAAACGCTCCGCTGACAAAAACTTCCCAGTGAGTCCCATCCAGAGTAATCGGCGCTTTTGTCGTCGCTTCTAAGAATTTTATTGCTCTAGCGTCGCTCAGGAGAGCAACCGCTTCGCCGTAACGCAGTGGCTCAATCGTAGCCTCAATCTTCGGCGTCGTCCCCCAGCCGTACCTGAGGCCCATGAACGGATCACTGAACCTGCTGCTGTCGAAATGCCGATCCCAGCAGGTTCGCCGCGCAATAAATTCAGTTTCCTTTTGATTGGAAAAAACTGTCCACGCCGAATAATTCTCGAACGACGGCATCACCGAGACAAAGGAGATCAGCGTTTCATGCGAATTGTCAGGCGCATCCTGAGCCGCCAGCAGCGCCCGCGCCTTGTTCTCCAGGAGTATGTAATCGGCCCGTCTTTCCATACGACAATGCCACGTTCTCAAACGCGCTGATCTATCGCTCAGCACGCCCTAATTCTCATCGTTATCGACAAACTCCAGCATTTCGCTCTGGCGGGTGGCGCGCACGCCATAATTCGATGCAGGCGCATCGCTGGCGCTTTGTCGAGCGTGGGTGTGCGGCGCTGAGCGTTCTGCGGCTGCATAATTCGGAACTGCCGTTGCGCAGTAGGGGCATAAATCCCACGAAAGATCGAGCATTCTGCCGCAACGGGTACAAGGGCGCTTGAGGCGTGTGTGACAGTTCGGGCAGGCCTGCCATTCTTCCTGAACCCGCTGCTTGCAGCCGGGGCAAACGGGTTTTTCTTCGATTTCCTGAAGCAGCGCTTCTTCTTCCAGCGACCGCTCATAGGCTTCAGAGAGCGTTTCACGCGGACGAAGAAACAGGTAAATCAGCACGCCGGGAACGGTCAGCACCGCAACCATCACCGAAACGACAATCTGCGCTAGTGCGTCGCGCGAGCGCGCCCGCATATCGCGGTAAGTCCAGATAATCATGGCAAGCCAGAATGCTGCCAGGATCATACCCGCGTAGACAACAACGCCGGTAAATACTCCGCCTGTGTCTCCTAGATTCAACATGCCACTCACCTATTTCGCTCACTCAGACGTAACAGCAGTATAGCAATGCCGTTAAGCCTCCGCAATGAAAGACTTGAAGTACAATCGGTTAAGCTATGGATTATCGGAATGCTAACAAGTGTATGTTAACGCCGGAACGCGAATTGAATACCCTGTCCCTGCCTACATATCAATATCCAGACGGAGACTGCACAGCAAAAGGGGCAGCGTCAATGTCAAACGCTGAACTGCTGGCGATTATTCTGCGCAATGGAACAACTCATGAAAGCGCGCTTCATCTTGCCGAGCGCATCCTGAACCATTTCAACGGGCTTTATGGTCTGGCGCAGGCCAGCCACACCGATTTGCAGATGATTCACGACCTGAGCCTCGCCCGAATAACAGAAATTGTCGCCGTCTTTGAACTTTGCAAGCGCGTCATGCTGACAGCACCCAACGACCGCCCGGTG
>DAOUCB010000055.1:0-15658 GCA_034432495.1 Anaerolineae bacterium | reverse complement strand
GCCCTTGATAAACTTACGCACGGAGTCGCGATACTTCCCGTTCCACTCCGCCCAGCGACCATAGGCCGGGAATGAGCCAACCTGATAGAGGCCACCTGCATCCCACGCCTCCGCAATCAGTTTGCACTTGGCGAGAATCGGGTCGTAGGCGAGGCCTTCCAGCAGCGGTGGATTGGGCAGCGGCGCTCCATTCTGAGCACGCCCAAGAATCGCCGCCAGGTCGAAGCGGAAACCGTCGACGTGGTATTCCGACGCCCAGTAACGCAGGCAGTCCAGCACCATGTTACGCACGACCGGATGATTGCAGTTCAGCGTATTGCCCGTCCCGCTGAAATTGAAGTAGTAGCCTTCGGGCGTCAGCATGTAGTAGGTCTGGTTATCGATCCCCTTGAACGAGATATACGGCCCCATCTCGTTGCCTTCAGCAGTGTGGTTGAAGACCACATCCAGGATGATCTCGATCCCGTTGTTGTGAAGTTGATGGACGAGGTTTTTAAATTCGTCCACCTGCATCCCGTGCTTACCGGTCGCCGCATAACCTGCTTTCGGGGCGAAAAAGCAAACCGTGCTGTAACCCCAGTAATTGTAAAGCTGTTCGCCCGTCATCGGGTGAATGCGACCGTTCTCAAATTCGTCGAATTCGTAGATCGGCAGCAGTTCGAGACAGTTGACGCCGAGTGACTTCAGATACGGAATTTTCTCGATGATGCCTGCGAATGTCCCAGCCTGTTTCACCCCTGATGACGGATGGCGCGTAAAACTGCGCGCGTGCGCCTCATAGATAATCAGGTCTTCAATCGGTGTTTCCAGCGGCGTATCGTCTTCCCAGTCGAAATCATCCAGGACAGGCCGCGCCCGATGCTGATAGACATTGTTCCAGTCCGGCTGAACGCCCCAGACGTCACGCCCGCCCACCACTTTGGCATACGGATCCATCAGAATCTTCGTCTTGTCAAAGCGGTGTCCCTGAACCGGATCCCAGGGGCCATCCATGCGAAAGCCGTATTCGATGTTCTCGTAATCGAGGCCGAATACGGTCATCGCATAAACGTCACCGATGCTAAACTCGTCTAGGAACGGGATTTCCACCATCGGCTGCGACTCGCCTTTTTTGAACAGGACGAGCGTGCAGGAGGTCGAGTGAGTCGAATAGATCGAGAAGTTGACACCGCCGGGTACGAGAGTCGCCCCAAAAGGCAGCATATGTCCCGCACGCAGGCGATAGCCTTCATGTTCGTGAGTAGCGTAAGTGTCGATGCGATCCATTAAAGTTGATCCAACGCGGCCTTACCAGCTTCAAGTGTGTCTGCGGTCGTGAAAAATTTAAGAAACCCGGTCGCCGACATCGTACTTTTGATGTCATCGTTCAGGCCAACGATGACAACCTTGCCTTTGCCGCCCGAAATCTGCCGATACAACAGCAGCATGACACGCAGGCCAGCGCTCGACATATAGCTGACCTCGGTCATGTCAAGCAGCAGGCGGCAGTCCGGTTGGGCCACCGCCAGAACTTGCTCCTGTAACTGTGGGGCGGTGCTGCCATCGACATCGCCGATGGCAGACACAACCGTTGTTTCATCGTCATACGGTTTGACTTGTACATCCATAAAGACTACTCCGCTCCCGCAGGCGCGATGGTTACCTTCACCTTGACGCGTTTATCGGTCTGCGGCAAAGTCACCGTTAAGGCATCAGCGTCGAAGTTTGTGTAAGCTGCGCCGTCAATCTCCACCGAGGTAATCTTAATCGAACCCGCTGGGAGCAAATCAGGCGCGACGCGCAGGCAGTTATCGGCAAATCCACCCGGAATCGGTTTGAAATAGAAGTCCATCGGCTTCTTCTGGATCATCAGGTTGGTATAAGTCGAAGCCAGATAGCACAGTTCCATCGAATGGTAACCGCTCATCGAGTGGCTGCCCTTCAGTCGTTCGTTCCCCAGCAGATACGGCAGGCCGTTCGCCAACGTATTAAAGTAGATACCACCGTCGCCATGATCGAGGAAGAACGCATTGTAGTAGGACGACGATTCGGTTGCGAGGCGCTTGTATTCCTCATCACCGTAGAAACCATACATGATCAGGTAAGCAAGAATACCCTGCTCCATCTGCCACCAGGCTTTGCGATCATGCCAGACAACGCGATGGAACTGTTCATTCGGCTGGCGCACACGCTCCACCATGTCATACCAACCGCCGCGCTGCTTGTCCATGCCCCACTGTGGCATCAGGTCAGCGATCTTCTTGGAAAACTGCTCATAGCTGTCCTTCTTCTTCAGAGACTGCATACGGGTCAGGTTCCAGGCGATTTTGAGGTTGTGACCGACGACAGCACGATTTTGCTGCCAACCCCAGCTTTGATCCTTGCTCCAGTCCTCGAAGAACTTCTCCTGAACAAACGGGCTTTCATCGTAGTCCTGGAAGTGCTCAGTGATGGTATCAAACGTGTATTCCAGGAAATCAGCGTACTTCTGCTCACCGGTTGCCAGATACAGATTGATCAGATAAGCGGGTGCATGGTCGCCGACCGAGTTCCAGTTCTTGCGGGCGCGGTTCTGCCCGAGCGAATCGGCACGCGGATCGAGCGCAATGGGATCGAGGTGTGAGAAATACCCACCTTTCTCGCGGTCGATGTAATACTTGTCGAACAGGTCAATCGTCTTCTGCGCATCATACAGGATACGCGGATCGCCACAGGCGCGGTAGCATTGAATCGGGCCAGCGAGCGCATAAATCTGCTCATAGGCGGGGATCGAGTCATAGTCGTCGCCAAATTCCGACGTCAGCAGCTTCTGTTCCTGGTCACCATTGACCTGAATGCCGTGATACCAGTAAATCAGGTCTTCATCGGCATCATAGAAGCGCATGTGTTCGCGCAGATACTCCGTACCGCGCTCCGCCGCTTCCAGGAAGCTGTCCTCGCCTGTAAGCATGAAGGCCGACGAGAACCCATAGACGAGACGCGAAATGGTGTCCGTTTCCTGAAGGAAGTCGCCGCGCTTCTCGCCGCCCAGATGCAGGAACGTGCGGTAATTGCGCCAGTCGATTTCTTGTTTTGGATAATCGAACTGCCATTTTATGTATGAACTGGCAATCGAATGGATTTGCTTAATCCACCAGTCCTGCTCATTCTGGCGATAGATGTTCGGGCCGTTGCCGGGGAAAACCAGCCACTTGATCTCGAACTTTGTCTCATCACCCTCTGGATAAAACATACCGTGCGCATACACTAACTGACCGGGGGTTAGCATTTCAGCCAGACGGCGAGTCGCGTCAGCATACGGTTCTTCCAGGTTCTCGGCAATTCGCGCATAAGCATTCGATGCCAGCAGCCCCTTGTACTGGCGACCGTCGGAAGTCGTCAGTTGAACCGAGCGCTCGCGGCGGTCAAAGTATGACACGTAGCCCTGGATAGTATCGGAAAAAGTAAAATCGAAGTTATTCACAGTGTCCTCGTCTTATGGCTCAAGTGCAGGCGGATTAGCTTGGTCTTTGAATCCCTGGCTGACCTCAACAATGTTCCCATCCGGGTCAGCAAGCCAGTACGTGCGCCAGCCAGGAATGAACCCATCAAAATCGAGCGGCCCCAGGGTGACCGTTGCCGCATCACCCATCGCCGCAATCGTCGCATCGGCATCCTCGACCTGAAAGGCGATGTGGCGAACGCCCTGAGCGCCGCCGCCATCCGCAGCCGGGGCTGCACCGACCCGGTCTTCAGCGCCGGGAAACAATTCAAGATAAACGCCTCCCGACTTGATGAAAACCAACTGGTTCCCACCCCCGATGTCGAACACGGCAGCGCGCTTAAAACCGAAATAATCGGTATAGTAGCGCTCGGTCGCTTTCTGATCTTTGCAGGTCAAGGCAACGTGAGAGAAAACCATCAGCGTCCCCCTTCTTTCTCGTATAGGGTGTCGATAATCTTGCGGGCGAACATATGGCAGTGACCACCGGTTCGTCCCGTAACCAAATCGCCATCAACCACTACATCTGCATCTGTATAGATTGCGCCCATATTTACCACATCACCGTAAAGATTGTTGTGGCAAGTGACTTTGCGCCCGCGCACCAATTCCGGTGCAGGCGAAACCAGCCACATCCCGTGACAGATGATGCCTTTGGTGATGGTTGGCTCAGCAAACGCCCGTTTCAAGAACTCGACGGCAGGCGCGACCTGTTTGACATCCGGCGTGTAGCGCAGCCGATCCGACACAATCGCGGAAGGGACGATGATCGCTGAAAAACTGCGCAGCGTCTCGTCATCCATATTTTCGAAACTTTCGTGACATTCAAACGGTGCTTTGTACTCATGCCCCGTGAAAGTTAAGTAAGGCTGTCCCCAGAGGCGACTGAGAAAGTGGAGTTCGATTCCCTCTTCAGGAAAACGATGCTCATAGTAGAATATTTCTTTCTCGTAGTAATCGCTCTCGATCAATACGCCGACTTTTTTACCTTGCAAGCTCATGGATTGTTTGCCCACTCTGATACGAATGATAACAAGACGGGGCGCTGTGACGCGCCCCGTCAAATACGGTCGTGGTGAATTAGCTGTTCGCCTGCTTGATTAAATCGGAGACGCGCTCGCCGATCATCAGAATACCGGAATGGCAGTTGCCGGACGGGACGAATGGCATCACGCTCGCATCAGCGACGCGCAGCCCATCAATTCCGTGAACGCGGCATTCAGGGTCAACAACCGACATTTCATCGAGACCCATCTTGCATGACCCCGCCTGATGATGATACGAATCGGCACGCAGTTTGACGAATGCCTCAAGCTGCTTCTTGGTCTTAACGCTCGGCCCCGGCAGCAGTTCTTTGCCTGTAATCCAGTCCGAGAAGGCTTTGGCGTGGAAAATTTCGCGCCCAATCTCAATCGTCTTGACCAGACGATCCACATCAGACTGGACACTCAGATAATTGGCGTTAATCAGCGGCTTCGCCAGCGGATCACTGCTCGCAAGACGCACCCATCCACGCGACAAGGGGCGCACAACCCCTGGTAGCATACTGACGGCGTTCGGGTTCTTCGCGCCGATGATAATATCGAACGGCACATGAACGAAGGCCATTTGCAGGTCTGGCCCGACCCAACCGGGATCGGACTTGACGAACATTGCCGATTCAGACATATTCAGATTTGGCGGCGGCACCGGGCGTGTCGTCTCGTAAATCAGCCCGGTTAGCACATGGTTGTGGAAATTCTCACCCACACCCTTCAAATCGACTTTCACGTCGATGCCGAGCGCTTTCAGGTGATCAGCATTGCCAATCCCAGAGAGCAGCAGAAGCTGGGGTGAATTGATCGCGCCACCGCAGACAATCACTTCTTTCGCTGCGTAAGCTTTGACCTTCTTACGTCCCTGCTTGTATTCGACACCAGTGCAGCGTTTCCCACGAAACAGGAGTTTCGTCGCCTGCGAATTCGGGCTGAGCGTGAAGTTCGCACGTTTTCCCTGAATCGGCTCGATATAGGCTTCATTCGCGCCGTGACGTTTGCCATCCTTAATATTGACGTGATGCCAGCCTGCGCCGATCATGTTTGGCCCGTTGAAATCATCAGTACGGGGATACCCAAGCTCAGCGCACGCTTCGATGAACGCTGCCGAAGTCGGGTTCGGGTTGTGATTCTTGGCGTTGATCACGCTGATTGCGCCGCCGTGCCCTGCCCAGGGACTCGTATCGTCTTCCTGGTCTTCCGACTTCTGGAAATATTTGTTCACGTCGTCATAAGCCCAACCGGGCGCGCCATTGTAGGCCCAGTTATCAAAGTCTGACTGATGCCCACGAATATGCATCATAATGTAGAAGTCGCTCGAACCGCCGACGACCTTGCCGCGCGGCTCGTAAACCTGGCGACCGTTCAGCGCGGGCTGCGGTACGCTCATATAGCGCCAATCAATGTCCGTGTTCCACAGCGTAGGCCATGCCGCCGGAATACGCACAGTCGGCGGAATCTCACCCGTTCCCGCTTCCAGCAGTAGAACTTTTACGTTCGGGTCTTCACTTAAGCGATTGGCTACGACCGAGCCGCCCGCCCCTGCCCCGACAACAATGTAATCGAAATTTTCGCTCATGTCGCTGCCTTATCCCTCGCTGATCTGACGTAGGAACGGCGCAAACGGCTTCGAATCATGAAAATTCTGCGCAAAGGCGATTTCGCCGTCTACAATTTCGAGATAGAGTGTCGCCTCTGCCTCGATCTGCTCATCAGGATATTTCATGGCTTGCGCAGTAATATGCGATATCGCCATGGCCTGATTGCCTTCGACAACGAAGTGTCGGGGGATGTTGTAGAACACCTTATAGGCTTGCGGGAAGCCCGCCATCATTGGGCGCAGCGTTTCACGTCCTTCGATATGTCCGGCAAGCTGCTCTTCATAAATCGCGTCAACCGCGAACAGATCACACCAGGCATCCCACTTGCCGGCGTTGGCGTATTCGAAATACTTCTCGATAATTTCCTTACTCGTCATGCTATCCCCTACTTCTGCCCGGTGAGCTGTTGAATCATCGCGAGCATATCTACTTCGTACCAGCTCTTGACGATCTTACCGTTCTCGATTTCCAGAACGCCGATTTCCGTCCACTCGGCGCGGCGACCGCTCGGCGGCATCCCCATCAAAGGTGCGCCAACGTGCGTCCCCCACTGAGTGAAGCGCGCCACAACTTTGTGCTCGTCCGCCATCAGCATGTCGATCTTCATCTGATAATCAGGCATCGCGCTGCGGAACATCGTCACCAGCATCTTGACGCTTTCCGGGCCAGGCGGCAGGTCAGGCGCGCTGGGGCTGGTGTGCGTCGGTGCAAACAGTTCATCCGCGACGAGGAGATTACCCTTGTTCCACACCTCCTCGATCATGCGCCTCATGATTTGCTTGTTTTGTTCAACAGACATTTTGCAACTATCCTTTCCGAGCCAGAAAAGCGAAATTGTCGAAATAGTGGAATCAGCCTCCGGCAGAGCCGAAAGCAGGAATCACGCCCAGTTGTTGAAATAAACTCAGGTTATCGAGGTCTTGCCAACGCTCACAGATTTTGCCGTTCGCATCGAACTTGAAAATTGCTGTCCCCGTCCACGCAACGGCTTTCCCTGTAGGCGGAACCATACCCAGAAAGTTCCCCAAATGGGTTCCGGTTTGAATGCCGCGTACAGCCGCCCAATCATCGTCGCTGACGACAATCTGCTGCACGTCGAACTTCAGATCAGGGAAGGCGGCTACAAATGTCCGGTAAAGGTTGATGAACGCTTCCGGCCCATGCAAATCCTGAAACCCGGCCCCTCCATAGCTTACGAAGTCGGCTGAAAGAAGCTCATTCAAAATGTTGACGTTGCCTTTGTTGGTTTCGTCGTACATCCGCTGGATTAATGCTCTTCGTTCATCAAATTTCGACATTTTGGTCTCCTCGACGAGTGAAGAAAATGCACTGAAACGGGATGTGCCTTTTCGTAAACATCCTCCTGAAAAAGCAATTTTTAGCCGCCCATCCCAAGCTGTGAATAAAGACCAAGCATATCAAATTCCTGCCAACGCTCAATAATTTGTCCATCGCCGAAATGGAAAATGCTGCATCCCCCAACTTCAACGGTTCGACCCGTCGGTGCGATGTCCATGAAAATGCCTTCGTGTGTCCCAGCCATCACAAACCGAATCGCAACCATATCTTCTTCGGCGATGATGTCTTCAATAAACATATACAAATCAGGGAACGCCTGACGGAACATCGTCACCGCCAGTTTCGCCCCTTCCGGCCCAACGGGAAATTCAGGGTAGCTGGGATCGATACTCTGTGGGTGAATCAGTGTATCGGTCACATCCATCAGCCCTTTGTTCCACACGTCGTGGATAAAGCGGCGCACGATAGCGATATTTTCCTCGAAAGTCGTGACGTCTTTCGAAACGGTGTTGGGTCGCGCCGGAACCGCAGGCTTCTCATACCAACCGGGAATTGCCCCCATCTGTTGCATAATGGCAAGCGTGTTGATGTTGCCCCAGTGTTCGACGAGCTTGCCCTCAACGTACAGCCCAATATGAATCTCAGTCCAGCTCATTTTCTTGTGCGTGGCTGGAATCGCCCCCCACGGGCCGTCGTGCGTTGCATGAGCAACAATACGGTGAACTACCTTCTGATTTTCACCGATGAGGTCGTTAGTTGTCAGATGATCGACATCATAGTGGAGATCGGGAAATGCCGTCCGTAGCATGACGACAAAGTCTTTAAAACCCTGCCGATTCGTCGGAAACTGAGGGGGCATAGGGATATGTTCGACATAATCCTCTGCGATTTCAAGGTCAGCAATATCAAGCTCACCTTCATTCATGATGATTTCAGGAATATGCCGAAATCGTCGCTTAAATTCATCTTGTTTAGACACAGTACACCCTCATAATTCGAATAATTCCCTCGGCATTCACCCCACACACAGGGTATGTACATGGGGTGAATTCAAGCGAGTCTTACGCGATTCCCATTTGCTGGAACACAGACAGCAGGTCAAAATTGATCCAGCCTTCGCTTACCTTGCCATCACGAACACGGAACATACGTGTACCCGTCCACTTGATGTGCTTTCCAGACGGCGGCAGCGCCAGAAATGGGCCGTGCTGCGTTCCCTCGATCACACCACGCCCGACCACCAAATCGCCTTCGGCAATCAGGTCTTCGAAGGTAAACCAGATATCCGGGAACGCATCCGAAAAGCCCTTGTAGGCAGCCTTTAGACCTTCACGTCCTGGGAGCTGCCCCGGAATGGGGTCATGATCGACATAGTCTTCGACCACAAAATCGTCAAAGGCATCGTAATTCTGCATGTTCACTTCGTACACATAGCGCGCGACAACTGCACGCGCCTCGTCGAGCGAACCCGGCTCAGGCTTGCGCATAATTTGTTGGCGCAGTCCCATCAGGTCGGGTTGTCCATAATGCTCCGCGATCTTGCCATCCTGAATGCGGAAAAATCCGAGCGACGACCATTCGACCTTCCAGCCAGTGGGGTCAACACCCATAAACGGGCGACCAATATGTTGCGCTCTCCCGGTAACGCGCGTTGCCACCCAGTCACCTTCTTCAGTCATATCTTCAATCGTGAAATGCACGTCAGGAAATGCGCCTCTGAACATTTTCGGAATCTGCGCCACCTGATCGAAGACGCTTCCCTCGTGGGATGCACCTGGAGGCGCAGAGTGATCGATATAGTTCGGGTGGTACAGTTCCGGGATGATGCTGAGATTCCCCTTATTAATCACTTCATCGACAAAGCGACGATAGACCTGTTTGTTTTTCGACTCAGCCATTACGGCAATCCTCTCTAGTTAATGTCCACCAGGACCCGCTGGCATCGCGCCGACCTGCTGCATCAACCCCATCATGTCGAAGATGCTCCAGCGTTCGATAATCTTGCCGTCTTTCATGCGATAATCGTAGATGCCCATCAGGCTGATTTTGTTGCCCGTTGCGGGAAACTTGAGGAAATCCCCTGTATGGGTTCCCGTAATCTGCCCCAGATAGACCACGCGATCTTCTTCTGCAACCGCCTGGATCATCTGCATGTGATAATCAGGAATTGCCTTGCGAAAGTTCACCGCTGCTTCCGCAATTGCGGCTAAGCCGTGCGCAGGAAACTGGAAAAAACCGGTTGGCGCATGATCGATGAAGTCTGCGGCAACGGATTGCATCAGGAAGGCATAATTGCCCTTATTCCAGACTTCTTCATACATTTGCAGCACAACCGCTTTGTTACGTTCTGATTCTGTAGCCATCTCGCCGGTTCTCTCCTTGTGGGGAAGGTTCAGCAGGCCAATCCCGCCGCAGTCTATGAACTATCCGTTCGACGGAATCACGCCGAGCTGCTGGAGCATATTGATGCCGTCCAAATCCTGCCAACGCTCAACGATTTTGCCGTCGTCATCAAGGCGATAGATGATGAGACCCGTCCAGGATACTTTCTTTCCGGATGGAGCTGCCCCCATAAACGGGCCAAGATGTGTTCCGGAAACCGTTTCACGCGACGCCACACGGTTGCCCTGGGCAACCGTATAGTCTGAGGTTACGTGCCAGTCAGGCATGGCGCTGTAGAACGGCTCCATCGAATCCACCAGCGCTTTGGGGCCAACCATGTCGCCCGTTGCACCCGTATGATTGATGAAATTCGGGTGGACAAGTTCGTAGAAAGCATCGCGTTGCTTGCTGTTGGCAGCCTGATTGAAGCGCTGAATGATTTCCGTGTTGCGTGCCGACAACGCCTGTTCAGGACTGGCGGGCTGCGGCTGCGCTGGTGCAGGCTGCCCACCAGGCGCGGGAATCGCCCCCATTTGCTGCAACATGCCCAGCATGTCGAGTTCGCCCCAGCCTTCGGTGATTTTCCCGTTGACCACCCGGTCAATCCCGGTCGAGGTTACTTTGATATGGTTGCCACTTGCTGGAATATCCATAAAAGCGCCTGTGTGCGTCGCTTCCCACGTCATACGAATCGTGGACAGGTCGCCTTCAGTGATGATGTCGTCAATCGTCATGTGTCCGTCTGGCATTGCAGCGTGCCATGCCTGAACCATGCCCTTCGGCCCTTCCGGCCCCATCTTGATGTCTTGCCCGCCCGCGCCATGCGCCGTGAAACCTTCATCAACGTATTCGTACACAATGTCATAATTCTTCTTGTTCCACAGTTCGTCGAACCAGCGCTCCCAGTAGCGTCGATCCGCATCGGCAGCCGATTGTGGAGCGGAGCCACCTTGCATCTGAGCAATCGCGCCGCGCATCAGTTCATTCGAGCGCTCGATCACACCTGCGTGTTTTTCACTGGTCAGATACACCAGGTCAGGCATAGGAACGCCGGCAATTCCCCATTCCGCTTGCGGGGTTTCCTGAATAATACAGTAAACGAACGGGCGTACCACGTCACCCAGAACGCCGACAAAGGTATCCGTAAGCTTGATGATCAGCTCACGCTTTTGCTCTGGAGTGGCAACAACATCCTTGATGAACTGCACAGTAATAACAGGCATGAACCCTACCTTCTCTTCCTAGCAGGCGAACCTTATTAAGACTGACCGCGCCAGACAGCGTCTGCATGTTCAGCCGCTGCGTCCGGTACTTTCCCATTGCTCGGTGCAGAAGCCGCGTTCATCTGAGCAATCGCGCCGCGCATCAGTTCGTTCGAGCGCTCAATCACCTTCGCATGTTTGTCGCTGGTCAGGTAGACGAGATCCGGCATCGGAACGCCCGCGATACCCCATTCTGCCTGGGGCGTTTCCTGAATAATGCAGTAGACAAACGGACGAACAACGTCGCCGAGAATCTCGCAGAACTTGTTCGTCAGTTCGATAATCAACTGACGTTTCTGTTCCGGTGTAGCAACCACATCCTGAATAAACTGAACGGTAATAACAGGCATTTGATCCTCTTCCTACTATCAGGTGCAAGAACTAGACAAACATACTTAATTTGCTGGTGAATTTAGGGCGCGGGCATTGCACCCATCTGCTGCAACATGCCCAGCATGTCGAGTTCGCCCCAGCCTTCGGTGATTTTCCCGTTGACCACCCGGTCAATCCCGGTCGAAGTCACCTTAATATGCTTCCCGCTTGCTGGAACATCGCCAAATGCGCCTGTGTGCGTCGCTTCCCACGTCATGCGAATCGTCGAGAGGTCGCCTTCAGTGATGATGTCGTCAATCGTCATGTGTCCATCTGGCATGGCAGCGTGCCATGCTTTGACCATACCCTTTGGCCCTTCCGGCCCCATCTTGATGTCCTGACCGCCTGCGCCATGCGCTGTGAAACCTTCATCAACGTATTCGTACACGATGTCGTAGTTTTTCTTATTCCACAGTTCGTCGAACCAGCGCTCCCAGTAGCGCCGATCCGCATCAGACGTGCTGCTCGAACCATTAGCGGAAGCCGAACTCCCACGCCAGACAGCATCTGCGCTGTCGTCCTTCGAACGATTCGCCTCGGTCTGGGCAGCCGCCATTTGCGCAATTGCGCCACGCATCAACTCATTCGAACGCTCAATCACCTTCGCGTGCTTATCACTCGTCAGGTACACGAGATCCGGCATCGGTACCCCCGCGATACCCCACTCCTGCTGGGGCGTCTCCTGGATAATGCAGTAGACAAATGGACGGACAACATCACCGAGAATGCCGACGAAGGTGTTCGTCATTTCGATAATCAACTGCTTTTTCTGCTCAGGTGTTGCGACCACATCTTTTATGAACTGTATGGTGATAACTGGCATCGCATCTCGTCCTTTATTTGACGTTTACTTTTCAAGTAATCCGCAAAAAGAACTAATTTTTCATAAAAACCTGCGGCTGAAAGTTTAGCAGCGTTAGGCGCAACTCTCAGCCGCAGTCATTTATTTAAAGCATGACTACACGCGGTAGCCCCAGAAATGATCGTGCTGGTCGGTGCCGTCGCCGAAGATACCACCCTTGCCAGCGATAACCTTACCATTGCGCCAGCGTAGAGTATGCCCGACATCAATGTTCAGCTTGACGTCCGGCGCACCTGCGCGTGAACCTTGGTTGTTGGTTACGTCGGTCGAATATTCTTCGTTCGTCGTGATCGTGATGACTTGCATCTTGAAGCTGCCGCCGGAAAGTTCACCGACCCGCTTCATGAAATTGATGAACGCGGTCCGTCCATGATACCAACCGGACAGCGGATTGTGACCAGGAACCAGCCACACCATATCCTTGTCCCAGTACTCATCCATGATCTTGTCATCGAGAGTACCGAGCGCAGCGTAAGCTGCGTTAACACGCTCTGCTGTTATGTTCGCCATTGTGTTTGCCTCGTCTACTAGTCTGCCAGGCGAGCAGGAATCGGCTTCAGTTTGAACACGGCGCACATATAGTTTTCAACCGTCGGATAATCGCCGTTGTGCACCTGGACTTCGAAAATCTTGCCGTCCTTCATCTTGTAGCTGGTGCAGGTGGGGAAGTAATACGTCTTGCCTTCAAAATCGGCATGACCCATGTGCTTCTCGATCACGGTCCCGTCATCGAGTTCGCCAAAGTGCGCGTCCTCGACAATGATGCCTGCCTGAAACAGCGCGCCAAAGAAGGCGATTACCGCGTCTACGCCTTCCATACGACCGGAAAGCGGATGACGCCCTGGCATCGTCCAGCTCATGTTGGGATGGAACACATCGCGCTTGATGCCTTCCATATCGCCCTTAGCAAATAATTCATACATCTTCGCAACCAGATCAGTATTTGCCATTTTGTATCTCCTAGTATGCAAGTGCAGTACTTGTATGCGATTCAGCCCCAAAGGACTGGTAATCACCCTAATCCCATCGCTTAAGTCGTCATCGCAGATAAGGAAGTGTCGCTGGACGTACAACTTTTTGCGATTTTCACACACAATTGAGGGCGGCATAAGCAAAACCACCCTCAATCTTATGCTTATTTACAGCGTTGCCGAGCCTTCTCGCGGCGTACCATCGTCAAACCGAATGAACTTAATCAACGGTTTCGTGCCATCTGGCGAAGGCGCGACGATCCACGTCTGATGAATATCCAGGTCTACGTAATTACTCTTCGCTTCTCTTGGAGTCCACGTGCGGGCCTTCCAGTTGACGAACACCTTCACGTCAGCGTTGCCATCCGCTCTCGGCGTCACAGTGAATTCCTTGAGCGTATGCTGCTCATCAAAAAAGATTCCCAATGCGCGCTGGTACCAACCCTCGAAGCTAGCCAGGTCCACCACATGATAATCGGGCCACTGCATTTCCAGATCTTCGGTGACCAGGAACTTTAGCATTTCAACTTCGGGGATGTGGTTGTCCAGCCCGCTGTACCACCGTACCGCCATCTCGCGGACGGTTTCTTGCGACAATGGATTTGCCACTTCGTTCTCCTACTCTGTCAATGGCTAACGCGAATTAGCGTACAACGAATTTAAATATCACGTACCAGGCACATGGCTAGTGATGACCATATCCACCAGAAACGGGCCATCGGTCTCCAACATCTGCTTAACCGCATTCGGTACATCCTCAGGCCGATCCACACATACCGCAGGAACCCCCATCGAGCGCGCCAGCGCAGCGAAATCAATCACAGGATCCCCCAACTCAAAGCTGTGCGGGAAGGTATGAGCAGGCACGCCAACTTGCTCTTTCCAGTATTGCATGATGTTGAGCTTGAGTAGCATATAGCTCTGGTTATTGCAGATGACAAACTTCGCGCCAATCTTGAAGTGCGCCGCCGTCCACAACGCCTGAATCGTGTACATACTGCCACCGTCTCCCGTGAATCCGATCACGGTTTTGTCGGGATTGGCAACTTTGATACCAATCGCTCCAGGAATGCCAACACCAAGCGATCCGCCGCGCGTCTGGAAAAAATGATCCGGCAGCGTCGGTGGCATATACCGAGTCAAATCCGGCGAGGTCGTCAGCGCTTCATCGAAAATGATCACATCTTCGGGAACGTGTTTCGCAAGTTCTTCCATGAACACAGAGGCGTGCATCGGGAATTCGCCGCGAACTGTTTGATCGTGTGCAAGCTGTGCTTGCAATGCAGCTTCATTAGCACTACGACTGGCTTCCATACGGGCAGCAGCAGCCTGTTTCTGCGCAGCAGTCATCGTGCTGTTGAGCGCGTCGGCAAGTGCTCCCAGCGTCAGCTTCGGGTCTGCGACCGCTGCCATGTCAACTGGGTGATTCTTGGCAATCTCATAAGCGTTGAGGTCAACGTGGATAACCGGAACACCGTCCGCGAAGATACCCTCAAAGTTCGGAAACACTTCGTTGAACAGATACGTTCCCGCGACCAGCACCGCATCGGCCTTCATCGTGATCTTCGCACTTGCAGGGCCGAACATATGCCCTAGCCCGCCTTTGTACAGCGGGTGCTTATAGCTCATCAGCACTTCAGAAGCATCGCCGCCCCACACATCCGCGCCGAGCGCCTCTGCGACACGCGCCAGCTCATCCTGCGCCTGCGAGAAGGCGATCCCGTCGCCGACGATGATCAACGGATGTTCCGCGCCCACCAGTTTACTGGCGGCCTCATTGATCCATTCAGCAGTCGGCGCAACCCGTGTATCCAAAAGCGAAGTTGGGAACACCGGCTCGTTATTTTCCTCGTCCATCACATCCGCTGGAACGCAGACAAATACCGGCCCCATCGGTGCTGTTGAAGCAATCTTGATCGCGCGCCGCAGCACGCGCAGCAGCGACTTCGAATCGACGACGCGCGTCGCCCATTTCGTGACCGGTTTCGCCATACTCACGAGATCCGCCGCCATCTGCGCATCCATCGCGTCGTACTTGATGCCGGCTTCACCCGCAATCACCACCAGCGGGGCGTGACCGCGCATCGCCTGATACATCATGCCAATCCCGTTGCCCAGGCCAACGCCGCTGTGAAGCTGAACAACTGTTGGCTTCTTGGTGGCGCGGGCATAGCCATCGCCCATGCCGACGGCAATCGTTTCCTGCAAGCCCATGATGTATTTGAAATCAGGGTACGCTTCCAGTGAATCGAGGAAGCCCTGCTCAACCGTACCCGGATTGCCGAACATGAAGTGGATGTCGTCGGCAAGAAACTGCTCGATCATCGCAAAGCGTCCACTTTTTCCTGGCATCGTTTGCACTTTCCTCTAGGAGTCACTTTTAAAAACCGGTCAACCTCACAGGGAGATTGACCG
>DAOUCB010000054.1:0-7909 GCA_034432495.1 Anaerolineae bacterium | reverse complement strand
TTTCGCCCCCTCCTTGAATTCGGGGAGGGGGTCGGGGGGTGGGGTCGAGCGAGAAATTTCCCCGAATGCACATCATCGTGTAAAACGTGTCCTCTCCTCAGCCCTTGAGGGAGAGGGATTTAGGGTGAGGGCTTTTTAAACATCCTCATGGCGTGCCCCTACGATACCTACCCTGAGGGTATAATCGCCAAATCTTTTCCCCCGGCATATTCCTGACGCATATTTCTTCATGCGTGCCTTCAGACGGTCATGTTACACTGATCATAATGAGTGTAACACAGCCGTTTGCGTGCTGTCTGCGTTTGGGGGAATGATGCCCTACAAAATCTCTTGGTTTCAACCGAATCGTGTTGTTCTAATGCAGGTCGATGGCCTGCTCACCACTGCCGAAGTCCAGGCATTGATTGCCGAGGCAGGAACCTATGTCGCCCAGGGTACACCGCTGGTGCATTTTCTGGTCGATACCCGCTCCCTCCAGAAAGTCGAGAATGTGCCGGAAGCGCTCAAGGTCGTGCAGGGCAATCCGCCGCATCCCAATATGGGCTGGATGATCGTCGTTGGCAGAATGAATCCGCTGGTGAAATTCTTCCTCGACTTTGTCGGGCTGCTGACGCGTTCACGCTACCGCCGCTTCGACACCGTACCAGAGTCGCTCACGTTTCTCAAAGAAATTGACGGCTCGCTCGCCAGCGTCGGAGGATGAGCATTCGCGTGGGTAGTTGGGTTGGCTTTCAGGTCTGAGTCAACACAGGAGCAAAAACCATACCCTATACAGCCTCTTGGATTGAACCCGAACGGATCGTCCTTGTCGAAATTGAAGAACGGCTTTTGACGGCAGATATTCGGGCGTTTGCTCCGGAGGCTTTCAAGCTATCCGCTTCTGGGATCGCGCCAGTTCATTTTGTGGTGGACATTCGGCTGCTCAAAAAAATTGAGAGTATCGGCGACGGCCTCAAAGCCATACAACGGACGAAACCGCACCCCAACGCGGGCTGGATGGTCGTGGTCGGAAACCTGAGCGCACCGCTGGCGCTGTTTACCGAACTGATATGCAGGTTTACGCACATACCCTATCGACGCTTTGATACCCTGCCAGAGGCGCTTGCCTTTCTCCACCAAATCGACGCATCGCTCATTTCGGTCTGAAAGCTACCACGTCGTCCAGCCGAAATAGAGTGGCACAGTCTGGAAATCCGCCTGATGCTGGCGTCCCTTGTCCGAAAAAGAACGCATGAACAGAATTTCCGCGTCATCGACTTGTGCTTTTTCTCGCGTGTCGCCCAGCAGCGTGATCGCTCCTTCGATGTGCGTCCAGCCGCAGCTTAAATAGAACCCCCGCAGTTCTGGCGCGCACCATAACAGACCAATATCGGCGTCCGGTTGCCGTGCGATAACGTCGGTCGCGCGCTGGACAATCTCGACGCCGTGCCCCAACCCGCGATAATCGGGATAGACGAATACTGCCGAGATGCCATAGGCGCTGTATTCGATGCCATTGTGTTGGAAAGCCCCGGAAACGACCTCGGCGTGCGCGACCACGAAATCATCATCCATCAGCACCACGTGAACCGGATTGAACTCCGGTCGGCTGATCCAGCGCCGTCCCCGTCCGCGCCCAACGAAGCCCGCCGTATCCCAGACTCGCAGAAACGATAGAATCTGGTAGCGCACGGTCGGCGGCAGATCATCCGGTGCATAAATATTCGTTTCTAGACTCATGATTAGGCTCCGCTTTCAGCGAGCTGCGGTCGCTTCTCGACCAGCAGCGTAGTCATCAGGGCGCTCACCAGCGCCAGCCCCACACCGATCCCGGCAATTACCCGAAACGTATCGACAAACGACAGTTGAATCGCTTCGGTCGCTGCCGCCGTTTGCTCCGCGCTCAAATCCGCTGGAGGTTGCGCCGCGCCAAACTGCTGCGCTTGCGCGCGCAGGTCGCTTTTCGCCTGTTCGGGAATGCTCAGTCCCCCCGTGCGTGTATCGAGGTTGGTCGTGAAGATGCCAATCGCCAGCGCGCCGACAATCGCAATCGCCAGCACCGATGCTGTGCGCGCCACCGCGTTATTGATCCCCGACGCTGTGCCGCTCATATCCTGCGGGGCTGACCCCATCACGGCGGTCGTCAGCGGCGCGACCGTGATGCCCATGCCAACGCCAAGCGCGAGCAGGCCGGGGAAATAGGTCGTCCAGTAGTGATCCGGCCCTCCGGTCAGTCCCGGCAGCGCCAGCAGCAGGAAACCGAGTGCGTCAATCAGCGGCCCAACGATCAGCGGCAGGCGTGCGCCCACCCGGTCGATCAGCCCGCCTGACCAGCGCCCCAGCAATGCGATCAGAATCGTGAAGGGCAGAAAGATGAATCCAGCAATTTCAGCGGGATACCCCTGCACCTGAATCAGATTAAGCACCAGAAAAAACGGCACGACGCCCAACGCCGCGTACAGAAACAGCGTCAGCAGGTTCGTGCCTGCAAAAGTACGCGAACGGAAAAGGTGTAAAGGCATCATCGGGTGCTTGCTGCGCGCCTCGACCAGCACAAAGGCGATCAGCGCAATCACCCCCACCGCCAGCCCCGCGATCACCTGCCCGTCGCTCATGCCCAGTTCTGCCGCTTGCAGAAAGCCAAACGTCACCCCCGCCAGTCCGAGCGTCGCCAGCCCCGCCCCCAGATAATCCAACTGCTTGGCGGCGTGTTCGTCGTGGCTTTCCGGCACGCGTGTGATCAGCGTGAACAGGGCGATTGCTGCCAGCGGCACGTTGATGAAAAAGACCGCTCGCCACAGACCATGCCCCGCCAGCCAACCGCCCAGAATTGGGCCGCCAATCGTCGTCAGCGTGCTGAAGGTTGACCACGTACCAATCGCTTTGCCGCGACCTTCCGCCGGGAAATACGCCGAAATGATCGCCAGACTGCCGGGAACCAGCAGCGCCCCGCCGATGCCCTGTACCGCGCGCGCCACAATCAGGAAGGTGGCGTCCTGCGCGAAGCCGCAGGCCATCGACGACAGTGTGAACAGGCCAATCCCGAAGGCAAACACCCGCTTGCGCCCGTAATGGTCGCCCAGCGAACCGCCCAGCAGAATCAGCGCCGACAGCACCAGCAGGTAGGCGTTCGTCACCCACAAAAGCTGTGAACCGTTCAGGCCGAGGTCAGCTTGCAAAGCGGGCAGCGCGACGTTCAGCGCCGAACTGTCGATAAAGGCCATGCTCGACGCCAGAATCGTCGCCAGCAGAACTGCCCCGCCTGCCGACGCGGCCTGAGTTTTTGAGTCTATCGTCATAAAGCTGTTCCTGTGCTTGAAAAGCGTAAGTTTAGGTTTCGTGCATCCTTCTGTATGTTCAGAGTGCGTGATTTTGCGAAATCCTACCAGTGTATTTCTACTGATCTTTAGGCCGATTGAATGAGAGGGCAGCCATGACTGAAACTTCGCCGCCAGAGCATCGGTTCGGCATTACAGGGGCGACGGGGGCGGTTGGTGGAAAGGTTGCTGCGCTCTTGGCGCAGCGCGGCCTTCCGCAGCGCCTCATCGTTCGTGATCCCGGCAAAGCACCGGCTTTACCCAACGCTTCGGTTGCTCAGGCTTCCAGCTATGCGGATGTACCTGCCATGACGACGGCGCTGCGTGGTGTCGAAACGCTCTTTCTCGTCTCCGGGCGTGAAGACGCGGATCGCCTGAGTCAGCATTATGCTGCCGTCGATTCCGCAGTAGCTGCTGGCGTCCAACGGATCGTCTATCTCTCGTTTCTCTCGGCTGCGCCCGATGCTTCCTTTACGCTGGCGCGTCAGCACTTTCACACCGAAGCATATATTCGTGCCAGCGGAGCGATGTTTACTTTCTTGCGCTCCAGCCTCTATGCCGACTTTGTGCCCAATTTATTTGGGGAAGATGGCATCGTGCGCGGCCCTGCTGGCGCTGGACGGGCTGCTTACGTCACCCGTGACGACGTGGCGGAAGTTGCAGCCGCCGTTCTCACCAGCCCTGGTCATGATGGACAGACCTATAACAATACCGGGCCGGAAGCGCTCACCCTGACGGAAACAGCGGCGCTGCTGTCCGAGTTCGTCGGGCGACCGTTGGCCTATCACGAGGAAACACTTGACGAGGCGAAACAATCACGCGCGGTTTACAACGCCCCCGATTTTCTGGTCGAAGGCTGGATTAGCACCTATACCGCGATTGCCAACGGCGAAATGAGCCTGATCAGCGGCGATGTCGAGCGCTTAACCGGGCATCCCGCGCATTCCCTCCGCGACTTTCTCATCCAGCATCCTGAGAGCTACCAGCATTTGAAGAAGTAATCTGCTGAAACCCTGACCTCGCCCGCTGCGCCGCCGCCCTCTCCATATGCTTTTTAACAAATGAATACGGAGTTTAATCCTCTCCATCGCGTCGTTTTTCTCCCTTTCTCCCCGCTTGCGTAACGCGAACTTGTTCGCGCGAAAGGGAAGCTGACCTGCAATGCGAACGAAGTTCGCACGGTCAGCCGGGATAGAGGGGCTGTAGGGGCGCACCCGTGTGTGCGCCCTTTTCTCCGTCCTAAATAGTTAAACTGCATACGGAGAGGGCACGACCGAGGAACGAGGTCAGGGTGAGGTTGCTCCTATCGTTCATAGCTTGAGCGCGACCAGGGCAGCGTCATCAGGTCGCCATTGAGCGTCAGCTCCGTCGCCGCCGCCCATACCGTTGATCCGTCCGGTTCGAGCAGTTGCGCCCAGTCGCCCTTGCCGTTGCGCCCGACCACCGTCACCGGGATGTTCGCCGGAGCCGCGCCCAGCGACGTATAACCTTCTGCCGGGCCGGTGCGCAGGTTCGCCCCGCGTGGCGCGCTGATCGTCCCCGTGATCGGTGTGTCGAGCATGAACGTCAGTTCAAAGCCGTTCGTCCAGCGCGGCACCAGGTTGACCCACGTATTCCCCGGCTTGAACAGCAGATCGTTCCCCGCAAGGTCATAGTAGCGCAGTGGTTCGCGGCGGTCGCTGCGTTTCCACACGCCTTCGATGTATTTTCCATCGCGGAACAGAAACACCCGTCCCTCGCCGATCAGCGGCGTTGAGTACGCGAAATTCCCCGGTCCCCAGTAGCCATCGGCGGTGTAGGGCTGCTCGATGTGATCGGCTTCCAGCACCAGCACATTCGCCGCGCTGATTGGCTCGTTAGTCGAGGCGTCGAGGTGTGGCGTGCCATCTTCGGCACGCAGCCAGCGCCCGCTCGCTGCGTCATACGTCCACTCGATGTCGGTCTGACGGTAGCCAACGCGAATCTCGCTCAGCGCTGTGCCGTTCGTCGGCGCGGCGTCGTCGAAGGCCATCCCGTAGAGCGGCTCCGGCGTCGTATCCCGGTGCAGTTGATCCGCCAGCGCCCGCAGCGCCACGCCGTCACCAAACAGGGTATGCTCGTAAGCCAATCCCGCTTTCGGAAAGCGGCACAGCGCCGGACAGCCGCCCGTCACCGCCCGCGAAATCGCCAGCCTATCGGTTTTCAGCACGTCGATTTCGCCCTGCGCCATGCCGGAATACACGAACAGCGCCCGATAGACTCGTGCCAGTTCGAAGTCGGTCAGGCGGGCGCTGCGCACCGGCCCCACGTGATCAGGATCGTTGGCGAGATAGATTGCCGCGAAGCGCGTTGCCCCGCCCGTCAGCAGATACTCCCACACCACGTCGGCCTGCATCACCTCAGACTGTGGGCGAACTTCGGCGGGATAGTTGTCGATTTTGATGATCATCGGGCGGCGGTCAAGATTTTCCGGGTGATCGACCGTCAGCCCGGTCAGGGGATTTGTCCCCGGTGGGTAGCTGTCCGGCCCGCTTTCCTGCGCGTATGTGATGCCCGCAAATGCGAAACAGCAGAGGACGATGATCAGCAGCAGCTTTTTCACAGTCGGCTTCCTCGATGAAAGGCATAAATTCCGGTCAAAAATAAGATTACGGGGTGTAATAATAACACTGCTTTGCGCGCTGGGGCGTTCCTGACTTGTTACACTCTTTTTACGTTCCGCTTACAACCCTCATGCACTTCGACAACAACTCGCTCCTAAAGTGGAAACATCTACTCGCGCACCCTTGTGCGCCGAAAGAGGAGGGAAATTGCATGAAGAAGTTTATGATTTTGTTGACTGCGATAGTCGCGCTGCTGGCTGTGAGCATTCCGCTCACCAGCGCCCAGGATTGTCCGACATCCGGCACGCCCGTCACCAAGTCCTACACCGAAGCCGAAATCAACAGCAGCTTTCGCGTCACCAATCCAGCCAATCGCAACGTCTCGAATGTCTACGTCGATTTGCAGCCCGATCAGGTGCTCCTGAGCGAAACCTACACCTGGCGCTCGACCAGCGGTCTGCGCACCGATGACGTCGTCGCCTTGCTCATCCCCAGCCTCACCAATGGGCGCGTCTACTGGTCGGTCGTCTCGATCACCGCCAATGGGCAGCCCGCCTCCGCCGAACTGATCGCGCAGATCAACGCCTCGCTGGCGACCTCGTGGCGTCGCTGGTTCGGTGAAAATGGCCCCGCCGGGCGCGTCACCGACCTGACCATCACCGACGACACCATCAGCTACACCTACGTTCCCTGGGCAGCAGGCTGCGTCCCTCCGCCCGTGACTGGCACGGACGAACCCGTCCCGCCTGCCAGCGGCACGCCGACAACCGTCACGTACAGCGAAGCGCAGATCAACAGCACCTATCGCGTCACCAACCCGGCCAATCGCAGCATCACCAACGAGTATGTCAACTTGCAGCCCAATCAGGTGACCATCACCGCGACGCTCACCTGGCGGCAGCGCGGCAGCGGTGTCCAGACATCCAACGTCGCCGTGACCCTCACGCCGACCGTCAACAACGGGCGCGTCGATTGGACAGTCGTTTCCATCACCGCTGATGGTCAGCCCGCCTCCGCTGAACTGGTTGCGCAGATCAACGCCTCGCTGGCGGCATCCTGGCATCGCTGGGTCTCGCAGAACGCTCCGGCAGGTGTCGTGACCGCTATCACCATCACCGACGACACCATCAGCTACACCTACATCCCGCGCTAAGTACAGCCAATCAAAATTCGGTGGATTTTTGTAGGGGCGCACCCGTGTGTGCGCCCTTGCTCTTGTAGGGGCGCACCCGTGTAGGCTTGTCCGAAAATGAATCGTCAGCTCTACGAGCGGAATTTTGTAGCCCAACACGGCGTTTTTCCTCCCTCTCCCCGAATTTGTTCGGGCGCACGCTTGCGTGGGAGAGGGAACGAGGGTGAGGGGCTGTAGGGGCGCAGCGTGCTGCGCCCGTTTTGGTCTTTTGCGCTTTAAACAACATCATCTCTCGGCAGCGATGAATGGTGCGTATTGTTTTGATAATTGGGCTTTACCCACTTATCTCCCTAATTGAAATGGCCTGTTTTTCTCCCTTTCTCCCCGATGGCGTGGGAGAAAGGGAAGCTGACCTGCTCTTGGTCAGCGGGGATAGAGGGGTTGTAGGGGCGCACCCGTGTGTGCGCCCTTGCTCTTGTAGGGGCGCACGGTCGTGCGCCCAACTTTCGACTCGGTTAGCGCGTCTCCCCAAACGCCCCCGGCGGATCATCGATCCGTCGGGGATATTTTTATGCGCTTGCTGCCGGATCGATCTTTGTAGGGGTACGCCATGGCGTGATCTTATCGTTAACCGATAATCGTCTGTTTTGTGGATTAATCGTGGCAAAATCAGCGTAGGGGCAGGTCTTAGACCTGCCCTTTCTCCCTACAGCTTCGCTTATAGAAAGGGGGAGACTCAGATCGGGGTTTCCAAGTCCCTCTCCCTGAGGGTTGAGGACAGGACAGTTTTAACACAGCAAAGGTCTATCGGGGCGAAAGTATAAGTCAGGAGAAAAGGAGTAGGTTTTCGTCAGGGTACGTTGGTGGCGCAACCAGCGGAGACCGCGACGAAACAGGCT
>DAOUCB010000053.1:0-33410 GCA_034432495.1 Anaerolineae bacterium | reverse complement strand
AGCCTGTTTCGTCGCGGTCTCCGCTGGTTGCGCCACCAACGTACCCTGACGAAAACCTACTCCTTTTCTCCTGACTTATACTTTCGCCCCGATAGACCTTTGCTGTGTTAAAACTGTCCTGTCCTCAACCCTCAGGGCGAGGGACTTTCCCTTCTCCATGAGGGAGAAGGGGCAGGGGATGAGGGCAAAATGACCATAATCTCTTATTTGCAAACACGCACTGAGTGCTGAGTAAACAGGTTTTAATCGCAGTATTTACAGGCGTAACGATGATCGAGTTTTTTGTAGGGGCGAGGCACGCCTCGCCCGCGCTTTCTACCCAACCAGTCCATTTTTGCACGCGGCGCTTTGGTAGCGGCGCACGGCTGTGCGCCCTTCCCCATCGACACATCTCGCCAATTCTGAGTTCTGCTTGCGCTTTGCTCGTGTTTCCTATCCAATTAATCCGCTTAATGAAAGAAATGCTTTTCTCTGTGATCTCTGTGTCCTCTGTGGTTCAATAGGAGTATAAGCACCGCCAACCGGAAGGGAACGTCTCCCCTTGCTACGCGACCGGAAACCCCCGGAAGGGAACAACGGTAGGCTTGAGCGAAGCCCTACCGGAAGCGAAAACCGGAGTGATTTTTAGAAGTGGATTTGAGCCGATGACAACCGAAACCCTCACATTCGAAGCCCTCTCGCCGCGCGAACTGCTGCTCGAACACGCGGGCAACATCTTGCAGCGCGGCGCATTCGCCAACGCCATTATCGCGGTGGCAGGCGTAATTTTCGGGCTAATCGCCGCCTTGCACATCATCCCCGGCCTGTTCGCGATTCTGCAAAGCGTCCTGCTGATTCGCTATGTGGGCGCGGCGGATGCAGCGCTGGCGGTCGTGATTTTGCTGACGCTGTTTGACCTGAGTCTGCTGCTGGTGGTCATGGTCGGCGTGCTGGCGCGTGAAGTCTGGGCGCTGCCCGCGCTCGTGCTGCTGATTGTCGGCAATCTGGCGGCGCTGTTGGTGCTCGGCTTTACGCCTGCACTGGTGACAATCGGTTTCGCGGCTTGGGCAATCGTCGCGCTGCGTGCCGATGTGCAGGCGTTTCGCGTCAACCCGGTCATGCTCAAGGAACTGCGCGGACGAATGCGCGGCGTGCGTGCCTTCGCCGTGATTACGGTTTACCTGGGGTTGATGAGCGGGTTCACGACGCTGCTCTATCTGGTCTACAGTTCGATTACCCGCGCCAGTGGAAGCGCGGCGGCGGGTGAGATCGGGCGCGTGCTGTTTCTGGGCGTCGTCGGTATCGAACTACTGCTGATCATCTTCATTGCGCCTGCTTTCACTGCCGGGGCGATCACTGGCGAGCGCGAGCGCCAGACTTATGATCTGCTGCAAACGACGCTGCTGGCGACGCCCTCGTTCGTCATCGGCAAGCTCGAATCGGCGCTGGGTTATATTCTGCTGCTCCTGCTGTCGGGTATCCCGCTGCAAAGTATCGCCTTCCTGTTCGGCGGCGTCAGTGAGCTTGAACTGGTGCTGTCGTTCGTCATTTTGATGGTCACGGCGGTCGCGCTCGGTACGGTTGGCATTTATTTTTCGGCGGCGATGCCGCGTACCCTGGTCGCCAGCGTGCGCGCCTACAGCGTAATTCTCGGCGCGATGTTCGTCGCCCCGGTCGTCTTTTCGACCGTGTTGAATGTCATCAATGACCTGATCTTTGCGAAAACAGGCGCGGCGATCTCGCCGATTCTGGAGACGATTGTCCGCTATCTCGATCTGCTCCTGACGAGCGTGAACCCGGTTGCGGCGGGCTTGTCGGCGCAGGATTTACTGGTCAACCAGCGCGTGCTCGGCTTCTGGTCGTATACGCTGCGCAGCGACGGCAGCACCATTCCGCTGGTCTCGCCCTGGATCACCTTCACGATCATTTATCTGGCAGTTTCCGCCGTGCTGATCGTCCTGACGATCCGCAGCACCAAACAGAGTTCCATCTAAAATGCCCGCGAAACACGTTTATGAATTATGATGGAGTTAGACACAGTTCATCAAAAGGCAAACTCTCATGGGGATCACGGTTGCCTGGGGGGATGAACAGCAGACATTGATTTGCATGACTTACCAGGGGCATTGGAGCAATGAGGAGTTCCGCAACGCCGGGATGCAGGTTGTCCTGATGATGCGCACGGTGAGTCATCCGATATACATCGTCAATGATTTTAGCACCAGCGAGATTGCCCCTTTGGGGAGCCTCTGGCAAGGTCGCAATCTCAGCCGGATGCGTCCGCCTAATTGGGCAGGGGCGGTCGTGATTACGGCGGACGAGATGCTGATCAACCTCGTGGACATTTTCATGACTGTGTATATGGCGATCAGCCACCGCCAGAGTCTCTTCTTCGCCAGAACGTATGAAGAAGCGCTCGAAATTATCGCTCGATTGAAAAGAGAGAATCGGGTTTCGTAATGGCAACCCAAACACTCCCCGCACTTCACGAAAATTACGTCGCGCTGACCCGCGTTGTTAAGCGCTGGGATCGGCGGCTGCGCTTGCAGCAAACCTTGCTCTGGCTGCCGCGTAGTCTGCTGCCCGGTCTGGGAATCGGGCTGGTGCTGGCGGCGATTTCGTGGCTGCGCCCCTGGCTGCTGCCGCAGCAAATCGGGCTGATCGCGGGTGCTCTGCTGCTGCTGGGGATGATCGTCTTTGTGCTGGCGATCTGGCTGTGGCGGCGACCTGTTTTGCTTTCGGCGCAGCGCTTCGATCATCGTCTTGGTTTCAATGAACGCGTTTCAACCGCGCTCGAACTTGGTGCGCAGTCGATTCACAGTAACGACGAACTGACGCAGGGGCAGATGGCCTTCGCGCGTGAGAAAGCCAGCGCTGTTCGCATCGGCGAGCATCTGCCGATGATGCTGCGCAGGCGCGATTGGGCGCTCGTGATCGCGATGGCAGCGCTGCTAGCGCTGCTGCTTCTGCTGCCAAATCCGCAGGCGGACGCGCTTTCACAGGCATCGATTCAGCAGCAGGCGATTAACAATGCCGCCGATCAACTGCGCGAGACGACGCAGGACATCGCCGCTGATACCTCGCTCGGCAATGAGCAGCGCCGCACGCTGCTCGAACAACTGAAAACGGCTACCAACACGCTCGATCAGCCCAATATCACGCCGCAGGAAGCGCTCGCAGCCGTGTCGAGCGTCCAGTCGAATTTGCAAAACAATGCCGACCAGCTCAACCAGCAGTCGAGACTGAATCAATCCGCGCTTCAGCAGGCAGCCAATGCGCTTCGTCAGGCCAGCGCGAATTCCAACAATCCGCAGCAGAGCGGCGCATCGATGGAACAGGCGGCACAGAATCTCAACCAGATGGCGCAGGACGTGCCGAATATGACGCAGGCGCAGCAGCAGGCCGCCCAGCAGGCACTCCAGAACGCCGCGCAGGCGCTCCAGAATACCAATCCGCAGGCGGCACAGCAGATGCAGCAGGCGGCACAGCAGCTACAGCAGGGGAATACCCAGCAAGCGCAGCAGCAGCTTCAACAGGCATCGCAGCAGATGCAGCAGCAGATGCAGCAAACTCAGCAGCAGCAGCAGGCCGCTCAGAACCTGAATAATGCCGCGCAGCAGGCGCAGCAAAGCGGACAGCAGATCAGTCAGGCGCAGCAGCAAAACCAGCAAGGTCAGCAGAGTCAGCAAAACCAACAGAGCCAGCAGGGTCAGCCGCAGAGCCAGCAAAGCCAGCAGCAGAGTCAGGGTCAGCAGCAGGGACAGCAAAATCAGCAGGGGCAGCAGAGCAATCAGGAGGGGCAGCAGGGACAGCAGGGACAGCAGCAGAGCCAGCAGGGGCAGCAGGCCAGCAATCAACAGGGTCAGCAGCCCGGTCAGCAAAACCAGCCGGGGGAGCAAAGCGGACAGCAGTCAGGCCAGCAGCCCGGTGATCAGGGGCAGCAGGGACAGCAGGGGCAGCAAAGCGGACAGAGTACGACGTCTCAGCAAACGGGCGCACTTTCAGCGGGCGATCAATCCGGCGACCCGCACGGTGACGATAATGGTCAGCAGCAGAGTGCCGTCAGTCAGGGCGCTGCCAGCAATAACCCGGACGGTACAGGCCAGCGTGACTTTGAGGCGGTGAACGTGCCGCGCCGCATCGGCCCAGCCGCCAACGATGGCAACAATGTTCAGCTTAACCCCGATGCCAGCAATACGCCGATTCAGGAAGGCGATTTCGTCGAAAATCCGAACGGGCAGGTTACTGTGCCGTACAACCAGGTCTTCAGCGATTACGCCAACGCCGCCAATCAGGCGCTCAACAGCGATTACGTGCCGCTCGGCTTGCGCGACGTGGTGCGTGACTACTTCACCTCGCTGGAACCGAAGCCGTAAGTGATATTGTGTGAAACGCTCAGGAAAGGATTCGTTTGTGGCGATCTTTCCCGAAGGGTCGCCATAAAGGTTAAACAGGATAAATTGCGCAAGTACACTCCCCAAAATTGAGCCAAAACACTTGTTCGAGTGTATTACCTGTAGATCGTTGATAATTCAAAAGAGGGATGATGACCACCACCCCCGCAGTCGCAAATCTGGAACAATTCAGCCAGACCGTTCAGGCGATAGAGCGCGAAGTCAAGCGCGTGATCGTCGGGCAGGAGGACGTCGTCCGCAGCATCCTGATCTGCGTTCTCGCCGGACGGCACGCCCTGCTCGAAGGCGTCCCCGGTTTGGGCAAGACCATGCTTATTCGCACGATGGCGGACGCGCTCGATCTCAAATTCTCGCGCATTCAGTTTACGCCGGATATGCAGCCCGCCGACATCACCGGGACGGACATCCTCGAAGAATCGGAGGATGGACGCACCAAGATTCGTCGCTTCCAGCCGGGGCCAGTCTTTGCCAACCTCGTCCTCGCCGACGAAATCAACCGCGCGACGCCGAAAACTCAGTCGGCGCTGCTCGAAGCCATGCAGGAAAAAACGGTCACCGTCGCCAACAAAACCTATCCGCTTGAAGCGCCGTTTTTCGTGCTGGCAACGCAGAACCCGCTCGAAATGGAAGGTACGTATCCACTGCCGGAAGCGCAGTTGGATCGCTTCATGTTCAAGGTTAACGTCGATTACCCGACGGTTGATGAGCTGATCGCTATTCTCGACCGCACAACGGGCGCAGAGATTCCCGAAGCCAGCAAGGTTGCCGATGGCAAGCAGGTGATTTCGCTGGGTCAGTTAGCGCTCAATACGCCGATTGCCACCCACGTCACCAATTACGTCGCCCGCCTGATCGTCGCCACCCATCCCGAAGACGCCAGCGCGCCGGAGATCGTGAAGAAATACGTCCGTTATGGGGCAAGTCCGCGCGGCGCGCAGGGCTTGATCCTCGGCGCGAAGATCAACGCGCTGCTTGACGGCGAATTGCAGGTCAGCTTCAAGGACATCGAAGCGGTCGCGCCCTCGGCGCTGCGCCATCGTATCCTGCTTAATTTCGAGGGGCTGGCGGAAGGTATTTCGCCAGACACGATCATCAGCGAAGTGATCAAATCGCTGCCCAAGACGAAGTAAACTATGCCCGACCAACCGCTCTTTGACGAAAAGACCCGCCGCAAGCTCGAACAACTGATGATCACGGCTTCGCATGTGCGCGCAGGTGCGATCAAAGGTGAGCGCCGCTCGACCAAACGCGGCACAAGCATCGAGTTTGCCGACTATCGCAACTACACTCCCGGCGACGATCTGCGCCGCCTCGACTGGAACATCTATGCTCGCCTAGACCGTCCGCTGACCAAGCTCTACGAAGACGAAGAAGACCTCGCCGTTCATCTGATCCTCGACACGTCTGCCAGCATGGACTGGGGCGGCGAGGGCGACCCCGAACTGTACAAATTCGACTACGCCCGCCGCCTGATCGCGGGGCTGGGCTATATCTCGCTCATGACAAATGATCGCCTGATTGTCGCAGCACTGGGCGAGGGTGGTATCAAGCAGTTTGGCCCGGCGCGTGGACGCGGCTACAGCGTGCGCCTGTTCAATTTCATCAACGATCTGAAACCGCGCGGCGTGGCTGATCTGAACAGCGGCCTGAAAGATTACGCCTTACGCGCGGGACGTCCCGGTCTGGTCGTGATCGTCAGCGATATGTTTTCGCCGACCGGCTACGCCGATGGTCTGAATGTTCTGCTCGGCAAAGGCAATGAGGTCGGCATCGTTCATGTCCTGTCGCCCGACGAAATCGAACCGCCGCTGGCAGGCGATCTGCGGCTGGTGGACATCGAGACCGGGATGTCGCAGGAAGTCACTATCGACGGTGGGATGCGCCAGTTGTATATCGAGCGTGTGCAGGCGTGGCGCGATGGCATTCGCGCCGATTGTGTCAAGCGCGGCGTGCATTATCTCCCGATTGAGACGAATTACGCCTGGGAAAAAGTTATTCTGTCTGATCTTCGTAAACTGGGAGTGGTCAGGTGAGCCGAACGCAGGAATTTCTCAAGCGCGTGCTGCCGGAGAAATGGGCTGCCGATATGGAAGCCGAATCGCGCAGTTGGATGATCAAGTGCAGCAAATGTGGCAATGAAATGTCCGTCTGGGACGTGGGCGGCGTTCGCTGGAAAGCGGCGGGCAATCCCAAAAAGGTGATGCGCTGTCGAAAATGTGGTCAGGTCGCCCTGCACGAAATTTATCGCAAACTCGAAAGCTAACGATTGCTGCCCATGAAAGTCCGCGACGAGTTGAAAAACTAAAGATCTAACGCAAAGGCGCAAAGGGTAAAAGAAAGACGCAAAGAATTTTCGAGATGTGTCTCACACTTTCAGGGGCTAGTAATGACAGAAGATGAACTAAGTCATCGCATTATCAAAGCGGCCATTGAAGTTCATCAGACACTCGGCGGCCCCGGTTTATTGGAGAGTGTGTATGAAGAAGCTTTAGTCTGGGAATTAATGCAAAGCGGATTAAGAGTTGAACGGCAAAAGCAGCTTCCGATTACTTACAAAGACGTGACGCTTGCCGATCCGCTCCGGCTTGATGTCGTTGTGAATGATATGGTAATTGTGGAATGCAAGGCCGTTGTAATCTATCACTCCGTCTTTGAAGCGCAGGCGAAAACTTATTTGAAGCTAACCGATTTGAAGTTAGCGCTGGTAATCAATTTTGGCGCAAAGTATGTCAAGGATGGAATCCATCGCGTGGTGAATAATTTATGACCTATTTCTTTGCGTCTTGCTTTTCTTCTTTGCGTCTTTGCGTTAAATCTTTGTTCTTTATCTTTGATGGTGTCCCATGTCTTTCCTGACGCCTTTGGCGTTGATTGGCGGCTTGCTCGCCATTCCGATTATCCTGCTCTACATGCTGCGCCTGCGCCGCCGCGAGATCACCGTTTCCAGCACCTTCCTCTGGCAGCAGTTGCTTCAGGATCGCGAGGCCAACGCGCCCTGGCAGCGTCTGCGCCGCAATCTGCTGCTCCTCTTGCAGTTGATCATCCTCGCGCTGATTGTCCTGGCGCTGGCGCGACCGTTCATCACCGTACCTGCGGTCAGCACCGGGCAAATTGCCGTCCTGCTCGACGCTTCCGCTAGCATGAACGCCACCGATTCCCCGGAGGGAACGCGCTATGCCGAAGCCAAGCAGCGCGCTCTCGAAATCGTCGATACCATGAACCCCGGCGATACGATGACCGTCATCAACGCCGCCGCATCGCCCGAAGTGCTGACACCTTACACCAGCGACCAGAAAATGCTCCGCGATGCCATCAACGGCGCGCAGCCGAGCGAGGCCAGCGCCGACTGGAACGCTGCCCTGACTCTCGCCGCTGCGGGATCGGTTGGCTCGGCGGATTTCAGCGCCATCATCATCGGCGACGGTGGTCTCGGCGACTCGGTGCGCCTGCCTGCCATCCCCGGTGCGCTTCGCTATATTCCGATTGGGCGCTCAGATGACAATCTGGCGATCTCGGCGCTGGCGACGCGCTCACTGGCGGGGCAAGCGCCGCAGTTGTTCGCGCAGATCACCAACTACGGCAGCGACCCCGCCAGCGTCGTCTTCGATCTCAAGGTCGATGGTGTGCTGCTGACCGCGCAGGATTACGACGTGCCTGCGCACAGCAGCGTTCCGCTGGCGCTCTCGCAGGGCTTGCCCGATCATTTCACGACTCTTGAAGCGGGTCTGACGCTGCCCGTCAGCTCGACCTATACCGATTATCTGCCGGAAGACAACACAGCCTGGGCGGTCTCATCCGATGCTGGCACACGCCGCGTGCTGCTCATGTCTGAAGGCAATCTGTTTCTGGGACAGGTCCTGCGCAGCCTGCCTTCCATCGACTTGTTCGAGGGTGACATCAAACGCGGCCTATCCACCCAACCCTTCGACCTCTACATTTTCGATGGTTGGGTGCCGCCGACGCTGCCGCAGGGCGATATGTTGTTCGTCAATCCACCAACTTCGACCGCGCTCTTTGCCGTCGGGCAGGAAAGTACGCAGACCAGCAATCCGCGTGTCCAGCGCAACGATCCGCGCATGGCCTTTGTCGATTTCAGCAACGTCAATGTCCTCAGGTTCAAGCAGGTTGCGGCGTCCTGGGCAGCGCCGCTGATTCAGGTCGATGGTGGGCCGCTCCTGCTGGCAGGCGAGCAGAACGGGCATCAGATTGCCATTCTCCCCTTCGACCTGCGCGACAGCGATCTGCCGCTGCAAATTCAGTGGCCTATTCTGATGTCGTCGCTGATGAACTGGTATTCACCCCAGGACTTGATCAATGCGCCCAACGGCCTCAAAGTCGGCGACTCGCTGGCGATCACGCCGGGGGTGGACAGTGATTCCGTGCTTGTGACACTTCCGGGTGGCGCAACTCGTTCGCTGCCCTACGTCGGCTCGCCGCTTTCGTTCGCCGACACCGCCGTGCCGGGTCTGTATTCGATTGATGCCCTCAAGGGCGATCAGGTGACGCAGAGCGCATCCTTTGCCGTCAATCTGTTCGATCCGGTCGAGAGCAGCATCGCCCCGCAGCCGACCCTCACGCTCGGCAATCAGGTGATCACGCAGGCCGTCGAAGCTGAGATCGGTCAGCGTGAATACTGGCCTTTGCTGGCGCTGCTGGCGCTAATCGTTCTCCTGATCGAGTGGGTCGTCTATCAACGCCGGATGCACGCCCCGACCGTTTTCCGTCCCATTCGCGGCACAAGGACATAGGGTCGGGCGAGGGCAGTTTTTGGGGTTTACAATGATCATGAGAGTGAAAGTTTAGAGTTATCTGATGACTTTTTCCACGCCTTTGGCGCTGCTGCTGCTGCTGGCGCTGCCCGTCGTGATCTATCTCGGTTTCCCGCGTGTGCGCTTCCGGCGCGGGCGCGATATTGCCAGTCTCGTTCTGCGCGTGCTGATCTTCACGCTGCTGATCTTTGCGCTCGCGGGCACGCAGATCGTGCGCGGCGCCGATAAGCTGGCAGTCGTCTATCTGGTCGATGTCTCCGACAGCATCGGTCAGCAGACGCAGGAAGCCGAGATTGCCTACGTCCAGCAGTCGATGGCTGCCATGCGCCCCGACGATCAGGCGGCGGTGGTCGTCTTTGGCGGCAGCGCGCTCGTCGAGCGACCGATGAGCAGTGTCCGCGACCTGGCTCCCATTCGTTCGACGCCGCTCAAGGGCAACACCGATCTTCAAGAGGCGATTGGTCTCGGTCTGGCACTTTTCCCGGCGGATACGGCCAAGCGCATGGTCATCCTCAGCGATGGGCAGCAAACCGTCGGAGATGCCAGTATTACCGCTCGCCGTGCCGCCGCGACTGGCGTGCAGATCAGCTACGTTCCTTTCGAGCGTGCCAGCGCGCCTGAAGTTCAGCTCACGGATGTCAACGTGCCGGGATCGGTCGGCGCGGGGCAGTCCTTTGATCTTGGCCTGACCATTACGGCGCAGGCTGCTACCCCTGCCACCATCACCGTTTTCGCGGGCGGCGCGATCATCGACACGGAGCAGGTCGATCTGGTGCAGGGCGTCAATCACCGCTCCCTTTCGTTGACGGCAGGCAGCACCGGCTTCCGCGATTTCCGCGTGCAGGTCAACCCGCTCAGCAACGACAGTTTCTACCAGAACAACCAGTTATCCACCTTCAGCCAGATCGTCGGGCCGCCGCGTGTGCTGGTCGTCTCCACCAGCGACGACGAAACCCAGTACCTCGTCAAAGCCTTGCAGGAACAGGGACTCACCGTCGATCAGGCGCGACCGGATGGCCTGCCCGATGGCGTGGCGGCGCTGGCGGATTACAAGAGCGTGATTCTGGCGGATGTTCCCGCGACTCAGCTTTCCAATCGTCGGATGCAGGCGCTCCAATCCTACGTCCGCGATCTCGGCGGTGGGCTGATCGTCGTCGGTGGCCCCGATACCTACGGCCCCGGTGGCTATTTCCAGACGCCGCTGGAGGAAACGCTGCCCCTCGACACGCAAATCCGCGACCAGAAGCGTCTGCCGCAGTTGACCATCGCCTATGTCATCGACCGTTCCGGCAGTATGTCGGTCATGGGGCCGAGCGGCGTCGAGAACATTGAACTGGCGAAAGAAGCCATTATCCGCTCGATCAATTTCTTGCAGCCGACTGATCGCGCAGGCGTGATTTCCTTCGATACCAGCGGCTACTGGATCGCCGAGCCGCAGCCCGTTCTCGACCGCATCGGCCTGCAAAACCTGGTTGGCACGCTGCGCGCCAGCGGCGGCACCGACATTCTCGCTGGGATGCAGTTGGCGGCAGACGCCATGAAAACTGAGCCGTCGCAGCGCAAACATATCATTCTGCTGACCGACGGTGGCGCGGATTCGCAGGGCTTGGTCGAACTCACGACCGATCTCAACGAGAATTACGGCGTCACCACGTCGGTCATTGCCATTGGCACAGACATTCCGGCGTTCCTTAATCAGATGGCGGTTCAGGGCGGCGGCAATTACCACCCCGTCACCACCGTTGACACGATTCCGGCAATTTTTGCGCAGGAAACCGTGCTGGCGAGCCGCTCCTACATCATCGAAAAGTCGTTCGTTCCCGCGCTGACCGCCGTCAGCCCGATCATGGCAGGCATTGACAGTGCGCCGCCCTTGCTCGGCTACGTGGCGACCACCGCCAAGCAAACGGCGCAGGTGATTCTGCGCACAGGCGACACCTTCAACGACCCGATTCTCGCCTCGTGGCAGTATGGGCTGGGGCGCTCGGTAGCCTTCACCAGCGACGCGACCGCCCGCTGGGGATCGAACTGGGTCAGTTGGACGGATTTCGCTCGCTTCTGGAGTCAGGCCGTTCGCTGGACGATCACCGAAGGGACGAATAACAACGTCGAGGCGCAGGTCGTCATGGACGGCGAACAGGCGAAACTGATCGTCGATGCCCGCGACGCCGACGGCAATTTCCTCAACGGCCTCAATCTGCATAGTTCGCTGCTTGCGCCGGATCGCGACGTGGCGGCTCCCAGCACTTCACTGACCTTGCAGCAGGTCGCGCCAGGGCGCTACGAGGCCACCTTCGATCCCACCTCAGAAGGTGCTTATCTGCTCACCCTGACCGACGATCAGCAGACCATCAAGCAGACGACGGGCTGGGTCATGAGCTACTCGCCGGAGTATCGCCCGCAGGGCGCGAGTGTGCTGCCGGACATTGCGGGCTTGACCACTGGAAAGCAGTTAGCCGTCGATGATCCGGGGCTAGTCTTCACTCACGATCTGGTCGCGCAGGCGGCCTTGACGCCGATTGCACCCTTCCTGCTGCTGCTGGCGCTGCTGCTGCTGCCCTTCGACATCGCGGTGCGCCGTCTGCTGGTCACCCGCACCGATCTCGTTCGTGCCCGTGATGCGCTGCTCCGGCGCAGTGCCGAGGGGATACGTGAACCCTCTGAACGGCTCTCGACGCTGATGGGGGCGAAAGCCCGCGCTCAGCAGCAGATCAGCGAGCAGGGCAGTCCAGCTTCTGCCGCAGCGACCGCCAGTGCTTTGCGCAGCCGCCGCGAGCAGCGCCGCGCTGAGGGCGACACTCCCTCTGCCGAAGCGCCGCTCGTGCCAGATAATCAGCCGCGCTACACGCGCCCTGCCCCGCTTGCCCAGCCTTCGCCGCAGGCTGAGGCCAAAGGCGAAGCCGAAGGCAATGTCGCCGCGCAGTTGCTCAAGCGGCGCAAGGAGCGCGAGTAAAAACAGGGAGGAAGCCCATTGACACAAAATTCTGCGCCGTTAATCCACTTGCGTAATTGGGCAGACGAAGATTTCCCGCTGCTCGAAAAATTGCTGGGCGATCCTGCTATGACGGAGCATCTGGGCGGGCCAGAGACCCACGAACAATTGGTGAACCGTCAGCAGCGCTATCTCAAACTGACCGATCCGCTCACGGCGCAGACGTATGGCATCTTGCTCGGTTCAGAGGCGGTCGGATGGGTGGGCTACTGGGAGACCGAGCATCAGGGCGAGCCGATCTACGAGATGGGTTGGTCGGTGCTTCCAGCCTTTCAGGGACAGAGTATCGCCTCGCAGGCGACTCTTATTGCGCTCGGCAATCTGCGTGTGGTGGCGCAGCACCGCTACGTCCACGCTTTTCCCTCAGTCGAGAATCTGCCCTCGAATGGTGTATGCAGAAAAGCGGGTTTCACGCTCATTGAAGCATTCGATGGCGAATATCCCAAAGGCCATTTCATGCGCTGCAACGACTGGCGGCTTGACCTTTCTGCGCAGCGAGTAATGTAGGGGCGCACCCACGTGTGCGCCCTTGTTTTTCTCCCCTCGCCCCGCCTTGCGTGGGAGAGGGGTTGGGGGTGAGGGGCTTACACCAACTGCCGCAGTTCGTTCGTCAGCGCCTCGACGGCTTCCGGGCGTCCATCAAAACGTGCCGGAGTGTTCTGAAAGAGCGTGATGCCCCACTCATCGACATACTTCTCCGCCACGAGCGTCTGAATCGCGTTTCGTTCCGGCATCAGGTCGCTTTTCCCCGGCGGAATCATGCCAGCGACCCCGCGCAGCAGGGCGATTTCCGGCGTGAGGTAGCGGATTTCGCGCACCTGCCAGACGTAGCGCGCCGTCCGATGATGGGCGAAGATCCCGCTCAGATGCGCTTCAATCGCCGCGCTGCCATCGACCTGACTACCGTCGAAGCCAATCAGGTTGGCGTCTTCGCTGAAGAGCGCCGCATAGCTGCACGCGTCCTGTCGATTCCAGGCTTCGAGAAGCTCGCGATACAGCGCCGCTATCGTCTCAAGCGCCTCATTCGTTTCAATGGCCTGTTGTTCAGCCAAATTCATCATCAGTCATGCTCCTTGCCCTGATTTTCACCGCTGTCGTCGTTTTCGAGATCGTTTTCGATAAACGCCTTCAGGCGCAGCAGACGCGCATCCCAGACCGCGCCAATGCGCTCGACCCACTCGTTGACGCTGCTGAGCGGGGCTGGCGTCAGCGAGTAGCGCGTCTCGCGCCCCAGATGCTGCGAGCGCACCAGCCCCGCCTCCGCCAGTAAATCGAGGTGCTTGACGATTCCCTGCCGTGTGATCGGGAAGTCATGCGCCAGTTGCGTCGCTGTTTTCGGGCTGCTTTCCGCCAGCCTGACGATGATCTCCCGGCGTGTCGAATCGGCGAGGGCAGTAAAGACGCGCTCCTCAACGTCAAACATGATCGTCAGCCTGTAAATACGCCGTCAGTCGGTCAAGGGCGATGCCCCAGCCCATGTCATTCATCTCATAGCGCTTCTGGCGCAGCGTTTCCGGCAGCGCCTCGAAGCCTGCTTCGGTGATGGTCACGCGCGTCCCTTCCGGCACGTTTTCGAGCACGAACGTCACCAGCGACTCGACTGGATTGCCCGGTTCCGGCGTCCAGTGGAAGGCGAAGCGCTCCTGTGCTTCGACGGTCACGATGCGCCCGTTGCCAATCGCCTTGCCCTCGTAGTAGAAAGTGATCTTCGCGCCCACCTGCGGTTCAAATTCCCACTGCATGTGGCTGTCGAACCACTGGCTGATCCGTGTTGCTTCGGTGATCGCCTGCCACACCCGTGCCTGATCTGCCTTGACGATGGCGCTGCGCGTCGCAGTCATAGTCGGCTGCATTAGCCCTGTCCTTCCACAAACTGAGCCAGACTGTTGGTCACGTATTCCCAGCCGCCGAGGTTATCCTGATAACGCTTTTCGCGCTGGCTGTCGGAGAGCGCCTCGAAGCCCGTTTCGGTCACGGTCACGCGCGTGCCTTCAGGGATGGTTTCGAGGTCGAAGATCACGAAGGTCGAGGTTGGGTCGGGCGGCGCGATCTGCCAGCTATAGCCGAAGCGGCTGATCGGCTCGACCGTCGTGATTTCGCCATAGGTTTCGTTGAAATCGACCGAATCGTTCGGCTCCCAGCTAAATTTGATTTTCTGCCCGGCTTCCAGACGCTCGAACTCGATCCGTTCAAACCATTGAACCATCTGCGCCGGCGTCGTCAGCGCTTTCCAGACGCGTTCCTGCTTCGCCTTAATCACGACACTGCGCTCGATTTTCATCACTGCCTGCATTTTTATCGCTCCTTATACGCAACCATTCAGTTGCATATAGAATAGCACAGGTTTTCTAAATATGCAACTATTTGGTTGCGCATTGGGCGAGTCAATGACGTTGGAGGGGCACACTACAGCGTGCCCGTGCCGGATTTACGCGCCCTGGCCTTCCAGTTCGCCTTTGACTCGCATAATCACCGCGACTGCCGCGCCGAGAGTTTCGCTGTCGAACTCGAACTTTGCTCCCGATGCGGCAAATAATTCCGGCAGTGTTCGGGTTCCGCCGAGAGCTAGTCCTCGGCGATAGGCCGCCAGCGCCGCCGGTTGATCGGCCAGCATATTCGCCCAGATTTGCACCGCGCCCAACTGTGCCATGCCGTACTCGACGTAGTAGAAGGGGTAACGGTAAATGTGCAGCTTGCGATGCCAGCCATCGGCTTTATCGGCTTCCAGCCCGCTGTAGTCGATACCGGCCATGTATTTGTCCCACAGCCGCGACCATTCGGCGTCGCAGTTGTCAGGGTTCAGCGCGTCGTAGGCGTGGGTGTAGACCCAGTGCGGGAAGCCATCGACCACCGCCATATACGGCCAGAACAGCACAATCTTTTCCAGATGCTGAATACGCGCCCGCGCCGTATCGCTGCCTTCGTAGAAGCCGCCCTGCTCGCGTGACCAGTAGGGCGTCGTCAGGAGTTCCATCGCCATCGACGCGACTTCGTTGAACTCGGCGGTCACGGGGCGCTGAATCATGTAGGGCAGCTTGAGCTTCTCAAAGGCGTGGAAGGCGTGACCTGATTCGTGCGTTAGCGTGCGAATATCGTCGTGCAGGCCGACGCCGTTCATGAAGATGAACGGTCGTTTGACGAGCGGAAACTGGGTGCAGTAGCCGCCCGGTGCTTTGCCCTTGCGATTGTCGAGGTCGAGCAAATCCTCGCGCCGCATGATGGCGTAGTATTCGCCCAACTGCGGATCGAGGCGCTGGAAAATGTCGGCAACGCGGTTTTTCAGATCGTCGGTATCCGCGAACGGGTGCAGCGGCGCACGCCCCAGCGGATCGACAGCTAAATCCCAGGGGCGCAGCGTTTCGACGCCCAACTGCTGGCGGTGACGCTCGTAAATCTGGCTGGCGGCTGGCACGACCACCTGGGCAATCGCGTCGAGAAAGCGCTGATTATCCTCTGGCGTGTAGTCAAAACGCTTGCGATCCACCCAGGCATAGGCGCGATAGTCCGGCTTGTCGGCGTTGGCGGCGATTTTGCGGCGCAGGGTCAGCAGTTCCTTCCACAGATCATTGAGCGCGGCGCGATCCGCCAGTTGGCGCTGCGAAACGGCTTTCCAGGCGCGCTCGCGCACGTCGCGATCCGCGTCCTGCTGGAGCAGTTCCATCTGGCGCGTAGTTTTTTCCTGCCCGTCCCACGTCACGGACTGCGCCCCGATGATGCGGTTGTACTGAATGCGCAGCTTGGCTTCTTCGGTCAGCAGAGGCAGGTTTGCCTCGCGGAACAGATCAACCTCAGCACGCAGGTTGCGCAGCGCGACTTCAAACCCTTCCGGCACGAAGCCGCTGTTGAGCAATTTCAGCTTGAGGCGCTGGTCGGCGGCGCGTTCCTGCGGTTCGATTTGCTCGACGTAAGCTTTGTAGAGGCGGTCGGCTTCAGCATCGTTGGTATCGCGGGTCGTCGCCACATAAGCACGCGACCCATATTCGCCCATGAGGTCGCTTAACGCGCTGAAATCACTCAGCCACTCGTTGATGGTCTTGGCGGTCAGGGTGCGCCCTTCGAGGTCAGCGAAGAACGGCTGCAAGTCTGCCCACGACTTGCCCTTCAGTTCATCGGATGTTTTGGGGAGATTGCTCAGCATGATTGATCCTTTCACGGATTGGATTTCGAACGGATAATCGCCTTGATTTTAGCTGGCGTCAGATTTGTTCACTGGCTTGCTCAAGTTCGCCAATTGTCTTCATGATCAGATTGACCGCCGCTCCCAGCGTTTCACGGTCGAATTTGAAGGTTGCGCCCGCTGTGGCGAACAGTTCCGGCAGCGGCTTGGTTCCGCCGAGCGCCAGCCCTCGTCGGTACGCTGCCAGCGCCGCAGGCTGATCCTGAAGCATATTTGCCCAGATTTGCACCGCGCCCAACTGCGCCATGCCGTACTCGACAATGTAGAAGGGCCAGCAGTAAATGTGCATGATACGTCGCCAGCCATCCGCCTTGTCGGCTTCAAGGCCGCTGAAATCGACAGCGGGCATATACTGATCGCGCAGCGCCGACCACTGCGCATCGCAGGCGTCGGGGTTCAGCGCGTCGTCGGGGTGGGTGTAAACCCAGTGCTGAAACGCGTCGATGACCGCCATAAACGGCCAGAAGACCATCAGCTTTTCCAGTTGGTCGATGCAGGCGCGGGCGGTCTCCGCGGGCGAATAGAAGCCACCCTGATCGCGCGACCAGTAAGGCGTGGTCAGCAGTTCCATCGCCATCGACGCGACTTCGTTGAACTCTGAGGTCACGGTGCGCTGGATCATGTAGGGCAGCTTCAATTTCTCGAAGGTATGGAAGGCGTGGCCTGATTCGTGGATCAGTGTCAGAACGTCGTTGTGCAGGCCGACACTGTTCATAAAGACGAACGGGCGCTTGACCAGAGGAAACCAGGTGCAGTAGCCGCCGGGGGCTTTGCCTTTGCGATTGTCGAGGTCGAGCAAATCCTCCCGGCGCATGATGGCGAAGTATTCACCCAATTGCGGGTCGAGTTTCTCGAAAATGACCCCGACACGGCTTTCCAGTTCCGCCGTATCCGTGAACGGACGCAGCGGTTCGCGCCCCAGCGGATCGACCGCCAGATCCCAGGGGCGCAGCGTTTCGACGCCCAACTGCTGCTGCCGCCGTTCGTAAAGCTGGCTGGCAGCAGGCACAACCACCTCGGCAATCGAGTCGAGAAAGCGCAGGCTGTCCTCTGGCGTGTAGTCGAAGCGCTGGCGATCCATCCAGGCATAGGCGCGATAATCGGGTTTATCGGCGTTCGCGGCGATCTTGCGGCGCAGCGTCAGCAGTTCCTTCCACAAATCATTCAGCACGTCGCGATCCGCCAGTTGGCGCTGCGAGATCGCTTTCCAGGCGTGTTCGCGCAAATCGCGATCCGTTTCCCGCCGCATCAGTTCCAGTTGCGGGATGGTTTTCTCTTCTCCGTCCCACATCACCGTCTGTGCGCCCGTGAGTTTGAAGTAGGCGCTGCGCAGCTTGGCTTCTTCGCCCAGCAGCGGCAGATTGGCCTCGCGAAACAGATCAACATCAGCGCGCAGGTTGCGCAGCGCGACCTCGAAACCCTCCGGCACAAAGCTGCTGTGCAGCAGCTTCAGCTTCAGGCGCTGATCGGCGGCGCGTACCTGCGGCTCAATCTGCTCGACGTAGGCTTGATAGCGCTGCGCGGCCTCGGTGTCGGTCGTGTCGCGGCTGGTCGCTACATAAGCGCGTATACCGTGTTCCTCAACCAGATCGCTCAGGTGGCTGAAATCCGCCAGCCATTCATGGATCGTCTCGGCACTGAGCGTCCGCTCTTCGAGTTCATCGTAGAACGGCTGCAAATCCGCCCACGACTTGCCCTTCAGTTCATCTGACGTTTGGGGAAGTGTGCTGAGCATGGCAAATCCTTACTTGGCCTAATCTTGAGCTGACCGCTACCTGAACTTCAGTGGCGGGCGCGGTGCTTTCGGCGCGAAATCGTAGTAAACGTGGTAGACCCCCACCTGCGCGTACTGATAGGTGACTCCATCTGCTGCGAAAATCGCTTCCAGCCGATCTTTCACGGCGGCGACATTGGCGGTGATGTAGGCGATATTGGCGTCAGACGCGGCGTCGGTTGCCGCGCGATACGGCTTGTAGCGCTCGTCAAACGGGGTATAACTCAAATCGGTCTTATAGGGGAGTACCGCGCTGTACTGCATCCGGTCGCCGCTCAGAAAGGCCAGCCGAAACGAAATCCAGTAATTGGTATAACCGTGTGTGAGTTGGTGCGCCTCCAGAAAGTCAATCAGCGCCTGATCGTCGTCGTTGGGGATATGCGTCTCCAGGTTGAACTGGGTTGTCAGCCCTGGCGGAACGGTCGTCATCGCGGTGACCACGCCAATCACCTGATAGCCGATCACCAGCGCCACCAGCACAATCCGAAGCAGCCGCGCTCTCAGTGACGCGATCAGCGTCCCCAGCACGATCCCCAGCGGCAGCGCCAGCGGCAGGAAGTAGCGCCCGGTCGGGTCAATGCTGAAGCGCGAAACGATGAACAGCCCGCAGAACAGGATAATCATGCCGACAACCAGCAGGCGACCCTGCGGCTTGAGTGGACAATCTCCGCCTCGGCTGCGCAGCAGTCGATAAAGCGCGAAGGCGTAAATCAGCAGCACCAGCAGGCCGAGCGGAGCCAGAAAGTAGCCCGGAATCCAGGGGAAGCGCAGCCCGATCACGGCGGGCAGCCCCAGCAGGAACAGCCCGATTAGGCGCTGATCGGTCGGCAGCGGCGGAATGTCTGTCCCAGCGAACTGGCTCGGCGTATTGCTTGGCAGATAGAAACGCAGCGCCGCCCAGTCATTCTGCACGTTGAACGCCCACCAGGGCGCGCTGCCAATCACGAAGAAAAGCGCCGCGATTCCGATCAGCAGCACGTACGTCGGCGCGGATACGGCGTGGTCTGGAGCGCGGAGCGTTCGCCAGATGCTCAACAGCAGCAGCACGCCGACGGGCAGCACGTAGGCGATGATCAGCCCGTTCGTCCACCAGCCGAGTCCCGCCACCATCCCCAGCAGCGCCCAGCGCCAGAGCGATCCGCGCCGCTCGTGCGTCAGGCTCCAGCCCAGCAGCAGCAGCAGATTGCCGAGCAGCAGCGTCTCGTTGTAACCGCCGAGCGTCGCCGTCGAGTATTCCGCCAGCAGCACGTTCGGCACAGCCAGCACCAGCGCCGCCACCACCGCCACGACCACGCGACCGGAAATCCGCCAGCTCACGACGAAACCGGTTGCGACAATCAGCAGATACAGGATCGACTCGACGATGCGGATCGTCAGCACCGACTCGCCTAGCAGCGAGAAACCGACGGCGATCAGCCAGGGGTCAAGGCTGCCCATATAGGCTTGTCCATAAAAGAAAACTGGGCGCTCGCCCTGCAAAATATGGCGTGCCATCAGGCCAACCACCGCCTCGTCGGAGTGGAACGAGACGGTGCCGCTCGCCAACAGCAGCACGCGCCCGATCAAGGCGATGAGAACGACAATCAGCAGGGCAATCAGAGGGGTTCGGCTGCTTCGAGTCATGAGGCTGCCTTGAGTGAGGCGGTGATGCGATCCAGCGATGGTGTGAACGCATCCCATCCTGCGCTCGGCGCACTGCCTGCAACCGTGATCGATTGGCTGCCCAGCGTCAGCGTTTGCGTCGTGGTTTGGATGTCCGTTTGATCGCAGGAAGGCGATGTGAGCGAAGCTTCAGCGACGGGTGAGGTGGAGACGATGATCAGGGCACAGTCTCCCGGCGCGACAAAGGTCACGCTCGGCGGCGCACCGGCTGGCGAGGTGATCACGCGCCAGCCTTCCGGGTACTCGACGCGAAACACGTCATTCTGATACGTATCCTGGGTGATCACCGCTGCTTCGCCGGGCGTCGCGCTGACGTTGGCAGGCGGCGAGGCGGGAATGCAGGCGGAAAACAAGAGCACGACGAAGCAGCCCAGCAAAAGTTGTTCGATCCGCAGCGTCACGACATTCGTCTCATTCTGAACTCAGCAGGAAGATTGACACACTCACGATCCACAGAATCATGCTCATAATCGTGAACCATTCGGAGGTCGTGATGAGCAGAAAACCGGCGCGCGTGCTCGCTGCCTGGGCCATTGCGTTCTCGCCCTGAATCAGGTTGACGACACCGGTGATCAAGAGAACAGTCACGCTCAGCGCCATCGGCAGGCCGATGTAGGCCAGCCACTTGGGATAAGGGTTCGCTGGTGTGCGCCAGACACGTGTTGTGAATATACCCAGGTACACTGCTGAGGCCATAAAAAATATCGCCGCGACCCAGTAATGAATACCTGACACGTTCATCGGAAAGAAGCCAACCAGCATCCCGAACGTGCCCACTATCACCGCGACGACTGCCAGTGTCCAGCGCAGCCCACCTTCGAATCCCTGTGCTACGCAAACGAGGTGAACACCCAGACAAATCGCGCCGGTAATCAGCGCGATATTGAACAGCAGCGCCCCCTGCGAGACTTCGGTATGCCCTAGTTCAGACACGAAATGGTTGAAGATCGAATAGGCTTCGCCGTCGCTGCCTGTATACATAAGCGCCGTGATCAGCGACCCTAAACTGATGATGATCGCACCCGCAAAACCCGCTATCCAGCCGATGCGACGTGTTCTGCTGCTCATCAGTCACTCCCTTGCTCATTGATCCTTTCATCGCCAATTCCATGATTGCCCAGCGCGCAATCATGGCGCGCGATTCGGTGTATCGGGGTTAGTCGCCATATCGCGCGAGGCCGGGTCGCCGCAGTGGACGAAGCCTGCCCACCCCGCGACGCGCCAGTCTCCGGCGTTGGGTTCAACACGAATCAGGCTGCAAACGCCGCTCGCGCCCTTGCCTTCAGCGTAGTTGGCGATGATTTCCACGTTCCACGCTTGCCCATCCGGCACAGAGCGGCGGTAGATCGCGCTCAGCAGGCCGCCCCAATCGGCAGGAATATAGGCTTGAATGCAGCCGGACGGAGCCGCGTTCGGGCAGTGATCCGCGACATAGGTTTTCATGGTGTTGTCGAGCAGCGCCAGTGCGACGGCATCCTCGCCTTTGCCAGCGGCATTGACGAAATCGACGGCGGTGGTGAAGGCGGGATTGGTCGCCTGCGGCGTCAACTGCGAGGCGACCAGTATCAAGGCGGCTGCCGCCAGAATCACGACGACTGCCCCAATCACGACAAGAGTACGACGTTGCATTTATGTCCTCGAATCACGGGCGTCGCGCAGGCTATCGCGCAGACGCGCACTTTCAGCAATGGCTTTGACCGCCGTGATGCCGTAGCGTCCGGCAGTATTGACCAGTTCAATACAAATCGCGCCGTCGTAATCGGCGGCTTGCAGGTCTGCGACGACGCGCGCCAGATCGATTTTGCCTTTGTCGAATGGCGTTTGTAAATGCCCTTTTGCCGCCTGACGGATCTGGATATGCCGGGTTTTGGGCAGCAGCGTCAGAATGGCCTCGTGGGCGATGCCGTGATAGACCATCTGCGCCCAGTCGAGCGTGATTTCCAGCCCCGGCACGGCGTCGAGCAGCTTGAGCGCCGATTCGGGCGTCGTCGCCAGCGAATCGGCGTGCGGTTCAATGCTCAGGCGCAGCTTGGCGGTTTTCGCTCCGGCGACCATCGTGCGCAAAGCGTCGGCAGCCCGCTCGAAGGCAGCTTCGTCCTCGTGGATCAGCCCCGGCGAGACGGTGATCCCCGGCGTCCCCAGTTCGGTGGCGAAGGGCAGCAGCGCCGTGAACGATTCCAGATCGCGCGTGCGCCGTTCCTCGTCCGCCAGCGAGATGCGCGGCAGCATCAGGTACAAATCGCTCAGCTTGAGATGATAGAGCGAGAGGTCGTTTTTGATTTCCTGAGCGGCGCGGCGCGGGTTGGCGAGCGGTTTGGGCGCGGCGAGGCCAATGTCGGCGCAGCGAAAGCCCAGCCTCGCCATCGTGCCGAGCGCTTCGGGGACGGTAAGGTCGTTGAACGTCCAGGTGTGGCAGGAAAATTCGATCATGGAGTGCCGAGTCCTGAGTCCTGAGTCATTTGCCAAAAGATAGCACACGGAACGCGTTGTGGCGAGATTTGACGTAATAGAACAACGGTGCTAGATTTGCGGCAAAAACAGAGGGAAAATTTCAATGAGCTTACGAGTGATCGGCGCGGGACTGCCGCGCACGGCGACCAGTTCACTGGGGCGGGCGTTGGAAATGCTGCTCGGCGGAGAGGTTCACGAAATGAGCGCGATCCCCGGTCATCCGTTTGATCTGGGCGCGGACTGGGACTTGGCGCTGGCAGGCGGGACGCCCGATTGGGAGAAGGTCTTTGCGGATTTCGTCGCGTCGGAGGACTGGCCTGCCTCGCAGTTCTGGCGCGAATTGAGCCTCGTTTATCCTGACGCGCTGATTCTGCTTTCGGTGCGTGACAGCGCACAGGTGTGGTGGGAAAGCGCCAACGCGACCATCCTGCCCTATGCGCGCATGACGCTTGCGCCGGACTGGAACGGTGGCACGGGCTTTCGCCGCCTGCTGGAACGCTTCACGGGGACGCCGGATTGGGATGATCCGGCGATATTGATGGCGTCCTACGAGCGTTTCAACGCGGACGTGCGCGCAACCGCGCCGAAGGATCGTTTTCTGGAATGGAACGCCAAAGAGGGCTGGGAGCCGATCTGCAAGGCGCTCAATCTGCCAGTCCCTGACGTGCCGTTCCCCTGGACGAACAAGCGCGAGGACTGGGGCTGATCAGAGTTGCAAAACCGTTGACTCAATAGAACAAGAGTGCTAAAATTTGATCATGTTACGACTACGGTTTGATCAGTTCCAACACATGCGCGAGACGCTTCAAATCGTGCGAAAGCAGGCCCGCCAGCTTGCGTCCGCAGCGCACCAGAAACTCGTAACGTTCGGATTCGGGATAGGCCCACGACGCATAGCGCAGCGCCGCCGCCAGCAGTTCGTCGGAGGGGACTTCCTTAGCGCCCAGCACCAGCCGGAAGAAATCCATGCGTTGGGTGAACTCATAAACTTCGTCCGAGCCGCACAGATCGACTTCGCACAGGCTCATCGGTGGGCGCGGCGGGATGCTGTGAACCATCTGCCGCTCGATCATGTAGCCGATGTTGATGACGCAGATCTCGACCGGAACCATGCGGTTCTCACGCTGGTCGAGCAGCGCGTTGTTATCGACGTAGCTCGCCATCACCAGTTCGCGCGCCAGCGGATCGTCATCAATCCGAATCGCGTAGATCAAGCCAATCGCATACGCCGACTCGCCATCCGAGATCGGCACTTTGACGAACGCCCCAAAGGTATGCAGTTCGTCGATTTTGCTGCCGCGCGTCCCACAGTCGAAGCCGGTGGTGCTGGCGCGCAGGACACGCCCGACAATACTCCGTTGTGCAACTGTCATGCTCTCTTTACGCTCCCAACCGATGCTGCCGTTTATCGCCGCGTGCAAGCCCCTTGGTCTGCAATTTGTTCGAGGCTTCCGGCTCTAGCTGATTTCTCATCATTTCAACGCGGATCATTTCGTCAAGCTGGCTTTTCTCAACGCTGCTGACGTAAGCCAGTTCGTCCGCGCGGGTGAGGGCATAGGGATAATGCTTGCGCCCCTGAATCGAACACTGGGCGATGATCAGCGCGTGCAGGGCGGCGACCGCCGCTTTGTCGCGCGCGACCCACATTGGAATGTCGATGCGGGCAATCGTCGGACTCGACGTGTTCGAGACGTTGACGTAGAAGAAAGCGATCTCGAAATCCCCGCCCTCGTTTTTGTCCTTGTAGGTGCGGTTCTGCGGCGAATTCTGCGTCATGACTGCCGAGCGCTCTCCCGATTCGAGGACGTGGGCGAACAGCATGTCGTCGGTCAAGCCTTCCATGTCGCCGTTCGAGCGCAGGTTGGCATCGTTGACCTGCCCCGGATCAAGCTGGAGCAGGTGCAGCAGGCTGATCAGGTAAGTGCTGCGCGGTCGATCCAGATAGCCCGCCAGCAGCGCATTCGAGTCGAGCATCATGCGCAGTGCATCGAGGTAATCCTTCTCGATCTGCTGCGCCCCGGCAACGTCGTTCGCGCCGAAGAACTTGAGCAGGCCGCCGTCGTGGAAGCCAATCAGGGGGCGCGGTTCGCTGCGGCGCGTCCAGGCTTCCTTCGCCAGCCACTGCATTTCCATGACCGAACGCCGCGCGTTGACCGTCTGATTGGTGATCAGCCGTCCATCGCGATCCTGCATCATTGATTCGCTGTAGTTGAGCATCGGCTCGGTGAACTGGTAAGGCAGGCGCGGCTCGCCGTAAAAATACGCGAACACGCCCATGTTGATCAGATAATAGGGAACCGCGCCATGCGGGTCGGGGTAAATCTGCGAGCCATCAACCGCGACAAGCGTTGCGCTGGCTGGGGCTTCGGGCAGGCCACCGATGCCGCAAATGATTTCGTCGTAGGGTTTGGGCGCGGGGGTTGCGCCGCGATAGCCGCTGACGCTCGATTCGCGCACCAGCTTGATCCGCTCGTGAACCGCTTCGAGGTCGCTGGCGGCGTAAAAGCGCTCCAGCGCGAGGGCAAGTTTCCCCTCCAGCCCCTGGTTGAGATGCCCCAGGTAGCGCCCCATCGTTTGCACCTGCGCGACGACTTTGTTAAACTCTAACGACACACCAACCCTCACGTTTGTAGGTTAATATTTCCCAACTATATCCCAAGAGTAGCACCGACGTTCTATTCCGTCAAGCAGGGGAGCTGCCACGTGGCTAGCGCCGGAAACTTTTCGGTTTGGGCAAATGCTCCAAAGTTATGTTTTTTTCACACTTTTTCGCGTGCGCGTTTGAAAAAAGTTGTTATAATGAAAATCCTGATGCTAAACTTAAACAAACTTTTAAAAAACCTCTTTTGCTGATCGTTGTTGAGTTTTAGGCGAATGCGAAACCACAATGGCATCAAACCAGGTTTTGGATCTCGTACAGAGCATCCCTAACGAGATCGTCTTTGCGGGCGACGAAGTTCGGCTGGCTGGACAGATCGACTACCCCGATTCACCTCGCCCTGAAAATGGTTATCCACTGCTGTTCGTGCTGCATCACGCCTGCTGTAACATGCGCGAAGATTACGCGGATTACGCCGAAATCGCGCTGGCGCAGGGCTTCGCCGTCTTCCGCTGGGACAAACGCGGCAGCGGACGCAGCGGCGACAGCGGGCGCGGATCGACCACGCAGGACGCAGCCAACGCGTATGAAGTCGCTGTTTTGCAGCCGGAGATCAACCGCAAGCGCGTCGTGATTCTCGCGGTCGGTGCGGGGTCGGCGCTGCTGGGGAGTTCGTTCGGGTTGTTCGCGCGCACGCAGCATCCATATGCGGCGCTGCTGGTCGCGAACATGCTCGACGGTAACGAAATTCTGGCGCTGGACACGCGCATCAAGATTCTGATGAGTCCTGAGGACTGGAATTCGCCGGAGCTTTACGGCGAAGCGGCGGTCAGCGCGCACAAGCAGGCTTATCGTCACGGCGCATCGTTCTTCCTGAGCGACGGCGGCGACAATTTGCTGATGACCGAAGACCTGTACGGCAGAACCAGCCTTCATCCCAGCGCAAGAAAGGTCGTCGGCGATTGGCTCAAGAGTTTAACCCGCCTTTCCACGTCGATTTAAGCAACTGCGCGGCGCTGGTGACGGGCGCAGGCGAAGGCATCGGGCGAGCGATTGCGCTGGCGCTGGCGTCGTCCGGCGCGGCAGTCGTCGTCAATGATTTGAATCCTGACCGGGCTGACCGGATTGCAGAAGAAATTCAAGCTGCCGGGGGACGTTCGCTCCCCTGGCAGGCTGATGTCTCGAACCGTTTTCAGGTCGGCTCGCTGATTGAGGCTGGGCGCGACGCCTTTGGCACGCTCAACATCCTCGTCAACGCGGCGAGCGTCGAGAAACTCGGCGCGATGAGCACGCTCGACGAGTGGGACTGGCGGCGCATCCTCGACGTGAACATCACGGGGGCATTCTTCTGCACGCAGTTGCTCAGTCGCGTGATGGCGGACGAGGGCGGCGGGGTGATTGTCAACGTGGCGTCGACGGCGGGGCATGGCAAGACGCTGCCCGATGGCATCAGCTACGTCAGCAGCAAGGCGGCGCTGATTGGCCTGACGCAGCAGAGCGCGCGCGAACTTGCGCCGCTCGGCATCCGTGTCAATGCGGTCTGTCCCGGCAACGTCGAGACCCTGGGATTGCCTGCGCAGGGGCGGCAGGGATCGGCTGAGGAAGTGGCGAATGTGGTGCTGTTCTTGTGTTCGGGGGCGGCGAGCTACGTCACCGGGCAGGCGATCAATGTGGACGGCGGCGACGCAATGGAGTAAGCGGTCAGAAAATTTCATTGACCTTCAGCGAAAAACCCGGCAGCACAGCGCTGAAATCGAGTGTATCATCCGTGCTCAGGCGCGCAACCTCACCACCCTTGAAGACGTAGACTGATCTTGTCGCTGGATAGACAAAGACAAACAGGCGGACACCTGCACGCAGGTAATCCTTGACCTTATTTTCGATTTCAATCGGTTTGTCGTTGGGCGAAACAACCTCAATGGCGAGATCGGGCGGGAGGGGAATCTAAGTCGGCGGCAGGCGATTCGGCATCCGCTCAAAACTGACATATCCGACATCGGGCGCGCGAACGGTATCTTTGCCCTCATCGTTCTCGAATAGAATATAGCCTGTTTTGGCAGCGGTCACATGACCGAGCTTATGCTGCCGAATGTGACTTCCAATCGTGATGAGTAGATTTGCACCAAGTTCGCCTTGTTCACCGCCTGCGGGTGGCATCTCGTAGATCACTCCTTCGACAAGCTCAAGGCGCTTTTCGTCATTTTCGGGAAGATGGGCGATCTCCCAGAATTCTTCGACGCTGTAGAGTTTTTCCTGAATCATCATCGTTCTAGTGCCTTGCGGCGCAGGCCGCCTACAAACGAGAACTTATACAGCGTAAACCCGCGTGTGTGAATGCGCAAGGTCAGTTCGTGGCGCTCGAAAGCGGGGTTACGCACGAGGTCGTACAGGCGTGGGCGATCCAGCAGCAGGCGACCATCCTCGGTCACGTCTGCGCCGCGCTGTTCATTCGGGATCGGCAGATCATCCTGCCAGATTTCGACCGAGAGCGGCTCAGGGTGGAGCATACGCTCGACGGCATCAGGATGTGGACTGAGCACGGCGCTGACTTCGGTAGCCTCGTAGGGCAACTGCAAAATGCCTTCGGTTGTGCCGCGATAGGTCAGATATTCGGGGCTGGCCTGCCACGCGCCGCTGACGTAGAACGCGCCGCTGCGCCGCTGCTCCGTCATTGGGTACAGCATCGGCGCGACCCCGGCGTAGCCTTCGGCATTGCCGAGCGATCCGCCGTGATAGCCCGCGAATAAGTCGGGCGTGGGCTGCAAAAAACCCTCCGGGAGCGGATCGTCGGGGCGGAGCGAGGGGAGTTCGAGGTTAGGCTCGCGATTGAGAAGCAGGCGCTGGAGACTCTGCTCCAGGTCGCGTCCGGCGAACATGGTTTGCGCCCGCGCCTGACCGTTCGCGTCGAGCAGAACAAAAGCAGGCCAATCTTCATTGGCGTAGGCATTCCAGAGAGCGCTGTCGTTGTCGAGCAGAACGGGATAGGGAATCGGGAACTCGGTCAGCGCCCATTCGATCTGCGTTTGCTCACGACCAAAGGCAAATTCCGGCGTGTGAACGCCGATCACGGTCAGGCCAGCGGCGGCATAACGCTCATGCCAGCGCTGTAGAGTGGGCAGGGCACGCAGGCTGGCAGGGCTGGCAGAACTCCAGAAGCTGAGCAGGACGACGCGCCCGCGCAGTTGGGCGAAGCTCAGCGGCGGGCTGTTGAGCCAGTGCCCCGACGAGAAATCACGCAGCATCACAAGCACTCCACGAGAGAAAAAGCCATCGTTGCCATGATGTAACCATAAATCAGGGGGATTGCCAAGAAAAGCGCATACAAAAACCCGACCGGGGCGTCGGGTTTGGTAAACTGGGAAGAAACTTCGGTACTAGGTGGCCTGGGCAGGAACGGGACGCGTTTCTTCGAGATCGTGACCGTGAGCGCTGGTCGAAACCGTCAGGGCGTACCCCTGGCGCTGAATCTGGACATCGGGCAGATAGGCGGCGAGGCCGTGAATGGTCGCCTCTAACTGACCTGTCTCATTAAAGCGCTCGACGGCTTCCTGATTCTCCCACAGGAGGAGAAGCTCGGCGCGGTCGGGGTCATCGACCTGTTCCATCAGCATGGCGGAGACGAAGCCCGAATGCACGCGGATTTTGGGGAGATATTCGCGCGCGATGATCGTGCGCATCTGCTCCATACTGCCCAACGGAACGCGGATAATGGTCGCCTGAACGTACATGATGGAGACTGCCTCCTTCACCCTTTATATTCATTGAAACACAGATTCGCACCATGAGCAATCACTTTTGCGCCATTCTCATAGGATATAATGCACAAATCGCGACATGAGCGTTTGCTGAGCAGCGAGCGCTGACTGGGTATCCTCCACAAATTGACTGAAAACGTTTACCTGAACAGACTGAAGATGAGCGCGCAGCGGCAGGCACGGTACAATAAGCTGAATTCCCACTGAATGATCGAGGATGATGATGAAACGTATTGCGATCCTGTTGATGACCACTTGCTTGCTGCTGAGCGCGACGACTCTGCTGGCACAGGAAGCAACCCCCGAAGCCACGCCCGAACCCACCGCTGAAGCGACGATGGACATGGAGCCGACCATCAGCGAGATTTTTGCCAGCCTGCCACAGACACGTCAGGAAGATGGTGCTTTTGTCGTCGGTCAACCGGACGCGCCGATCACGGTGATCGAGTTTATCGACTATGCCTGCCCCCATTGTCAGGCATATCGCCCGGTCATCGACGCCGTGCTGATGCAGTATCTCCCCACCGGGCAAATGAAATATGAACTGCGTTTGTTCCCGACTGCGGGCGGACAGACCAGCTACTTTGTGGACCAGTTTGCCGAGTGCGCTGAAGAACAGCGCGCGGGGACATTCTGGCAGGCCTATGACATGCTTTATCAGCTTGCCACCAGCGGAGAATACGATCTGAATGCAGGCAAGCGGATGTCGTCGCGCTTCGAACTCGATTATGACCAGATGGTCGCCTGTGTGGATGGCGCGAAACAGGTCGGCACGGACATCCAGTTCGGTCAGGATCAGGGCGTGACCGGGACTCCGGCAGTGATGGTGCGCTACGCAGATGGCGCTCCGCAGTTCATTACGCTGGGCGACCGGGTTTACAGCGCGGGCGGCGTGCCTTTCGAGGTGCTGACGCAGGTCATCGACGCAGCCAACGGCATCGAGACGACGCCGGAAGCAGCCACGCCCGAAGCGGCAACAGTGCTCAATTTCGCGGCTGTGCCTGCTTTTTAGAGACGCTTTGAAAACCGGTGATGCTCGTAGCAAATTTGAGGGATGGTATTCGTAGGGGCGACCTGCCAACCTGTGGTGCTACCACCAAATTTGAGGGAAGGTATTCGTAGGGGCGACCTGCCAGGTCGCCCCTACAAGAACCAGGGCAGACACACGGGTCTGCCCCTACAGATTAGGCCGTATCTTTTTAGGTCATCTATTCGCTGAGCGTGGCCTACGGTGTACTCGACGTTGAAGTTGGTGTGGGTGACGGTTCGGGGCGAACTTCCTCGGTAGGCGGCTGAATCAGGGTTTGCTCGATAACGTTCAGCACGACGGGCTGCTCAAGTTCCGATGACAGCGTGTTCTGCACGATCTGCACCTTGAGCGGCGTGATCGGCTCGGCGGAGCGGATGGTTGCCAGAATTTGCAGTTCCTGCCCGTCGTCAACCCGCATATCGACCAGTTCTGCCGGGGCGAAGGCTTCGGCTAAACGGCGGCTGACGACACTGCTGTCGCTTTCGCGGTTGCTCAGGTTGAGCAGGGTGATCAGGATCGGCAGCGCCAGCAGCGTGATCAAGGCCCAGGAAATATACTGCCTGCGTCGCGATTTATTGACCAGGCGCGGACGCATTCCCATCCAGAAAAAGACCGCCCAGCCCGCCAGACTGATAAAGACAATATTGGTCAGGAAGAGCAGGGTCGCGCCACCCGCCAGCGGATACTCCCCGGCTGCCAGCGCTAACCCAATCGTGCAGACCGGCGGCATCAGCGCGGCGGCAATCGCAACCCCGGCGAGCGCGGCGGGAATGTCCTTGCGGGCAGTGGCATAAGCGGCAATCAGGCCAGCCGTCACGGCGACCGCTGCATCGAGCAGCGAGGGATGGCTGCGCGAGAGCATTTCGGGCGTGGGCGCTTTCATGCCGACGAGCTGCCCGAAACCAAAGGCGATGACGAGTGCCACCAGTGTACCCATGAAGACGGTGGGAACAGCGCGGCGCATCAGTTCGACGCGCCCGGTCGTCAGGCCGACCGAGAAGGCGATCAAAGGCTGCATGAGCGGCGCGACCAGCATCGCGCCGATGATGACGGCGGCACTGTTGAGCAGCAGCCCGGCAGAGGCGATCAGCGCGGCGACAATCGCCAGCACGAAGAAATCGAGGTTGGGCAGCGACATCCCCGTCGCTAACCAGACCAGTGCATCCTGTTCGAGATCCGTCAGGGTGGGGCGCGCCCAATTCAGGCGGCGCTGTACCTGGCGGGCTATGCCATTGCCTTCGGCGACGAGCGCGGATGTCAGGACAAGCGGCCCTATAACGCCATCCAGCACCCGGTCAGAAAAGCGGCTGAAGATCCATTTTTCCAGCACATCACGGCTGGCGAAACCAATCACGACCAGATCATCATCGTTCAGGCGCGCCAACAACCCGCTGACGGGATCATCGGCGTTGACCAGCACTCGGCGCACGCGACCGGGATTCGGGAGATCCTGAAGCGAACGGTCGAGGCGCATCCGGCCTTCAAGCTGCCCGTGACCGGAGCGCTGAACCAGCAGCGCTTCCATCGGCGTGCGGAAACTGTCGGCGATTTGCAGGGCGACGCGGCAGGCTGCGCGGGCGTGGTCACTGCCATCGACCGGAACGACGACGCGATCAAAGGTCGGGTCGCGGTGCGAGGCGTAAATCACCACGTCGCAGACCGAGGCGGCAATCACGCCGCGCGTGACCGGGCCAATCTCGAATTCGCCTTTACGCGGATTCTGCACGCCCAGAATCAACAGATCTGCGCCGACTTCGCGGGCGGTGTCCAGAATGCCGCGCGCGACACTGCTCGCGGGATGTGTCATCAGTTCGACCGGGGCATTGTCCTCGGTGAATTTCTGGATAATCGGCTCGAATTCTTCGAGGTTCGCCCCCTCTTCTTCGGCGCTTTCGAGGGCGATATACAGGGCGATAATCCGCGTTTCGTGGTTGGAGGCGAGCGCGGTCGCCATTCGCAGCAGATAGGGAGCCGTTTTCGGGTTGCTGATCGGAACCACAATCAGGCGAATTTGTTCGGAGATAGTCGCGGGCGCGGTCACAAACCGTAGGCTTCCTCAGCTTGATGTCTGGAAGGATTATAACGCAAGATTGCCGCACGCACTTCGAGTAGGGCATGTTGGGCATTTGTAGGGGCAGACCTATGTGTCTGCCCAAAGCCAGGGCGAACACGTGGGTTCGCCCTACAAAAACGCCCACAGAATCAGACAGCCCCATGCGGGCAAGGTCGGTTGTGCAATTTTGGAACCGATCAGCAGGGTTTTTAACCCAGCGGCAGATGAATGATAAAGGCGCTGCCCGTCTGCTGCTGCTCGTCGAGCATAATTTTGCCGCCGTGAAGCTCGATGATCTGGCGGGCGATGGACAGCCCCAGCCCGGTTCCAGAAATATTGGCGGCGTTTTTGCCCCGATAGAAATAATCGAAGATGCGCTCGCGATCTTCCTGAGCGATACCGCTGCCCTCGTCTTCGATGCGCAGGATCGCCTGCTCAGCCGTACAGGTGAGTGTGAACTGGATGCGTCCTTCCTTCGGCGAATAGCTGATGGCATTTTCGAGGACGTTCCACAGGGCGCGCTCGATCAGGTCTGAGTCCAGGCGCGCAGGTGTACATTCGGCAGCATCCTTAAACTCGATTTTGATGGGGCTGCTGGCGAAGCGCTCCAGCAGGTGGCGACAGAGATCGTTCAGGTCGGTTGGAACGGGCGAGAAATCGCTCTGTCCCGCCTGAAACCTGCCCGCGCTCAGGATGTCATCCAGCAGACTTGTCATTTGCTCGATCTGCTTCTGAATACTATCGAGGCGCTCCGTGCGCTGCTTGCCGTCGAGCTGATCACCATAGATTTTCAGCAGGTCGCTGGATGTCCGCGCGATTGCCAGCGGCGTGCGAAACTCGTGCGACATGCGAATGATAAACTGGCGGCGAAACTCGTTCAGTTGCCGTTCGTGTTCCAGCGCCGTGCGCATTTTTTCTTCTGCCCGCCGCCGCTGAGCGATTTCGATCTCAAGCGCCTTGTTCGCCTCGATCAGGCTGCGTTTGCGCTCGCTCGATTTCTTGGCGGCGTCGACCAGACCGAGGATGCGCGGCACAATGGGCGGCAGCGCCAGCGCCGTTGTGACGGAGGCAAAAGCGGTCAGAACTTTCGTGCCGGATTCCGTCCAGTAAATCGGCGTCCACAGCGTGATCACGTCCATGAAGTGAGTCAGGCCGCAAAAAAAGATGAACGCCCCGAAAGCCAGGAAAATCGCAGGGAAAACAATATCGTGGCGCGCTTTGTAGACGAGGTACGTCAGGATGAGCGCAATTGCCGCGTAGGAAAGGCCAATCAGCAAATCCGAGACGGTGTAGACGCGCAGCAGTGTTGGGTCCCAGAGCAAACACTGACCATGTGGGGCGAAATCACCATCGAAGAACATGCGTGTGTCGGTTTGCAAGAGAACTACCGTCGCAAGGCCGAGCAGCACGATGCCGAGGACGATGAGGGGCAGACGGAATTCTCTGGTCAAATGTTTTTCGAGCGCCTCGGTAATTGAAGTGGATTGAGATTGGTTGCTACGGGACGATGGTACACCGTTTTGTGGAATGATGTAAATATGCACCGATATATGTGTGCGAAGCAAGGGTTTCTTAACACTTGTTCCTGTTTGCCGCACAGGGTATGACACTGGTGCAGCGAATGGATCGTCGATGCCTCGCTGCATTTCGGAGAGTGGATGCAGGGGCGCACCTGTGTAGGCAGGTGGGAAAATAAACGATCAGTTCTGCGACCAGAGTTTTGCCTCCCTTTCTTGTATCTTAGAGGCATAGAA
>DAOUCB010000052.1:0-5912 GCA_034432495.1 Anaerolineae bacterium | reverse complement strand
GACAATGCCGTTTCCCACTGGTACAGTAGTTGAGAGTTCATCATTCACCACTTGGTTTGCTTGGTCGCTCCCAAGTCTGAATGATGAACTCTCCTTTTTTCAACCCTCTTCTAAAGGTGTCCTCTCCTCAGCCGATTGCGTGGGAGAGGGGTCGGGGGTGAGGGGGTAGGGGCGCACGGCTGTGCGCCCCTTGCTCATCTTTTACGCTGGCTTCAGCAGTTCATCGAGCTGCGCTTTCGCCTGATCCAGCGCGTCCTGCGAACTCAGCGTCCCATCCGCGACCTGTCCTACCAGATTGCCGATAGCGTCCTGCATTTCGTTCTGCCGTGCGATCACTGGCGGAACGACTGCGCCTTCCAGCGAGTCAAACACCGCTTGACGATTGTCCGGTGGCGTCTGCTTCAGGTAATCCGCGAAGTAGCTCGGCTCGTTCAGCGCAGGCAGTTCCCAGCCCGTGCTCACGCGAACATCCGCCGCCGTCTTGCTCGACGTCAGGAACTGTGCCCACTTCGCCGCCGCCTCGACGTTTGCGCTGCTCGCCGACACCGCGATCCCGTTGGCGAAGAAGTGCGCCGCGTGCTGGTTGATCATCGGCTCCACCTGAATATCCCACTTGAACGGTGCGTCCTTGAACGCTGCGAATTCCCAGATGCCCGTCACGTCCATCCCCAGCTTGCCGCTGTTGAACAGATCCGCATCCGCCACGCCCGACATCTGCGCCGTCGTTGGCATCACGCCTTCCTTGAGGAAGCTCGTCATCAAATCAAGCGTCGCCACGCACGCGGGTGAGTTGATCGTCGATTCGGTCATCGCATCGTTGAAGAAGTGGCAGTCGCCGTTCTGCGCGGCTTTCTTGTAGAGCTCGTAGAACTGAATCGGCGAGTACAGCCCCCAGGTATCATCACCCAGCGCGCGAATCGCCTTGGCGGCGGTCATGGCATCGTCCCAGGTCCAATCCTTCGTCGGGTAGCCGACTCCGGCCTTATCAAACAGATCCTTGTTGTAGAACAGCACCACCGTCGAGAACGATTCTGGCAGCGCGTACTGCTTGCCGTCCTGCTGGAACGCTTCCAGCGCGCGCGGATAATACGGCGCGTCCGCGCTGACGCTGCTCGTCAGGTCTGCCAGCGCGCCATTCGAGGCGTAGCTGACGAAGTTCTCGTAATTCAACTCGAACACGTCCGGCGCAGCCCCACCGACCGTATCCGCTTGCAGCAGCGTGAAATAATCGGCAAACGCTGCCGTTTCCACGTTGACGGTGATCCCCTTGTTCTCGTCCTGGAACGCCTGCACGATTTTATTCAAATCCTGCAAGTGATCCGGTGCTGCCGAGAATGTGAAATAGCGAATCGCTACCGCATCCTGCGCCGACGCTAGCCCCACCATTGACAGGACGAGCATCAGCATCCCCACAACCATCAAAACTTTACGTGCCATTGTGCAAACTCCTCTTTCTTCCACAATTTTCTTCAGCGAACGCATTTTCGTTGCGTCAACGAAAATCCACATCATTTAGGCGCACCCTTGCGCCCTTCCAGCCGCCTGCTCTCGCATTCCCCTCATCCCGTCTTATCCTTTTCCCTTCGCCTACGGAGAGGGGCTGGGGGTGAGGTTGCTTTTTGTCCTTCTCCCCTCTCCCCGCTTGCGTGGGAGAGGGTTCGGGGGAGAGGGGTCGCGCGAGAGGGGGTAGGGGGCAGCGTTTTCACCCCTTAATCCCATTCGACACCACACTCTGAACAAACCACTTCTGCGCCAGTACATACGCGATCAGCAGCGGCAGCACCGTCACCACCGCTCCCGCCATGACCACGTTCCACTCGGTCAGCGCTTGCGGGCCGCCCTGAAGCTCTGCCAAAACCACCGGCAGCGTTTTCACCTGCGGTGTCCGTGCCACGAACAGAGGCCACAGGTAAGCGTTCCACGATCCCATAAAGCTCAGCACTGTCAGCGTTGCCAGCGTCGGCTTCACCAGTGGCAGCAGCACCCGCCAGAACACCGTAAAATGGTTCGCGCCATCGATAAACGCCGCTTCCTCGAAATCGCGCGGCAGCGCTTGGAACGCCTGCCGCAGCAGGAACGTCCCGAAGGCGTTGAACAGCGGCGGGATAATCAGCGCCCAGTAGGTATTTGTCCAGCCGAGCAGCCGGATCAGGATGAACTGCGGGATCACCAGCACCACCGAGGGGATCATCATCGTCGCCAGATACAGGAGAAAGACGACATTCCGCCCGCGCCAGTGCATTCGTGCGAAGGCGTACGCCGCCATCGACGCGACCAGCACCTGCCCCGCTGTACCGACAATGCCGACGAATAGACTGTTGAAGAACGTTCGCGCCAGATCGACCTGCTGCGCCAGCGTCACATAGCTCTCGAAACTCAGCGGATTCGGGATTAGGTCAGGTGGCATCTTCAGAATGTACGACTGCGGCTTCAGCGATGTGCTCACCATCCACCACAGCGGCACGAGGATCAGCACCACCAGCCCCGCGAAAATCAGGTAAACGACGATGCGCCCTGCATTCCGCCGCATCGGGCGCTCGTGAGGGGCATTCAACGTGAGCGCCTGAGCGCTTGCGCTAGAGTTCTGCATCAGGATTCCCCTGAGCCTCGCCTAACGAGTGGAGTGAGGAACACAAAGTTTTTACTGGTTGATGTTTGCAAGCGGATTCCGGTCGGGTCAGAACCGACTTCAGTCGGTTTCCCGACCGAACCGTTAGCCAGGGGTTTCAACCCCTGGCGGCAAAATCCGACTCGTTTATTTGAACGGTCGCCCTCTGAAGCGGCGTGGAGAGAGGTCGAGTAAGTCATCCTATTCGTTCTCATAATAGACCCAGCGTTTTTGCAGCCGGAACTGCACGAACGTGATGAGGAATATCAGGATGAACAGCACCCACGACATCGCCGAAGCGTAGCCCATCCGGTTGTAGGTGAAGGCGTCGCGCACCACTTCGGTCACGATCACGTGAACATCACGCGCAGCGGCGCTGTTTGGCATCGGCATCAGCCAGAATTGGTCGAACACCTGAAACGAGTTAATCAGCAGGATAATCACGATGAAAAACATCGTCGGCGTCAGCATCGGCAGGGTGATGTAGCGCAGCCGCTGCCAGCCTGTCGCGCCGTCGATACGCGCCGCCTCGTAATACATTTCGCCGATACTTTGCAGTCCGCCCAGGTACAGCACCGCCACGTAGCCCAAATCTTTCCAGATGCTGGTCAGTGCGATGGCGACCAGCGCCGTATTGGGGTCGAACAGCCACGCCGGGCCTTGAATCCCCAGCCACGACAGCCCGTAATTCACCAGCCCGTACTGCGGGTTGAAAATCCACTTCCAGATCAGCGAAATCACGACCCACGAAGCCACAACCGGCAGAAACGTCACGGCACGCACGAAGATCACGCCGCGCAGTTTCTGGTTCAGCAGCAGCGCCAGCCCCAGTGCCAGCACAAACACCGCCGGGATATACAGCAGGATGTAGCTCCCGGTGTAGCGCAGCGCCGTCCAGAAGTTCGGGTCGCTCACCAGCGCCTTGAAGTTGTCCAGACCAACGAACTTTGGCGGCGAGAGCAGGTTCCAGCTTTGGAATGACAGCCACAGCGAGGTGAAAATCGGCACGAAGACGAAGATCAGCAAACCGATCAGGCTGGGCGCGATGAACAGCAGGACCCACTTCAATTTTTGCCAGCCATATTCGCCTGCCACCAATGACCTTCTTTCACTCACTGAAATATCTAACCTAAAAAAGCTTCCGGTTCGTCAACAAAGGTTGCGCGTTGACTGCTCTATACGCACTGGTTGTGTCCGCGAACGCTGCTCAAATGAACAGTTATTGGACACATCGCTTCCCTCAAGGTTTCACTTATCGGCAGCACTGAACTAGCCACGAGCTTCTATAAGAGGTGACTCGAACAGCTTGCCGATCACCATTCCGGCAGCGCCGCGCGCCCAGGCATGGTCGTCTGCCGCTTTCACAATCACTTTTACGTTTTCCATCAGCCCGTTAAACACGTGCTGCCGCAGCGCCGCGAATGTCGAAGTCAGCCGGTGATCTCCGGCGGCAACGCCTTCTCCGCTGATCACGATCAGGGGCGGGCACAGGATATTGACCACCACCGCCAGCCCCATCCCGAAGTAAGAACCGCTGCGTGCCAGCGCGTAACGAGCCAGCGCGTCGCCTGCATCGGCTGCTGCGATGATCTCCGCCAGCGTCGCGCCCGGCTGAATCGATGAGATTTCCCCTTGCGCCAGCGCCGTTTCCACGTAGCTCAGCACCGCCGTGTCCGAGGCCAAACTCTCCAGGCAGCCGCGTTTGCCGCAGTCGCATTTCGGGCCGTTCGGGTCAATCGTGATGTGTCCCAGTTCGCCCACGCCCCCCGACGCGCCCTGATACAACTGATGGTGGATCACCATCCCCAACCCTACGCCGCGCCCAATCGTCGCCACCACAAAATGAGCAGCGTGCCGCCCCGCACCGAACAACTGCTCGGTCAGCGCCAGGGTATTCACGTCGTTTTCAATGTAAACCGGGAGTCCGAGCTTCTGCTTGATCAGATCGCCCAGCGGCACGTCCTTCCAGCCGAAGAAGGGCGAATAATGCACGATCCCAAGCGGCGCATAAATCACGCCCGCCAGCCCGATCCCGATGCCAAACAGCTTGCGTGAGGGGAGATCAGCTTCCGCAATCGCCCGCTCAATCAGCGCGCACAGGATGGTCGCAATGCCCTCCGGCGAGTGGTCTGAACCCGTCTCGCTTTCGGCGTAGTGCAGCACCTGGCTGTCCAAATCGGTCACCGCGCAAATCGCCCGGCTCTCCATAAGCTTCACGCCAATCGCAAAGCCTGCGTCGGGGTTCAGGCGCAGCAGCATCTGCCGCCGCCCGCCCGTGTAATCACCTTCTCCCACTTCGAGCAGCCAGTGGGTGTCAATCAGCTCGTTGGTAATCTGCGACACCGCACCCACACTCAGCCCGGTAATGTCAGTCAGTTGCGTCCGCGACATATGCCCATCGCGCCGCAGCGTATTCAATATCAGGCTGCGATTCATTGCTTTTATTAAATCTCGATTGCCACGAACTTGCGTCGTCACGAAAAGCCTTTTTCACTTAGTGAAATAAGTCACCTCTACAATAACCTTCAGAAAGTTTTTTGTCAACTTCAGGAGTAATTATTAGGAATTAGTCGAGGGATCGCTGAAATATCGGCGATGGGTCTGCCGCTGGTTTCCATCAGCCGCACTGCTTCCCGTTTGAACTCTTCTGTGTACTTTCTGCGCTCTACTGTCATTGTCTTTTGCTCCCCGATTCAGTCTACCTGTCTCTTTCTTTTTCCTCCACTGAATCGGGGCAAGTTCAAGTAGCCAGTTCAGGGACGACGGGGTTCGTTGCCTACTGTGCATAAAATCTATCTCGTTCCGTCGCTCAAGACTTGGTGGCAGAAACCTCCAACCGAGTAGGGAAGTGATCCTGATAATCACCGTCTCCGAGCGGAGATCGCGCTCGGTTTTGTTTCTTGCTTCAACTTCTACCATCATGTCTCCTTTGCTCAGTCTCGGATGGGAAAATAGCTCTTAACTGCACGCTTTCTTGTGTCCATAAGCTTTCGACGACTTACAGTGCATCTAAATCTGGTTCGTAACCTGTGTGAGCGTCGGCTATACTTGCTGAATGTCAACGTCAATTCTTAGCACGAAACTCTATAAACCTGTGTTACGCCCCGGTTCTGTGCTGCGTCCACGCCTTATCAAACAACTGAACGCGGGTCTGTACGGCAAACTGACGCTGATCTCCGCGCCTGCCGGATTCCGCAAGACGACCCTGGTGGCAGGGTGGATCGATAGTGGCGAGCGCTCGGTCGCGTGGCCCTCTCTGGATGACGCCGACAACGATCCCGTCCGCTTCCTCGCCTACGTCATC
>DAOUCB010000051.1:0-10351 GCA_034432495.1 Anaerolineae bacterium | reverse complement strand
CTGCGTTTGTTCACTGTGATCACGCGCGCCCGTCCAATATAAGGGCCAAGCGGCATATCTTTCGGATGAATTCCATCCGGCGTGTAGTGATAATAAGCATCGGCGTGCGTGCCGACATGCGGTGTCGTCGTGATCGTCGTCAGGTTGACCGGTGCGCCATCACTCATACGCCAGTTGAGTTTGGTGCTGTAAGGGGTGTCACCGGGAAATACAGCCGTTGCTGTCGAAACGGTGCGCGTGATGTCGTAAAGCATTCTGGTTTAGGCTCCTGCCTTAAGCGCCTGCCAGTCGCAGATCGCCCACGACCGTGCGAATCTCAATCGTCAGGCGTGATCCGTCACTGGCGGCATAATCGCCAACCGTATACGTAATGTTATTGACCTTCACATATTGTGGGTCAGTCTCCAGAATTGCGCCGCTGGGACTGTTGTAAGTAATCTGCGCGGCAGCGCCAGTCGGAATTTTCAGCAGGACATCGCCTGCCTGCGTGTTGATGCTGACATCCATATTTTGCGTCAGCGCTGCGCCATCAAACGCCAGCGCGACCGATCCGCCCTCGGTGCTAATCGCCAGACTGCTCAGATGGCTGTTTCCCAGGTTCGCCAGGTCGAAATCGCCGTTCCCTGCGCTGAGCGTTGCCGTTCCACTGACAGGATTTGCTGCTGCGAAACGCACCGTCGTATTTCCGCTGGTCGCGCTCACCGTCAGCTTGGTGAGCGACAATCCGCCCAGATTGAGCGTCGTATTGGCAGCCGTGTTGCTGTCACTCAGAATCAGAGCTTTGCCTTTGCCAAGCTGCACATCCCAGGTATTTTGTGCATTCGGGATCACATCTGCCGAAGACGTTCCCTGAGTTACGCTGATGCTGCTGGCGTCGCTCTTGCTTTCGACTTTCCAGGCGTCAAGATTGGTTGTCGCGCTGCCCTGTAACCCGCTGTTATCCCCGGCACTCACGCTAATTTGTCCGCTGCTCGTCGTCAGATTGACCATCACGCTGTCGGCGGTCGGGTAGGGGATGTCGAGCGTCTGCGTTTGTGATCCGCCCGTCCCGCCGCACGCGGCGATGATCAGCAGAATTGGAATAGTGATTAAATGGATGTGTTTCATCAATGACCTCACTTTAAGTCTAGTCTAGCAGAAGTTCGCTCGTTCGCTTCAGGATTGTACTTAATCCTTCGCAAATCGGGGGTGTTGGCGGGTATAATCACTTGACTCCTATGTCAGAATCGGCGCTCTGGAGCCATGCTCTGGCGTGCTGCTGTTCCGCAGTTTCAGGAAGACTGAATGGACTTCGACCTCAAGGACAAGGTGGCAATTATTACGGGCGCGTCGCGTGGCATTGGGCAGGCTGTCGCCGAAGCCTATGCTCGCGAAGGCGTTAAAGTTGTCATCAGCAGCCGTAAGCAGGCTGCCCTCGATTCGGTCGCCGAGTCCATTCGTGCCAGCGGCGGCGAAGCTCTCCCCGTCGCAGCTCACAACGGCGATAAAGCCGCTCTGCAAGCCTTAGCCCAGGCCGCCCTTGGGGCTTACGGTCGCGTCGATATTCTCGTCAATAACGCTGCTACCAACCCGCATTTTGGCACACTGCTCGACGCCGAAGACAGCCTCTGGCAGAAAACCATCGAAGTCAACATCATGGGCACGGTCTGGTTGACGCAGGCCGTTGTTCCCTTGATGCGCCAGACGGGCGGCGGCAAAATTATCAACGTCGCTTCAGTCAACGGCTTGCGCCCCGGCGCGATGCAGGGCATCTACAGCATGACCAAAGCCGCCCTCATCAGCCTGACGCAAACACTGGCTATGGAACTCGCCAGCGATGGCATTTGCGTCAACGCCATCGCCCCCGGTCTCATCCGTACCCAGTTTGCCCGCGTCATCTGGGAGAATGATACCATCCGCGACTCGATCATGGCGCGCACGCCGCTCAGGCGCGTCGGCGAGCCGCACGATCTCGCCGGGATCGCGCTCTTTCTGGCCTCGTCCGCCTCCGATTACGCCACCGGACAGACCTTTGTCGTTGACGGCGGCCTCACTATTCCCATGTTGTGAAGCAATCAGCTTTCAGCGGTCAGTCATCAGCTAAAAGCTGTCTTTGTGGAATGATTTGTTTTTGTAGTCGATTATGATGGGAACTATCACCGTAAGTTCATCAGTGAATGCGGTTCGGGCTGAAAAGCTGACCGTTGATAGCTAAATGGAGCTTTTTCCGTGCGTTTTGTACTCTACAGCGAAAAAACCGTCACTCAGTGCCTCACCGCTATCAATGCGCGGATGCACGTCAAAGGCACAGGCTCGCGCCCCACCCTTGACGGTTGGGTCGAAAAGAGCGGCGCGTTCTCGATTAGTATGTCCGCTCCTGTGATTGGCAAATTCGCCCGTCGTACCGTCCTCAAGGCCAAAGTCGAGCGCGAGAGCGGCCTGACCATCATTCGCGGCAGTGTCCCCAATGGCGTTTCGCGTCAGCAGCAAGTGTTTATTTTCGTCGCGCTTGCGCTGGTCGCTATCATGATCATCAGCGCGGGCAACGCCTTGCTCGGTTTACTGCTGATTCCGTTTGCGGCTTATCTCTATATCCCGCTGCATGGCGATTACCTCAACAGCGAAGTCCTGATCGATGAGGTGCAGAAAACCCTTAAGGCCAAGCCCAAGCCGCCTAAGAAGACCAGCGGCGATTCAAAATCCGCCTCGGCGAAGTCAGCGTCCCGCTCGACTGCGGCTCGCTCCACCAGCGCGCGCACAACTGCCGCGCCAAAAGCGACTGCTGCGCGTACTACGTCAAAATCACCCGCTGCGCCGAAAACACCTTCTTTGCCACGACCTGCCGCCCAGCCGTCACTGCCTGCGCCCAGCAAACAGATCGGTTTCGAGGACGAGTTTCCTGAGCAGGATGACGACGAGGAGTGATGCTAAACTATAAAAAGCGAATAACCGATCTGATGCACAATTGAAGGCGATCTTCAATGACCCAAACTGTACGCATCGACCACCACGAAGCCGTCACCGTTCTCACGCTCAACCGACCGGAAGTTCGCAATGCCGTCGATGATGTCACGATGGATGCGCTTCGCGCGGCACTGCTCGCCTGTGAGAACGACGGCACGCGCTGCGTCGTCATCACTGGAGCAGGGGGAGCCTTCTCGTCAGGCGCGGACTTGAAAAAAGCCATCGCTGAAGCCTATACCCCTGACGATTCCTATCGGATGCTGACCGATCACTACGGCCCAGCGCTCAAAGCCATTCGTGCCTGCCCCTGGCCTGTGATTGCTGCCGTCGATGGCTACGCGGCGGGCATCGGCTGTGATATGGCGCTCGCCTGCGACCTTCGTCTTGTCAGCGAGCGTGGCAAATTCGCGGAGTTGTTCATCCGTCTCGGCCTCGTCCCGGACGGGGGTGGAACCTATTTGTTACCCCGCTTGATCGGCGTCGGTCGCGCCCTCGAAATGCTGTTCACCGGCGCGGATGTGGATGCCCAGGAAGCCGTTCGCATCGGGCTGGCGAATCGTGTGCTACCCATCGATACTTTTATGGACGATGTGCTGGCTTTCGCCTCATCCATCAGCCGCCAGTCTCCCAACGCGCTCCGGCGCGGCAAACAGGCGCTTCTGGCTTCGCTTGACAGCAGCTACGATGAAGCCCTTGCCCGCGAAGCCAGCCATCAGCGCGCCTTACTCATGTCCGAAGATGGCATGGAAGGCTTTCTCGCTTTTGTCCAAAAACGTCCACCTGTCTGGAAAGGCCATTGATGCATCGCGCGTCAGTTGCCGTCTTATTGTTAGCTGTTTCACTCGTGATGTGGACTCCCAGTTCTGCCCGCGCTCAGACTGAAGAGGTTGTGAGCGATGTTGAGCAGTACATCGCTCAGGCAGGGGACTCGGTTGGGATCGCCTGTTACTCCGTGAATAACCCGCTGGGGGGGCGTTTCGCCCACGCCGATGATCCCTATCCTCTGGCTTCCACCATCAAAATCATGATTCTTGGCGTCTACGCCCAGGGTGTCGCTGCCGGAATCTACGACCCTGACGAGCGTGTGCCGCTCTCTACGCTCGATGCTTACTATCTGCCCGGAACGGATGGCGGCGCGCACCCTGAATTCCTGAAGTCCGTGACGCCGGACAAAGACAGCACGATTTCCCTGGCAGAGGTCGTCAACGGCATGATTCGCTTTAGTTCCAATGCCGCAGCCGACTACCTCCACGCCCGCATGACCGATGCCGACTTCGAAGCCTTCTACCGACTGCTCGGCATCGAACACACAGACATTCCGGTTTCGCTGCTGGGGCTGTTTCTGGCACAGGATAATCACGAAACAGGCATCTCGGATGCTGCTCTTTCGCGAGAAGAAATGCGCACCTCCACCGTTGAGTGGGCGGACAAGTACGTCAGCGACGTCAAATGGCGGCTGGCAGAGCGAGTCTATCATCGCCAGAACACGCGCCGCTATCTTGCTGTCGGCAAATCGATTATCGACACGCAGCGCATCTTCTTCGAAAAATACGATAATTTCGGCACGCCGAACGACTTCGCGAAGATCATGGCGATTTTACAGCGCGGCGATACCCTGCCTGCGACGACCAGCGTCATCATGCACGCCGCGCTCTCGTGGCCTATGCAGTTCGACGACAATCGCGCCATCTTCTTCTCGTTGGGGACAAAAGGTGGTTCGCTGCCGGGGATCATCACGGCTGCCTATTTCGCCCATCCCAAACACAACGATCCGATTGTGCTGGTTGTTTTCTATCGTGATTTGCCGTCAGATCGCTATCTCAACTGGCTGCACAGCTTCGATCAGCAGCAGTTTGAATGGTATCTGCTCCAGCACGGCTGTGCCTCGCTCAATTCTTCGTAACCTGCGTGAACCGTACTTCGTGAGGAGCGTTACTGTTACTGTAGGGGCACAGCGCGCTGTGCCTCTTTTATGTTCTTCTCTGTGTCTTCTGTGTCCACTGTGGTTTCTGCGTTAAACCGCTTTTATACTTTCTCCGTTTCGCGGATGTGACTCAGCAGTGCCTGACAGCCGCGCTCCACCAGTCGATAGGTATACTCGAAGTTGTTGTCATAGTAGGGGTCTGGCACTTCGTCCGTCTCGACCAGTCCCGCCTGCTGTGCATACGACAGGAAAAGCCGAATTTCGGCGTGCGTCCCACTTGCATTGCGCAGCAGATGCGTGAGATTTTCGCGATCCATCGCCAGCACATAATCGTAATCGTTCAGGTCGTCGCGCGTGACCTGCCGCGCGCGACCCTTGTAGTCGATTTTCAGCTCACGCAGCACCGCCAGCGTGCCGGGATGCGCAGGCTTGCCCACTTCCCAGCGGCTCGTCCCGGCGGAATCTACTTGAATTTCCCCGCTCAGTCCGGCCTTATTCACCATGTCCTGAAAGACGGCTTCCGCCATCGGTGAACGGCAGATATTTCCCATACACACGAACAATACTTTGACCATCAATCCCTCGGCTGTTCTGGTGCGCTGCGCTGCTAACATTACTCACGTGCTTACTTGAACGCGCTTCGCACATTCTGACCTGAACTCAGTCCTCAGTCCTTAGTCCTCAGAGCATTACCGTTTAAAACAGTATTACGCCTAATTGCTCTCCTAAATCCGCGAACAGCGCAAAGAAAAGCACCGTTTTTCTCCCCTCTCCCCGCTTGCGTGGGAGAGGGGTCGGGGGAGAGGGGTGTAACAAAATTTTAAACGGTAATCCTCTCAGTCCTGTTTTTCCTCAGCACTTCTCTTCGTCGCTTACGTCGATTGCCGAATTTCGTCGTCGGGCGCGTCGTCGGCGTCGCCTTCTGTCTGACCTTCGTTAAAATCGCCACCAACTGTCAGTTCATCCTCGTGACCGTCCGAGATATTCTGAGTCAGGTCGCTGTCGCTTTCGGCGGGGGTATCGTCGGCTTCGACTTCTGTTGCCCCGGCACTCGTCGCAGCGTCTTCCAGCTCGGCTGGCGTAGGTGCAGGCGCGGCTTCCTGTGGACTCACCATTGTGATCTTCCCATCGATAAATGCGCCTTCTTCGGTCGTCAGGGCGGTCGCGTGAATATCGCCCCAGATGCGTCCGGTGCGCAGCAGTTGAACTTTTTTGCCGTTCACGTTCCCCCGAACCGCGCCGGCAATCGAGATATTCTTGGCGTTGATGTCCGCGTTAATCTGAGCGGTTTCCCCCACCAGCACATTCCCGCCGATTTCCAGCGTCCCCGTGAACGTGCCGTCCAGTCGCACGTTCGCGCTGCTGCGCAAATCGCCCTCTAATGTGCTGTTTGCGCCGAGCACGGTCTCGAAGCCGACAGGCTGCTGTGGTGTGACCACCTGCGGTTTCTGCGTTATCGGTGTTGGAGCGGCTTCTGCTTGGCGGCGACTGCCAAAAAACGACATCGCATCCTCCCTCTGTAATGTGATCCGTATGATAGTATACCTGCCTGAGTAGAAAGTTAAAAGTAAAAGAAGTCAAAAGTTAAAAGCAGAATTGATTTTAAGCCTTTAGCTTTCAGCGATTAGCCGTCAGCGAAAGCTTATAGCAAAGATCAGCGCTTTCTCCCGCTGATCACGCTCGTCTTTTACTTTAACTTTTAACGTTCTGCTTTTCACTCAGTCCTCAGTCCTCAGTCCTGTTTTACTCAGCACTCATCACTCATCACTCAGTCCTGTTTTACTCAGCACTCAGTACTCGGTACTCGGTACTTCCTTTCTAAAACAACCCCACGACATTGCCATTCTCATCAATATCAACACTCTCGGAAGCCGGATGTTCCGCCAGACCCGGCATTGTCGTCATATCGCCGCAAATTGGGTAAATGAAGCCCGCGCCGACACTTGCCCGTACCTCGCGTACTGGCAGCGTGAATCCGGTGGGCGCGCCCTTGAGCGTCGGGTCGTGACTCAGGCTCAGATGCGTTTTCGCCATGCAAATTGGCAGTCCGCCGAAGCCGTTCGCCTCGTAATCCCTGATCTGTCGTTCCGCCAGCGCTTCGTAGGCGACACCTGCCGCGCCGTAGATTTTCGTCGCAATCGTCTCAATCTTCGCCTTGATCGGCTGATCCAGATCGTACAGGAAGTGGAAATTATTCGGCTGATTCGCCGCGCTCACGACCATTTCCGCCAGTTCGACCGCGCCCACGCCGCCTTCTGCGAAGTGTCGTGCTTCCGCCGCGCCGAGCGCCCCGGCTTCCACCGCGATCCGCTTAATTGCGTCGATTTCTTCCTGATGATCGCCTGCAAAGCGGTTGATCGCCACGACCGGCGTCACCCCATGCGCGCGAATGTTCTCAATCTGCTTGATCAGATTCGCCGCGCCCGCTTCCACGTCGCCGACGTTCAGTTCGAGCATTTCCGGGGGCAGCGGGCGTCCCGCAACCACGCGATACCGTCCACTGTGGGCTTTGAGCGCTCGTACTGTCGCGACCAGCACGGCGGCATCCGGCTTGATGCCACTGTAACGGCACTTGATGTTGAAGAACTTCTCCGCGCCAATATCTGCCCCGAAACCCGCTTCCGTGAAGACGTAATCCCCGCATTTCGTTGCGAACTGATCTGCCAGGATACTGCTGTTCCCGTGTGCGATATTCGCGAACGGCCCCGCGTGTACGAACGCGGGCGTGTTTTCCAGCGTTTGCAGCAGATTTGGACGCAGCGCGTCGCGCATCAGTACCGTCATTGTCCCCGCCGCGCCGATTTGCTCGGCGGTCACGGGCTGCTTGTCATTCGTCAGCCCGATCACGATCCGTCCGAAGCGTTCGCGCATATCCTTGAGCGAAGTCGTCAGTGCCAGAATTGCCATCACTTCGCTCGCCACCGAAATATCGAAGCCCGTCTCGCGCAGGATGCCGTTCAGTTTGCCGCCGAGTCCCACAATGATCTGCCGCAGCGCCCGGTCGTTGACATCCAGTACTCGCTTCCAGGTGATCGTCTCCGCGTCGATATTCAGCACGTTCCCGCGCATCAGCTTGTTGTCGATCATTGCCGCCAGTTGGTTGTTTGCGGCAGTTACGGCGTGAATATCGCCTGTCAGGTGCAGGTTGAACGTCTCCATCGGCACAATCTGGGCATAGCCGCCGCCTGCCGCGCCGCCCTTGATGCCGAAGGTCGGCCCTTGCGAGGGCTGTCGCAGCGCGACGATTCCCTGCTTGCCCAGGTGCTTCATCGCCTGACCCAGCCCGACGGTTGTCGTCGATTTGCCTTCACCGAGTGGCGTCGGTGTGATCGCCGTTACGACGATGTACTTGGCGGTCGGGCGGTCTTTCAGCTTATCCAGCGCGCTTAGCCGCAGCTTGGCGATATAGGGACTGCCGTAGGTATCGAAATCGTCGGACGTCAAACCCATCTGCGCGGCGATTTCCTGAATTGGTTTCAGTGTGGCTTTTTGCGCAATCGCGAGATTCGACAGCATCATAAATTCCCTTCCAGGACAATTTTCTAGGGATCAACCAACCGTTCATCCCTTGAAGATAACGCAGGCTCGGAAAATCGCGAAGTCTTATCCGTCACCTAAAGCGGCGCTGTTGATCATAAGGTGTCCTTGCATCTAAATCTTTTTCCTGCTCAATCGTTGAGAAAGCGTAGGGAAATGGCCTCTGGACAACTCCGCTAATGGTGCTATCCTTCACAAATCAGGTAAACGTTTTCTTCAGGGAACATCGATTGACCATACCAATAAATCCACAGACCATCTGCGGCCTTATTGTGTGAAACCCGGTTCCTGATGTAGCGTTAATCAAAACGGCGTCTTCTTCTACGTCGAAAGTGAGCTATCCAACTTCGTATATGATTCCACAACCACAGACTGACAAGACCGAACGGGCGAACTTTAATCACCTGGTGGGTGATATTGCGTGGTACGGCTTAGCCCTGGCTGCCACCACCCGCTTTCTCAGCGTCTATGCTATTCGCTTGGGCGCAACTGCTGTTGAACTTGGCTTGATGTCGTCGCTCCCCTCCTTGATTGTTGTGTTGACGGCCTCGCTCGGTGCCTGGTGGACGCGTCGCTATTCGACAGCCGTCCGCTCCCTTTTCTGGCCTGCACTGGGACAGCGCCTGTCGTTTTTGCTCCCGTTCTTCGCGCCCTTCCTCCCGATTCAGTTGCAGCCGCTCTGGCTTGTCCTCTCAGTCGCCATTCCTGCACTGCCGCAGGGCGTCGCCGCAGTACCTTTTACGGTCATGATGTGCGATGCGGTCTATCCCAATCGCCTGATGCGGCTGGTCAGCCGTCGCCAGATCGCCATGAACATTGCCATTGCCGTTGCGGCGTTGGGCTGCGGCTTCTGGCTGAAAAAAGCGCCGTTCCCGCTCAATTATCAGGTGATGTTCCTGCTGGCGTTCGGCCTGTCGCTAATCAGCCTCTATCACTGCATCAGCATCCGCCAGACAGCGCCCGCACCCGTGCCGGAACCCGTTCTCGAAACCGCCCCTGTAGTTCTTGAAGTCAAACCAGCGCTGCCACCCGTCAGCCCCTGGCGTTCGCGCAACTTTCAGCGCGTCGCTGCGGTCGCGGTCACGATTCAGCTTGCCTTCACCATCCTGATTCCGATTGTTCCGCTGTTTCTGGTCAAACGTCTCGGCGCAGATGAAGGTTTTATGGCACTTTTCGCCTTAATCGAACTCGCTGCCGGAGCGCTTGGCGCAATCTTTGCCCCACGTCTGGCGCAGCGCATTGGCACGCGCCCCATGATTGGCCTGATGATTGCCGGGACTGCCTTTAACGCGTTGATTATCGCTTTCGCGCCGAACCTCTATATCGCGCTCTTCGCAGCGATTTTTTCCGGCGGCTGCTGGACGGCGGCGGCGGGAATTGGCCTCTTTCAGTTCTTCGTTGATAGCACGCCTGAAGGCCAGATGCCGGTCTATTCGATGGCCTGGAGTCAAATCAACGGCATTGCGGGCTTCACTGGCCCCATGATTGGCAGTCTGCTGGCGAGCGGTGGCATCAATTTGCTTGTCATCCTGCTCTTCGGCGCGGCGCTGCGTTTTATCGCCATGCCGCTGGTCGATTCGCACCTGATCCTCAGCCAGCCGCGCACCCAGTCGGCTCGCGCTGCGGCTTCGCGCGCCTGGACGAAGGTTCGCGCCTCCATTGCCGTCTGATTTCCCCTCAACGTCAATATCCGTAGGGGCACGACATCTCGTGCCCTTTTTCTTTTGACTCAGCTTCAGGGCGTGTTTGAAAATGAAAAATTTGAGCTATTTTGCCCTCATCCCTAGCCCTTTTCCATAAGCGAAGCGACGGGAGAAAGTCCCTCTCCCTTGAGGGCTGAGGAGAGGACACCTTTGTAAAATGCCAAAAATCTTCCCGTGAACGGTTTTGTTTTTCGCCCCCTCCTTGAATTCGGGGAGGGGGTCGGGGGGTGGGGTCGAGCGAGAA
>DAOUCB010000050.1:0-47891 GCA_034432495.1 Anaerolineae bacterium | reverse complement strand
GAGGGCAGCGAAGCGGACGCGCATAGCATTTTCCTGTGGGCTGGTAAGTCGGTTATTTGCGCCAAGCGTATCACATTTTGGCTTCAAATTCTGTGATTATTTTGCGCCGCTCCGAGACATCTCAAATTTCTGGACGATTTTCATGGGCAGTCCTCGCAATCTTCCGCGACCGGGGGTGTCGCCCGCCGCCCCGCCTCGATCTGCGCGATCACCGCATCCGCCAGATGCAGCAAAATCTGTGTCGCGGGCGATTCCGTTTCAGACAGCGGCGCTTCCCGCCAGTTCTGCCGAATCAGGTGCGGGTGAAACGGCACTGAGGCCAGCACTGCCGCCCCGCCGTAGGCTGCTTCGCCTTCCGCCGGGGCAGGATACAGCTCGATTAGTTCGCCGCATTTTGGGCAGACGATATGCGTCATGTTCTCGACCACGCCCAGCAGCGGAATCCCGCGCGCCCCCAGCAGATTGACCAGTCGCCCGTTATCGAGGTGCGCGAGCTGCTCGCGTGTCGTGATCATCAGCGCGCCATCGACCGCCCCCGATTGCATGAACGTCGTCAGCGGCTCGCCCGTTCCCGGCGGCATGTCGATCAGCAGCACGTCTACGCTGCCCCAATCGACTCGTCGCAGCATCATCGTCATCACCAGACCCGCCGTTTCGTTGCTCGGCGCAATTGTCTGGTCTTCCCCCACCAGCAGCCCCAGCGACATCAGCTTGAGGCCGTAGCGCTCATACGGTTGCAGCGGGCGCATGTCGAGCGCATCCGGTCGCGCCTCAATCGGAAACATGCCTTCTTCGCGCTTCATATCCAGCTTGCGCTTCTGCCGAATCCCCAGCAGTGCCGGAATGTTCGGCCCGTACAAATCAGCGTCGAAAATGCCAACTGTTTTGCCACGTGCCGTCAGCGCCGCCGCGAGGTTGACCGTCATCGTCGATTTACCGACGCCGCCTTTCGCGCTGATCATCATCAGCGTGTATTTTGCCGACGTTTGTCCAAAGGGATTGCTTGTGCTGGTCATCGCAAACGTCCGTTCAGCCATGCGATGATTTCGTCGCTTACACCGTCGATGCCGAACAGCGCCGTCCCATGCTGCTGTCCCGCGAACAGATGCACGTCAACTTCTCCCACGCCCAGCCCCGCCATTGTGGCAACGTCTGGCCCAGTTGGCGAATCGCGGCGCGACCCCATAATCAGCGCGGGGCGCTGTCGCAGCGCCGTGATCGCATCACTGGTCGTCACGCCGAAATAATCCAGTGCGGGCGACATTGCCACCACCGTCTTGCAGTGTTTGTCTGCCGCGCAGCCCACCAGCGCCAGATTCGAGCCGATGCTCGCGCCAACAATCCCAATGTTATCGGCATCAATCGCGGGCTGGTTTTCCATCCAGTTCAGCCACAACTGCGTATCGCCAATCGCTTTCTGCCAGTCGCGCGATCCGCCCGTTTCGCCATGCCCACGCAGATCCACCGTCAATACGCGGTAACCCTGCGCCGTCAGGGACACGATGAAATAATGCCAGTCATTGCGATTGCCCCCGTTCATGTGCATCAGCAGGATCGCGGGCGTCTGCACGTTCAACTGGGCGTTGTACAGGTCGCCGACCAGTGTTAGCCCGTCGTCTGCCCGTAGCTCCACCCGCATCGGCGTCATCGCCTCGGACACATCGGGCGCTGCTTCGGGCGTGACTTCCGGCGTCGCTTCCTGCGCGCTGACCGAAATCCCAACCACCATCAACCCCAGCACCAACACCAGCATCACCAACGCAATCTTTTTATTGACCACCATCGTTTTCTTCCTCAAATACACCTGTTTTCCTGTAGGGGGCTAGGTGAACCGAAGGTTCACACCCTCGCCCTTTTTCCTTCCCTTTGCATCTTTCTTTTAAACTTTGCGCCTTTGCGTTAAATCTTTCTTTTGCTTTTCTCTGTGGTCTCTGTGGTCTCTGTGGTTCAATCGCTTTTGTTTTTAGCGTTCTTCCACCATCACCACCGGCTTCAGCAGACTCCGATCAAATTCTGCAAGCCCATCCACGCCGACCCGTTCCAGTTCCGCCCGAACTGCCGCCGCATCCGCCCGTAGCTGCGCCACGTTGATCCCCTGACAGACATCCGGCAGCGGCGCGAGCCACTGCGTCGTCCGCAGCAGCATCTTCAGCGCCCCGCGCCTATTCCCCCGCGTGATCTGGTAGTAGGCGATGCCGACTTGCAGCACGCCCTGATACAGTTGGCGCACCGGGCCGGGTTCGCGCATCCACAGCGCCTCGAATTCGTCGTGCTGCTCGTGATATTCGCCCGCGTTGAACTTCTGCACCGCCTCGACTGCGCCTGCGGGTAGGGCTTCTTCACACTGCCGATCCAGTTCCGCCATCTCCGCCGGATCAGGCACGCGTGCCAGTTCTGTGATTAATACCGGCAGTTCGTCGAGCAGATCATCCCGCCGTATCACCAGATTTGTCCCGCCTCGCAGCGCCGCATCCCGCTGACCAGGATCATCCGTGACCAGCACCACCGGGATGCGCCGCGTCGCCGGGCTGATCTTGGGTGTCACCGTCCAGAAGCGCCAGTCGCTATCCGCGCCATCGACTACAATCAGTGCCGCCCGGTCGTCTGCCAGATGTGCCACGTAGCCCGTTCGATCCGTGTAGTGCGCGCCCTCGACGCCGTAATCGCCCAGCGCTTTCGCGATTTCAGACGCCCACGCCGCTGTGCCTGCCAGCGCGATCAGGGTCATTCGCTGCCCGCATCTTTCGCATCTTTCTCGCCTTTCCAGATGTTCATGTACGTCATCCCCGTCCGCTGAAAACCCAGCGTCTCGTAAAATGGGATCAGCGCGTCCGTGCAGTTGAGCACGATTTCCTCGACGTGATCGAGCCGTTCCAGCAGTCGCCGTATAATTTCCCCGCCGATTCCCTTACCGCGATAGGCTTCATCGACCACCACATCTTCGATCAATGCGCGAAACACGTCATCTGTCACTGCCCGCCCGAAACCGATCAGGCGCGCGCCGTCCCACACGCACAGACACACCGGCGTATTTGCCAGCAGCACACGAATCGCCTCCTGTGATCGGTTCGCCGCCCACTCGGTCTGCGCGAACAGCCGCTGCAAATCGCCTTCGTAAATATTGATTGTGAACTCGTAGAGATAGCTTGTCATGCCAGCGACTCAACCTTTACACTTTCCAATAACAACGACTGTACCTGTTTTACAGGCACAATTCCAAACTTAATTTCGCCTTGCGGCGTCACCACCGCAAATTGATTATCCAGCCACGCCACAAACCCAGCTTTCCCGCGCGGCGCTGCCGTCGTCTCGAAGATCGTTTCTCCGTCGATGCCAAACGCTGCCCCGTCTCCCCGCCAATCAATCGTGTAAGTATGTTTTGCATCCAGCAGGCTCAAATCGAGCAGCTTTTCCTCGATTTTGAGCGCCCGTTGAATCGGCGGCCACAGGCTGGCATACAGCGATGGACGGCGCATCAGCAGCATGGCGGGCAGCGCCAGCGGCGCGAGCGCTTTCGCCCGTCCGCCCGTCGCGTCAATCGTCGCCGCTTTCCAGCCAAAACCAGGGACGCCCTGTGCCAGCGCCATATTACTCGGCGGCGCGCTGAAGAAAAACCAGATCGCCTGCGGCAGACGCGGCAGCCGTCGAGAATCGGGCGAGAAGGGGTGATTCCAGAATCCGAACCCAGCCGTTCCCCGCAGCGCTTCGGCGGGCGACGTGCTGCGCGCCGTTACGCTCATGCGCAGCGGCGGACTCCAGCGAAAGTTGTAGTTGGCGTAAGAATAATCGGCGATCTGCGCATTACTGTACACCTGCTGCTCCGGGGCAGTCGTCAGCGCCAGCCCGCCTTCACCCGTGCTGACCGTCCCCTTGCCCACCTCGGTGACTTCCCAGATTGGGTTAATTCCCGCGTCAAACTGATCCTCAATCCGCAAACTCATATTCCAATCTCGTACAAATGTTCTAATCCCCTCTGGATAACGACCGCTTCTTGGAGTATAATACGAGTTGAAACGAGCAAAAGTGAGGGGTTCTGCTTTGGAAATCACATGGTATGGCTTGAGCTGTTTTCGCATCGCGGAGCGTAATCGCATCGCGGTCGTCACCGATCCATTTTCAGAGACCATCGGTCTGCCTTCGCCCAAACTCAAGGGTGACGTTGTCACTATCAGCCACGACGTACCGGGACACAACTTCGTCGAAGCACTCAAATCCGACCCGCACATTCTGCGCGGCCCCGGCGAATACGAAATTGGCGGCGTGTTCGTCACGGGCATCGCCCTGCATGATGTCGTCAATAATCGCCAGAATGTCGCCTATCTCTTCGACTACGACGGCCTGACGGTTCTGCATCTGGGCGATCTGGCGCATGTGCCGAAGCAGTCGGAGGTGGAAGCCTTAGGGCAGGTCAACGTGCTGCTGGTTCCGGTCGGCGGCGGCAATGGCCTGAAAGCTGCTCTGGCGGCGGAGGTTGTTGCCCTCTTCGAACCCTATTTCGTCGTCCCTATGCATTATCAGCAGCCCGGCCTCGCTGTGGAACTTGATAATGTTGATAAATTTCTTACGGCGATGGGGGTGAGCAAACCTCAGGAATCGGATACACTAAAGGTAACGGTGACCGACACGCCCGAACAACCTCAGGTGGTCGTCCTCACCCCGCAGGCACAGACTTAGTGGTATGGAGCTGGCATGAGCGTCAAATTACTAATGAACTGGGACATCAAACCCGGGCGCGACCAGGAGTATTTTGAGTTTGTCGTGCGCGAATGGGTTCCCGGCATTCAACGACTGGGGCTTCAGCCCACCGGCGCGTGGTACACCGTCTACAGCCGCGATAAAGAAGCGCCGCAGATGTTGACCGAAGGCATCACCAAGGACATCGACACCATGCGTGTCATCCTCACGAGCGATGATTGGGTCTCGCTGCACGGTAAATTGCAGGAGTACGTCAACAACTACACCCAGAAGATCGTCCACGTCACCGGCGGCTTTCAAATCTAGCAGGAGGCTTCATGGGCTACTCGATGACGCAGGACCGCGATGATACGTTCCTGTGGACGTTCACGGGCGAAATTGACGCAGCCCTCTTTCATAGCTGGTTCGTTGATACCCGCCAGCGCACCATCGACGCGGTTCCGCTGATGATCTATCACATCATGGACGTGCGTGCTGCCCATACCGATTTTACGGCGGTGCTGACCCAGATGCGCGAAGTTGGCAAGGCGGGCGGTTCGCCGGATGGTCGCCACACGCTGCAAGTCCTGCTCGTCGGCACAGACGCGATGGCGCGTCTCGCCGCCAACCTCGCCAAGCTCCCTCAGTTCGGCGGCTTCGAGATGCCCATGTTTCACTCGCTGGAAGATGCCCGCGAATCCGTCCGTATCGACCGCATCAAGCGCCAGAATGTGACGCCCTAGCGCTTTCTATTCACCACACCACAGCGCCACCCACGCGCCGCAGACTCTCTGCGGCGCGTTTTATTTCTTCTGCCCATCGTAATTGGCTTCCGTAGGGGCGACCTGTCAGGTCGCCCCTACATTGACACAACGACTCCAGTAATTGAACCTTAATGAACCCTATTGACATTTAAGAACCCTGTGCTATGATGACTCTCGCGGGTCGAATGAAGTGGGTTATCGTCTTCCAAACGACAGGTCGGGGGTTCGAATCCCCCCATCTCCAATCGAACGAAGTTCGACGGAGATGTAGCTCAGTGGCTAGAGCAGTTTCCCATTTCGCATCCTTTATCCGCACCCGTTTTATTGTGAGCGTCAACAGCAGCAGAAGAAGTAGAGGGAAGGAGGGGACAGACACAATGGCTTATCTCAAGAAGATTTTCAACCAGACTCCGCAAAGCGCCCCGATTCCGGGGACCGCGCAAGTCCCGAACTCGGCAGGGGGCTACGCCTGGCAGGCGAGCCAGTGGGATCGCCTCAAGCGTTTTCTGATCCTCGGCTCGGAAGGCGGCTCCTACTACGCCAGCGAAACCAATCTGACCATCGAGAACGCCAACCACGTTCTGACCTGTATCAGCGAAGACGGTCTGCACGTCATCCGTGAAACCGTCGCCATCTCGGACGGCGGACGCGCTCCGAAGAACGATCCGGCCATTTTCGTGCTGGCGCTCTGCGCGGGTTTCGGTGATGAAGCTGTCCGTAAGGCCGCCCTCGACGCGCTGCCGCGAGTCTGCCGCACCGGGACGCACCTGTTTCAGTTCGTCGAATATGTCCAGACCTTTCGCGGCTGGGGGCGTGGTCTCCGTCGCGGCGTCGGGAACTGGTACACCGCGCTCAAGCCGCGCGATCTGGCTTATCAGGTTGTCAAGTATCGCCAGCGCAACGGCTGGTCGCACACCGACCTGCTCCGCCTCGCCCACCCGTCGCCAACCGACGAGACGCGCGGCGCGATTTACCAGTGGATCACGAAGCGTGATCAGGCGGCCTGGGCGACCGCCGACGAGCAGCCAACCGACAGCGCCCTCGCCTTCATCTGGGCGTTTGAGCGGGCGCAGCAGGCGCAGCACTTCAAGCACATCGTCCGGCTGATCGAGGATTTCGATCTGCCGCGTGAAGCGCTCCCGACCGAATGGCTCAAGGATGCGCGTGTCTGGGAAGCGCTGCTCGAAAAGATGCCGCTCACCGCCATGATCCGTAACCTCGGCGTCATGGCGCAGAATGGGCTGCTTATGCCGTTCTCGCAGGCCGAGTCGACCATCGTCAAGCGCCTGCGCAATGCCGATTTGCTCAAGCGGGCGCGCATCCACCCAATTGCTGTCCTCTCGGCGCTCCGCGTCTACGCGGGGGGCAAGGGTGTGCGCGGCAGCGGGTCGTGGACGCCGACTCAGAAGACCATCGATGCGCTCGACGACGCTTTCTATCTGGCTTTCGGCACGGTCGAGCCGTCGAACAAGCGCACCATGCTTGCGCTCGACGTGTCGGGGTCGATGGGCATGGGCAATATTTCGGGCGTGCCGGGGCTGACGCCGCGTGACGCGACGGCGGCGCTCGCGCTGGTGACGGCGCGCACCGAGCCGAACTACCTGATCACGGGCTTCTCCACCCAGATGATCCGGTTGAACATCTCGGCCAAGATGCGCCTCAACGACGCCATCAGGACGGTCAGCGGCCTGCCCTTTGCTGGGACTGACTGTGCGCTGCCGATGCTCTACGCGCTGGAAAACCAGCTCAAGGTCGATCAGTTCGTCGTCATGACCGACTCGGAAACCTGGTTCGGTAAGGTTCATCCGGTGCAGGCGCTCCAGCACTACCGCCGCGAAACCGGCATTCCGGCGCAGTTGGTCGTCGTTGGCATGGTCGCCAACCGCTTCACCATCGCCGACCCCAACGACCGGGGGATGCTCGACGTCGTTGGTATGGACACCGCCACGCCGCAGCTCATCAGCGACTTTGCGCGCGGCACGATTTAAGCTCAACCGCACCCCGCTGCGCTTCGGTTCGTTTCCCCTCTCCATAGGGAGAGGGGATTAAGGGGTGAGGTTCGCCCTTGCCTTCTCCCTTTCTCCCTTTCTCCCCGCTTGCGTGGGATGGCAAACTTGTTTGCACAGGGTCGGGGATAGAGGGGCTGTAGGGGCGCACGGCGGTGCGCCCGCCTTGCCTATTTCCCCTCGCTCCGAACTTGTTCGGGTACCCGCTTGCGTGGGAGAGGGGTGTTCTGAAATTAAAATCCGTTGTACCCTGAAACTGGGCGCGGGCCGGAGCCTTTGGGTTATCGTTCAGGTCGATCATTCCCATCGGCATACAATTCGCCTGCTCCCACTTTCTTCGCATCGTTCGACGCGGGTCGAATGAGTCGGGTTACCGGCAACCAGAAGGTTCAAATCCTTCCCTGTACTGCTTTTGAGCGGTACAGAGACTTCCGGCTCAATCCCTTTATCTGCGTCGTTGAAAGTTAAAAGTTGAAAGTGAAAGAACATGACCATCCGTGACGCTTATACCCGTTGGTCAGTCACCTATGACACCGACCGCAACCTGACCCGCGATCTCGATCAGATCGTGACTGAGCAGACGCTCGGCAGCCGCACCTGCACCACCATTCTTGAACTCGGCTGCGGCACGGGCAAAAACACCGCTCTGCTGGCAGATTTGGGGCAGCAGGTCATCGCCCTCGATTTCTCCGAGGGCATGATCGCGCAGGCCAGAGCCAAACTCAGCGCCGACAATGTTCGCTTCTCGCTGGCGGATTTGACTCAGCGCTGGCCCGTCGCCGATCACGCGGTCGATCTGGTTGTCTGCAATCTCGTCCTCGAACACATCGAGAACCTGACTTTCATCTTTGCCGAAGCGGATCGGGTTCTGGCGCAGGGCGGGCAGTTTTTCATTAGCGAACTGCATCCCTTCAAGCAGTATCAGGGGGCGAAGGCGACCTTTGACGGAGAGCAGATTCCGGCGTTTGTCCATCACGTCTCCGAGTTCGTCAACACTGCGCAGATTGTCGGCTTCGCGCTCACGTCCTTTCGCGAGTGGTGGCACAACGAGGATCGCGACAAACTGCCGCGCCTGGTCTCGTTCGTCTTTCAAAAGTCTGCGACTGTGTGATTTCGCTGCGAATTTCGCGCCGCGCGTTGTACTTGTCGGGGCGCACCCAGGCAAACTTGTTTGCACGTGCGCCTTGCTTTTCTCCCCTCGCCGCGCAGGAGCTGAGGGGGCGACAGTAAATGTAGGGGCGAGGCACGCCTCGCCCGTTACGCGGAGGACTGCCGGAGTCTGCTTCAGCAGGGATCAGGTAATGCATGATCTTTCATGACCGACGCGGGTCGGCAGAATCGGGTTATCGATTGGTGCTGAAGGTTCGAATCCTTCCGGTTTTGTCTTCGGGCAAAGCAGGCTCCCGGCTCAATCCAATTCATCCGCGTCGTGAATTGAAACCAAATCGCGTAGGGGCGAGGTACGCTTCGCCCAGATTTCCTGACCGACACGGGTCGGCAGAATCGGGTTATCGTTTAGCCGCCTTTGCGGCTAGTCTCAGACCTCCGGCAGCGGAGAGCGCAACTCCCGCTTCGCAAATTTATCCGTGTTGTGAATAGAAGCTGAGTTTTGTAGGGGCGAGGCACGCCTCGCCCAGATTTCCTGACCGACGCGGGTCGGCAGAATCGGGTTACCGATAATCATTGGGTCGGCGGTTCGAATCCGTCCTGATTCGCCCCATGATGGCAGATCAGTAGCTCAGTGGCAGAGCAAATGAACTTCCCGGTTCGACTCCTTTATCCGCGTCGTCTTCTCACCGTCGATAGTTGGGCTGCGGCGGTGGCTGTGACGGCTTGCTTTTAAGGCCGCCCAGAACCGCCACCACGAAGCGCCCCGTCAGCATTCCATAGACGGGAACGAGCATCGCCGCAATCACCACCCAGCCGATGAGCACAATCACGCCGCAGATAATGAACACGATATTGATCACAATCGACGCCAGCCAGAATTGCACCACTTTGTCGAGATTCTGGCGCAGCGTCTCGAACAGGAAGCTGAACTCGAAAAAAACGTTGATGCGTGGGTCTTCCGTGTAGCGCCCCACGCCAATCGCCAGCATCGGCACGGTCACGAGATTGTAAATCAGCAGAATCGGGAACAGGCAGCAGCTAAAGGCCAGTACCAGTGTGCTGCCAATCAGCCCGCTGCCCATGTTCTGCGTCAGAAACGAACTCACGCAGCCCAGCACAATATTCGGCAGGCTGTACACGATCACGGCGGTCGCAATCTGAAAACCGCTCGATAGATAACGATTGAAATCATCCCAGCGCGGCAGCGGGTCGCGCACACCGAGGCGCACATTGCGCACCAGTTCGACCGTATAGCCCGCCAGCGCTACCCAGCCGATCAGGCCGATGAACAGCGGCGTGAGTACAATGGAGAGTGCCGTTATGATTGCAGTGATGCCAAGTTTACTGACCCAATCGCGGTCATCGAATACGTAGGTTAATGTCCGAACAATGTCCATGAATCAGGGCATCCTTACATTACCGTGATTGCGAGTTTCGTTTTCTCACCTCTCCCTGCGCTTTGACTTTCTTCCCTCGCCCCGCTTGCGTGGGAGAGGGGAAAGCTGACCTATTGCGAACTGCTTTTGTTCGCGCGGTCAGCAGGGGTGAGGGGGGTGTGACTAGCAATCAGGGCATCCTTACATTGTGTATTGAACCCTGATTGTAAGCGGTTTTGTCATTGGGAGCGAATAGCTTCCCACAAGTTTAGAGGAGTATCTACCCTATAAGGAGAACAGTCCCATGAACGGTTTTAAGTTGTCCCAAACCATGAATCAGGAAGCGCTCCGTCAGGCGCTCATCGCGGCAGTCGCCAACGGCGGTTCTGCTGAAAAAGGCGAGACGCGCACCCTGACGGTCGAATCGACCGGAAATCACGTCTATTTCTACGCCGACGTCGATAGCGACCGCTGTCTGGCGATCCTGCGTGAGATTCGCTATATCGACGCCGATCTGCGCCAGGAATACGTCTCGCGCGATCTTGCCGGGGCTGGCTATCCGCCGGTTCCCATCTGGCTGCACATCCATTCCTATGGCGGCAGCCTGTTCGCTGGCTTCAGCACCGCCGATCAGCTTAGGTTGATCCAGTCACCGATCTATTCGATTGTTGAGGGGGTTTGCGCCAGCGCCGCCACCTTGATCGCCTTAGCGTGCAGCAAGCGCTTCATCCTGCCCAACAGCTTTATGCTCATTCACCAGTTGAGCGGCCTGATGTGGGGAACGCACGAGCAGTTTAAGGACGAGATGCGCTTGCAGGAAATGGCGATGGAACGCCTGATCCGCTTCTACCAGGCGCACACGCCGAACAGCGCCGAAACCCTCCGCGACATGCTCACCCGTGACACCTGGATGGACGCGGAAACCTGTCTCGCGCGGGGCTTCGTCGAAACCATCCTCGCCACGCCCGAAATTCAGCGCTAATCTTTCGTACGGGCGAACCTCTGTGTTCGCCCTTTCTCTCTCTTTATCAGCGCTTGTGTGGGAGAGGGGAAGCCGACCTGCACTGGGGCGGCAGGGGTGAGGGGTATTTACTCTGCCTTCAGCGCTGCGACGTAGCTGTTCAGATCATCGACCGTCATCGCCCCGTACTTGGGATAGCGCACGATCCCGTTCGTATCGATCACGAACGTCGTCGGCATATTGAAGATCCCATACGAGTCCGATACTTTTGCATCACCATCGACCAGCACATTCAGCCCGCTGATGTCGAACTTGGTCAGAAACGCCTGAATCTGGTCGGTTGTCTCCGCCACATCGACCGATAGCACCGTTGGCCCATCGGCGCTCTGCTGCGACAAAAATTGCTGAAAGGCGGGCAGTTCGCGTTGGCAGGGCGTACACCACGTCGCCCAGAAGTTGAGAAATACGATCCGCCCTTGAAAGTCGCTCAGATGCACCGTCTTGCCCTCCAGCGACGTCAGCGTGAAATCGATCATCGGCGAATCGGCAGCCGCTTTCGCCGGTGCCAGCGTGACCGGCTGCGGCGTCGCCGGCATCCCGTTCGCGCCGCTCGGACTGTTCGCCGCCAGCCAGAGTCCGGCAGCCAGCATCCCTAGCAGCGGAAACAGCAGGAAAATCACCAGCGCGGGCGAAACACCGCCCCGTTTCGGCGCTCCATCGGTCACTGCTTCATCCTGCTCGTTTTTCTCCCCTCCTTGAAGTCGGGAAGGGGAAGCCGCCTCGTTCTTGGTCGGCCGGGGTGGGGTCAGATTCGCTTCGCTCATGGTCGTTTCTTCAACGCTCGTCATCTGTCATCTCGTTTGCTTTTCTCCCCTCTCCCACGCAAGCGGGGGAGAGGGGAAGGCGAACCTGTTTTTGGTTCGCCAGGGGTGAGGGGCGCAAAATCACGGCACCCAGCGCGGCAGAAAGCCGTTACTCGCCACCATCACCGACTCGCCACTCTTGACATCCAGCGTCCAGATTTCCGGCAGCGCGTTCGCGTCCGGTTGCAAATTCGCGTCCAGTTCCGGGAAACGTTGAAGCACCAGCGCCGTCCCGGTTGGGTTCCACCAGAACGCCAGGTTCGAGTAACGCGGATCGTCCGTCAGCAGCTTCGTCTGCCGAGTCGCCACGTCCAGCAGAACCACCTGCACCCCACCCACCGTCGATCCGCCGTCTTTGCGCGCAATCGCGATTTGTTCGCCATCGGGACTCCACTGTGCGCGCTGGTCGTCGGTCGCCGCCGCATCGTCGCTCAGGCTGAGGAACGCCCCCGTGTCAATCGTGAACAGCCGCAGCTTGTTCAGCATCGCCCCGCTCCCGGATCGATCCGCCACCAAATCTGGGTAGATCAGTTGCTTGCCATCCGGCGACAGCGCCCCGGACACGCCCGCCGTGCTGTTCACCTGCACGATCTTATCGGTCGTCAGGTCGTAGATGTCAATCGCCACCGAACTGCGATCCACAAACGCGATCCGGTTGCCATCCGCTGACCACTGCGCCTGATAGCCGAGAATCTGCGTCTCCTGAAACAGCGGACGCGTCGTCGCCGGCGTCGTCGTCAAATCGAGCAGCCACAGGCGCGGCGGGGTGTTGCCGAACTGCGCGTCGTTCTCGACCCGCTCGTAGACCATCATTTTGCCATCGGGCCGCCACGCCGGTCTGCTGCACATCGAGTTCTGGCAGTTGGTCAGTTGTTCCAGCGCCCCGCTTGCCAGATCAATCCGCTTGATGTCGCTGGTCTTCCCATCGGAACTGTTCTCTGTGAAGGCGATCTGCTGCCCGTCTGGGCTGACGGCGTAATCCTCGATGCCCGTCGGGCTGTCCGTGATTTGCGTCGGCTGATCCGCATGGGCGGGATCGACCATCCACAGGTTCGGTGTTTTGCTGTCCGCAGGCGCGAGATAGGCGATGCGCGGCTGCCGCACCGTGAAACGGTCGTGGAAGTCCGCCAGCAGCAGACGACCGTTCTCGCTCTGCGCGCCCGCATCCAGCGCGACCGTATACGTTTGCCCCGGTTGCAGCACGCTGTTCGCCTGAAACGTCAGCGTCGTCCCGTTCCAGTGAAACGTCCCTTGCAGCGCCGGATCGGTGTGGAAATGTGCCGTCACGCTGTCGTGATTCATTGCCTCGCTGAACTTAATCGTAATCGGGCTGGTGCTGTGCGCTGCGTCGCCGTCCGGCGTGACCTGCGTGATCTGCACGCCCACCCGGTCGCCCAGCAGCACCGTCCCGCCGATCAGCGCGATCAGCGCAATCGTGACGACGATCACGGCGCGGTCGAGCGATGTCAGATGCGGAAAGCGAAGGGCGGCGCGGGAAGGGGAAATTTCCTGTTGATCAACGGCTGCCATCGCAGATGGACGGCTCTCAACTCGTTTTGCAGATGGTCGCTATTGTAGCAGAACTGATTAAGCGCAGGTGAGAGCGCCGCAAACTCAGTGTTGTTCGAGGATATGAAGGAATTCGAGCGCGTTCACGATGGCTGTTTCTTCATACTGTTTCAGTATCAGCAAATCGTTGTCTTCGCTCACGAGATACAGAGCGTTTGCTGCCTTCGCGCAGGCGAGGAAAATGTCGTCCTTCGGGTCGCGGCATACCGAGGGGATGTCCTCTAGCTTAAAGCGCTCGGCTCTGGCAAGGGTTGATTTTATCGTCTCTACAGTTTCATCAGTAATTTGCGAGAATTTCGCTCTGATTTTTGAACGAGTGAGGACGTCAATGATCTCCGCCTCTATCTCGTCTGCGACACACAAAATGTAGGCTTCAGTCCAGTCAGAAAACAGCTTCCCGCAAATCGATGTACTGTTGATAGCTGCCCGCAGGTAAATTTGGGTATCGAAGACGACTCTAAGGCTTTCGCTCACGTCGCACTTCTTCGATGGCCTCGTCGATGATCTGGTTTACTTCGTCTTCAGTCATGCCTTTGTCGATTACTTCCTGACGCACAGGCGCGAATGCATCGTAGAAGTCTTTCGCCCAGGGCGAGCCTTGCCCTTCTTCCTGGCTCAAGGCTTCAATGTACTCACTTACTTTTTCCAGATTTTTTGGCGAAAGCCTGTCAATCGCATCGTGAATTCGTTCTTTATCGACCATCATTTCAACCTCCTGACCTGCTTTCATCCTAGCACAGATTTTGTTCCTCTGTCTGCGTGACGTTTCTGCCGGAAACGCGCGCCTGTTTGTCTCCGCTCTCCATTACATGGACAAGGGACGGGGGTGAGGTGTAGGGGCGAGGCACGCCTCGCCCGCTCTTGTTAATCCTCTGCTTCCGCCGGGATCGGCGCACCCGCGAGATACTGCCGCATATAATCATGCACGAAGCGATACCCGCCGCCCACTTTCCGCAGAATGATCAAATCTTCCGCGCAGTAGTCGAGGAATTTGTCATACCGCCAGTAGGGGATATGTTTTTCGCGCGCGAGAAAAAAACGTATAATAGAGTGTTTCACGACCGCTTCTCCGCCATAATATTGCCCCAACCCTATCCAGCCTCCCAGCCCTAGCCCTACAGCTGTCCCGACCACTAGTGCATCTGCCGTCCCGCTCGCCAGCCCATCCGCTGTCCCGCTCGTCAGCCCTACAGCCAGGATGCCCGCCAGCCCGAACGCCGCTCCGCCCGTCAGCCCCACAACTAGAAAATTAGTTAGTGACCGTCGTATCCCTTCATTGGGCTTGATGCGAAGTTCAATCTGTTTCTGACGTCGAAATCCGCTTGCCAGCGCGAGCACCAGCCCGAACGCCAGCGCGAGCACCAGCCCGAGCACCAGCCCGCCCACCAGTCCGAACACCAGTCCAAACGCCAGTCTGAACAGCAGCGTGAACACCAGCGCGGGCACCAGCCCCAACACCAACCCCAACACTAATTTATTCCGATTAAATCTCCAATTCAATCGATCAACAACTTGAATTTCAGCCAGCCCGCCAGCCCGCCAGCCCATCAGCCGACCTACCAATCGAACCATCCATTGATAGCGTTTGACCTGAACTTCAGTACTCAGCCAGTTCGCTTGCAAATTCTCGATGTAGAAATCCGTCTGATCATGCTGGATAAGCTGTTGTGACAGCCACTTCAACCGCTCGCGTGTGAGTCGTTTGTCCGAATAATGCGCATTTTGGTTTTCCCGCTGGCGCTGGATCACGTAAGTTTCCGGCAAGGCATCCCGTACCTGCTCTGAATCGCCCAGCGCTCCCAATTCCCGTGTTATATCTCGTTCGCTCTTGCTGCGTGTCACCACTGCAATCGTGTTCAACAGGAAGGGTGTCCGCCCAAACTTGCGCAGCGTCGCGCTTTCATTCCAGATCGGCACAAGCCCAGCGAACTCGTCGCCGCTCAGGTATTCCCCGATTTGCAGATCATCCAGCGGCTGCAAAATCACCTCACCTGCGATCTTCAAATGCGTCGGCAGTTCCGCGAATTCTTTGCGGCGGCAGCAGATCACGTAATCAATAGGTCGCTCCACTTCGACAAACTGTTGGATCGCTTGCAGGCAGGCATCGCGCTGCGCTTCCGCCACTTCGTCCAGCCCATCCAGCAGATAAAGCAGTTGTTCGCCCACCACCAGATCGTCCGCGACCTTTTTCGACAGCCCGTATTTCTCGCGCACTTCCTTGCGCAGCCATGCTTCAAAAGGGAGTTGCTCCGCCGCCCACGACGACAGCGCCAGCACCACCGGGATTGGCTTTTTGGCGTCTTTGCGTGCCTCGCCGATCAATTCGCTGCAAAGCTGAAGCAGCGTCACCGTCTTGCCCGCTCCCGGCTCGCCGAGGATCACCAGCCGCCGTCCTAAATCGTTGAACGCGCTCAGGATCGCCCCGCTGTCCGGCAAATCTTCGTCACTCATCCCCGTCCGCTCCAGCACCTTTTTCGGCTCGACGAACTTCATCTCCAGCCGCAGCGCCTCCATCTCGTTCAGCACATGCTCAAGGTAGCCCGTAATCCAGATCGCTTCCACCTTGTCCAGCATCCGCTGGCGGTTGTCGGTGCGCGTCTTTTCAGAAAGGGGAGCTTCTTTGCTTGGGAAAATCGGCTTGTTGCTGTCAGGGATGAAGAACGGCACGATCACCGCCAGCACCCCGCCCGCCGCCAGAATCAGCGTCTCAAGGTCGCCCGGTTCCAGCGTTGCTCCATTGATCGTAATCGGAATTTTGCCAACTTTGATGACGACAATCCCAAACGCGACCATCGCGCCGATCAGTTGACTCAAAAAGCGATAAGTGAAACGTTCGCGCATAATAAAAAAGATGTGCGTATCAGGGTAATACGCACATCTTATCATGAATCGCAGGTGCGCAAAATTTTCTGCGCTTTCGTTGGCGCGCAGTTTATGCCCGGTCTGCTGTTTCTAACACATTTGCGTTTTCAAATGTCCCAATAGCTGCCAATAGCTGTCGATCTGGCACTTTCTGTTCGCGTGACCGGAACCGTTTTTCCCCGTCATGCGTTCGCTTAGACGCTCAGAAGCTGCTTTATTGAACACAGTTTTGCCGTGTGCGCAAAATTTCGCCAATGGACAGGGCTAGTCTTTTGGCACGGCAAGCGCCATCGCTTCACCCACGTGTCGCACCTCCACCAGCTTCAAATCCGCCGGCAAATCGGGCATTTTCCGCCGCAGCTTCGGGATCAGCGCCCGCTTGAAGCCCAGCTTGCTCGCCTCGTACAGCCGCGCGCTCAACTGCGACACCGCCCGCAGTTCTCCGCTCAGCCCAATCTCCCCGATCACCACCATATCCTGCGGCGTCGCCTTGTCGTAGTAGCTCGATGCCATCGCTAAAGCCATCGCCAGGTCGGTCGCGGGTTCGTCAATCTTCAGCCCGCCAATCACGTTGATGAAGATGTCCTGCTCATGCAGTTTCAGGCCAAGCCGCTTGGTCAGCACCGCGCTCACCATCAGCAGGCGATAGGTATCAACGCCGTTCGGCGTGCGCCGGGGGTTCCCGAAGGAGGTCGGGCTGGTCAGCGCCTGAATTTCGACCAGCAGCGGGCGCGTCCCCTCCATCGAGACGGCAATCGTCGTCCCTGGCGCATTGGTCACGCGCTCCGCCAGAAACGCCTCCGACGGATTCGGCACTTCGATCATGCCCAACCCCGACATCTCGAACACGCCGACCTCGCTGGTCGCGCCGAAGCGATTTTTCACGCTCCGCAGCAGGCGAAATGCCTGAAAAGGGTCGCCCTCAAGGTACAGCACCGTATCGACGATGTGTTCCAGCACGCGCGGCCCCGCGATGCTGCCGTCTTTGGTCACATGACCAATCATAAACACGCTCACGCCCGTCGTTTTGGCGAGCATTTGCAGCCGTGACGCGCACTCACGCACCTGGCTCACGCTCCCCGGTGACGACTCGCTTTCCTCGGTGTAAATCGTCTGGATCGAGTCGATAATCAGGATCGTTGGGTCAATCCGGTTGATCTGCTCGAAAATGTCGGCGAGGTTGGTTTCAGTCAGCAGAAACAATTCCGGCGCAGCCAGTTCCATCCGGTCGGCGCGCATCTTGATCTGCTGGACGCTTTCTTCGCCGCTGACATACAGCACACGCCCGACGTGCAGCGCCAGCGCCGCACAGGTCTGCAAAATCAGCGTCGATTTGCCGATTCCCGGCTCGCCGCCAATCAGCGTGATGCTCCCTGGCACAATCCCCCCGCCCAGCACGCGGTTGAACTCGCCAATCGGGATCGTCAGGCGCACGCCCGCCTCGCCGCTGACTTCACCGAGGCGCTGCGGCTGGCTCTGCGGCAGCACGACGCGCTGCTTTTTGCCGCTGGCCTTGCTCACCTCATGGATTTCCTCGACCATCGTATTGAATTCACCGCATGAGGGGCAGCGCCCGAAGTAGCGCGGCGTTTGCCGCCCGCAGTTCTGGCAGACATAGGTGCTGTGGGTTTTCGCCATGAAAAACCTAGCTTTCAGCTATCAGTGATCAGCCATCAGCTTTCAAGAAAGACAACCAGATTTTTAGCTGATTGCTGACCGCTGATAGCTCACTGTTTCTTAGAACATTTGTGTGAGGAAATTATACCGCAAAGGCGGGAAATAAAAAGGCGCACAACTTGGTGCGCCTCATTGGAAGTGAACGTTTCAGTATGTGGCTCGATTACCAGGCGATGTGGAGGTGGGTGGCCTTGCCGCCCTCATCCATACGCGGAATCTGCTCGTCATAATAGACCTTGAACCCAGTGCCACGAGGCAAAAAGCGCCGCGCGAGGCCATAGGCAATCCCATACGAGAAATCGTCCGGCCAGATATTTTCGTGAATGGTGACGTAATGTGTGTCGCTGAGTTTCTGAAGTTTGATGAAGCCAGCATCACCATTGCGAAACAGCGGCTGATAGAGCGCGTCATTCCAGATTGCCAGAACTTCGGCGAGGCTCAGCTCTTTTCCTGGCGGCATCGGGACGATGCGACCGATCTCCATCCCAATCGCAACCATATTGCTGGTCATATTCGATTGCTCTTGCAAATCGTTGAGCGCGTCCAGCCACACAGGAGCCGAGTACCATTTGTATGGATCGATTTGGGTGAGGCCATACTTTTGCAGTACAGGGTCAATTTCTTCAGCCTGAATGTTGTCAATAAACGCACTCAGGTTCAATCCCAGCATTTCCAGTTTTGGATCACAGGTAAGGTTACGCATGAAGGTCTCCGATGAAATAATCGCGATGTTAATCACAATTATTAGGGATCATCACACGAAGAATCCTTAAGGAAAACCACACACAATCAATCTTTTAGTGGATGACGCGAGTCGCTTTGGGGATGCCGAGAGAGCACAAAGGCTGGCTCCGGAGAGTACTGCCGCTATTTCAAAACCCATGCCCGCACTTGATCGAGCCAATGTGGGTCGCTGGCATTAATCTCACCGGCGAACAGGAGCACCCGTTTTGCGATGACGGCGTCGAGATCATCTTCGCCGCGCTCGACCAGAAACAGGAGATCGTTCGCGTACCGCAGATCCCCTAGCGCCGCCAGCAGCGACGCACCAGTCGAGATGCGCAATTCCGCGTTGGCTTTTTCGTTGGCAATTTCGAGGAACTCGGCGGTGCTTTCCCAGCCAGGGATGTCTTTCATTTCCGTGTCGAGCGACTGCTGAAAGGTCAGTTTCCAGCGGGCGAGGACAGCTTCGCTCTCGGCGATCAGGCTGACCAGCGCGGCGCGAATGGCCTGCGCCTTGTCGCTCAGGGGGTTGTGCGCTGCCAGATCGTGCGCCAATGCTTCTGCTTCGGCGTCCATCAAATCGACGCCCTGTCCCTTCAGAGGACGGCGAAACTGGCGCAGCAGAATCGCCAGCAGGTCGCCAAGCGGCGCGTTCTGGTAAGCGGCAAGCGGATCAGGCGGAATCATCGGGTTTGGTCGGGGCGGAATCATCTGCTGCTGGATGATGCTCCAGATACTGTTCGACCGCCTCGTTGACGATTTCGGTAACACTGCGCCCAGCCTGCTGAGCAATTTTCTCGACCTGATAGAGAAGGTTGAAGTTAATTTCCACGTACATGCGTTCATTCCCGTCTGCATTGAGGTCGCGGCGATTATGACACGTTTGTGCTGATGAGGATAGAGGTCAAATATCAATTTTACATCGGAAAACCTCAATAATTCGCAGCGCCTTTTAGGATGAACTCATCTGAAGCCACGCCTGTAAGGCCATAATCCCGCGCAGATTACGCTCATATTCGCTGTCTGTGCTGGTCTGCAATTCCACATCCGCAGCGGGAATCCCCTGACCGTCCGCCCAGTTCGAGGCCACGCCTGTGACCGGATAAGCCGTGAAGGGTGCATCATAACCGTAGTTGGCGGCTTTGCCCAGCACCGCCGCCATCGCCGCCGAGCCGTGATCGCCGCCGCAGTTGCCCGCGAATACCCCATTGGCGGCGCTGTGATAAAACAGCGCCGCAGCGGGGCGCACCTGAAGCATGAAGTTTGCCAGCGCGACCGATTCCGGTTCCGAGAAGGCGGTCACGCCGGGATTGACGCGATCCTGCCGCCAGTAGGCGTCGCGTGACCATTCGCACGACCAGTTACGGTTGAGGTCAACTCCATCCGCGTTGAAGCGCCCGCGCGCGATGCGCCCATAAGCCAGTCCGTCCGGGTTGGCGACCGGAATAATCATGATCGTCAGACCGGGGAGCACGTCCTGCGGGGTGCTGTGGAAGTGATCGATGAGCTGCTCCATCAGGGTGACTGTATTCGCTTCCCAACCGCCGTGTATCCCGCCAATCAGCAGCAGCACACGCGTGCCGGAGCCGAAGCGCTCGACGGTTAGCGGCAGCCCGCCTGCTGAATAACCAATGACGGATGGGTCGGAAACTGGCGTTCCAAGCGGCAGAGGAGTGCTGTTCACGGACGTTTTCTGGGGCAAGGTTTGTATGGTTGCAGAGGCGGTCGAAGGCGCTAACGTGACTAGAGGTGGGGCAATGGTCGCAGGGCTGAATCCATCGATCAGGCGCGGTGTCAGTGTGGGCTGACGGACTGGCAGTGGGCGCGCAGACGGCGCGCTCGTCGGTGACGCATCTGGCGTGACTGTAGTCGTCTGGCACGCGACGCAAGTCCACAGTATAGTTAAGATAAAATAGATGCGTATCATCAGGCGGCTCCGCAGGAGGGTACAACTATGTCCTCGAAAACCCGAATCTCAAAGATGCTGTTTGTGCTCTTGCTGCTGCTCATGACCGCCTGTGTCCGGGAACCAGAGCCATTCGTCGTACCGACGCTGGCGGTTCTGCCCAGTCCGACGCCGACCGATACGCCAAGCAATACGCCGCTGCCCACCTGGACAAGTTCGCCGACCGATACAGCGCTGCCGACCGAGACGCCCATTCCGTCGGACACTCCAACGGAGACACCGTCGCTGACGCTGACGGCCTCGCAAACGCTGACCCCTTCGCTGACGAACACGTCGTCGCTGACGCTCTCAAATACACCGACGCCAACGCTGACGCCCTCGAAAACCAATACCTTTACGCTGACGCCGACGCCAAGCAATACCTCATCGCCGACGCCAACGGATACGCCTTCGCAGACACCCACCTCAACATCGACTTTTACGGCAACGATTCAGGGGCCGAACATCGTCTCGTTTGGCGCGAACATGACCAGCGTCATCGCCAATACCTCGATTACACTGGCGTGGGTGGCACAGGCCGACGGCGCTCGTCTGGAAACGCTCACGTCTCAGGGAGCCGTACTGCAAACCTTCCCGGTGCTGCCGACGGGTCAATTCACCGTTGCTGTGCCGGGGAATCTCGGACGAGTCGTCAGCTATCGCTTTGTCGCTGTCCGCAACGGTGTCGAAGATTCGCGCACTATTGCCGTCAGTGTGGCCTGTCAGTTCTCGTGGTTCTTCGGCGACCAATATGCGCCGCAGAACGCGGGCTGCGCCACCACGCCGATCACCGCCGACGGTCGCTACCAGTCGTTCGAGAACGGCCTGATGATTTACGTCAGCGCGAACGGCCTGAATCATGTTTATGGGTTGCAAAATACCAACCAGCTTTACATCGGCTACACCAATGCCTGGGATGGCTCGACCCTCAACAATGCGGGCGCACCGAGCGGTCGTTTCATGCCTCAGGAGATGTTCAACTGGGCGTACTATAACACACTCGCGCCGATTGGAAGCTGGAACAGCGCGGTTGGCTGGGGGACGGCAAACATCGTCAATGCGCCGCGCACGATTCAGTGGGAAACGGCGGTTGGCGGCAGCAATCCGTTCTACATCGATGCTCCCGACGGCGCAATCTATCGCTTCTCTGGCGGCGATAACGGTTCGTGGAGTCGTCTGCGCTAAGGAAAAAAGTGCTGAGTGCTGAATGCTGAGTGCTGAGAAAAAGAGAAGTAATGAGTTACCAGGAATGAGGACTGATGCTCGAACAGCCCAATATTCCTGACGAGACGATCATCGGCTGCCTGCGCGATCAGTACCGGCTGGCGATTGTCGAAGTGACGTTTCTGCCGCTGGGCGCAGATGCCAACACGGCGGTCTATCGAGTCGTCGCGGAAGATGGGACGCCGTATTTCCTCAAGCTGCGCAGCGGCGCTTTCGATGAAATGGCGGTTGCTCTGCCGCGCTTCCTGCGCGATCAGGGCGTGCGCCAGATCATCGCGCCGCTACCGACGACCGCAGGGCTGTTGTGGGGAAATTTAGAGCGCTTCACGGTGATTCTGTACCCGTTTATTGACGGGAAAAACGGCTGGGAAGTCAAATTAACCGACCGCCAGTGGCTCGAATTCGGCGCGGCATTCCGGCAGATTCACACGATGAGTCCGCCGCCCGCGCTGAGGAACCAGCTTCAGTGTGAGACCTATTCCCCCAAGTGGCGCGAGATCGTCAGGAATTTTCAAGCGCAGGCCGAACGCGAGACCTTTGCCGATCCCATTTCCGCAGAACTGGCGGCTTTATTGAAGGACAAGCGTGCTGTCATTGACGATCTGGTCGCGCGGGCGGAACGGCTCAGCGGGATACTTGAGCGCAGTTCGACAGTCGAAACTATCATTTGCCACACCGACATCCACCAGGGCAATCTGCTGATTACGGCGAGCGGTGATTTTTATATTGTTGATTGGGATGCGCCGCTGCTTGCCCCCAAAGAGCGCGACCTGATGTTCATTGGTGGCGGTGTCGGGCGGCTCGATACGGCGCAGGAACAGGCGCTGTTTTATCAGGGCTACGGCGAAACGCAAATCGATCCCGTCGCTCTGGCCTACTATCGCTATGAGCGGATTGTCGAGGATTTCGCCGCTTACTGCGATGAAATCTTCCTGTCTGATCATGGCGATCAGGATCGCGCGGAAGGATTACGGAGGGTGCGAAGTCAGTTTTTGCCAGATGCCGTGATCGACGTGGCCTATCGCACAGATCGAACTGTGTAAAAATCGCTCCGACCATTCGCAACCGATCTTCACCTCAAGCGTATACTTCACTATACTTAAGCGATGTACCGAAAGGACTTGCTCGTGCTGCGTTTCTTCTCAATCCTTCTGGTCGCGCTGTCCATTGCGCTGCTGGGTGCCTGTAGTCCCGCATCATCGCCGACTGAGGCTCCGCCCGACGCACTTGCGCTGATTAACGAAGCGGCTAACAACATCCGCTCAGCGAAAACCTTCCGCATCTCGGTCGCTCAAACTGGCCCCAACTACAAAATCGTCACGAGCTACGCGACGGTTTTCTTCCGCAGCGCCAAAGCGCAGTACGTTTCGCCCGGCGTCATGGAAGCGACTATTCGCGTGATTGCGGGGGCGATCCCGATTCAGGTCGATGTTTTCTCGCAGGGGCCGGATCAGTGGTATCGCGCCATCTGGACGGGCAATCACTGGGTCAACCAGATGTTTGCCGAAGGCTTCAACCCCGAAACGCTAATTGCCGAAAAAACAGGCTTCGAGTCCGCTGTCAAAGCCATGATCGACCTCAAATACGTCAATCAGGAGCAGCTAGAGAGCGGCGTCCAGACCGATCATCTGGTAGCGACGGCGAATGGGCCGGACGTTGCCGCGCTGCTCGGCGGGCTGATTGAGCCGGTGGGAATTGTCAATGTGGACACCTACATTGATCGGGAGACGAAATACCCGGCGCGTTTCATCATCACCGAGCATGACAGCCCCTTCGCGGTGACGCCTGAGGCGGGACAGGAAGCCGAACCGGTCGTGTGGACGATTGATATTTACGACATTGATGCAGCGCCGGACATTTCGACGCCGGAAGCCTATACGCCGACGGTTGAAGCGACATCCCCGGTTTCCGCGACCGAATTGGCTTCGGGTGACGCGACCGCTGTGAGCACGGCGGAGGCAACCGCTTCTGCGACGACCCTTCCGGTCACGCCAGAGGCGAGCGCCGAGGCGACCGCTGAGGCAACCGAAATGATGACTGAAGTGGCAACGGAAGCTGCTTCATGAGCCAGACGATTCAAACGGTTCGCCGACCCTGGCTGATTCTGGCGCTGATCTGCATCCCGGTGTTCATCGGCTCGCTCGACCTGACGATTGTTTCGGCTTTCCTGCCGGAAATCATCATCAAGCTGGAACTGCCGATTGAGAGTGTGGTCGATACCGCCGCCTGGATCGTGACGGGCTACCTGCTGGCCTACACTATCAGCATGACGTTTATGGGGCGGGTCAGCGATTTGATCGGGCGGCGGCGGGTGTATGTGGCCTGCCTGGTCATCTTCATGATCGGATCGTTCGTGGTTGCGGAAGTTGACCCGCAGGCACAACGCGGCGTTGCGAATGTGCTGTTCAACATCGCTTATCGGGTTGAAGGCGTTCGCCCGGATGCGCCGAGCATTGCCCTGCTGACGATCATCATCGGGCGCGTGATTCAGGCGCTGGGCGCGGGGGCACTTGTCCCAGTGACGCTGGCGTTGGTGGGCGACCTGTTCCCGGCGGCGAAGCGCGCGCAGCCGCTCGGCGTGATCGGCGCGGTGGATACGCTGGGATGGGTGCTGGGGCATCTCTACGGCGGTGTGATGGTGCGGCTGTTCGGGCAGTACGCCCAGCAGTTCAGCGACTTTTTCGCCTCGCTCAACCTGAACTGGCCGCCGCCGGACTGGCGCGCCCTGTTCTGGATCAACATCCCGGTTTCGCTGATTGCGCTGCTGCTGACGTGGTGGAATCTGCGCGGCGTGAAGCAGGAGCGGGTCAAAGGGCGCTTCGATTTCGTTGGCACGATTCTGATCGTTGGCGCGCTGACCTGTCTGGTGGTGGGGCTGGGCGCGAACATCGAACTGAGCACCTCGACGACGCAGTTCTCGGATATTGGCGGACTGCCACCGTATGCTGTGCCTGTTCTGTCGGCAGCGGTGATCATGTTCGTGCTGTTCATCGTGGTCGAAATTCGCGTGCGCGATCCGCTGTTCGACCTGCGGATTTTTCGGCGGCGCAATCTTTCGGCGGGGCTAGCGACCAATCTGTTCGTTGGCTTCTGCCTGATGATTGGGCTGGTGAGCGTGCCGATTCTGGTCAACATTCGCCTGCCTGATTCGAGCCATTTGTCGGAAGCGGCGCTGCAAGTCGGCATTCTGCTCTCGGCGCTGACCGTGCCGATGGCGCTGGCGGCGATCCCCGGCGGCTGGCTGAGCGACCGCATCGGCTATCGCTGGACGACTATGATCGGGCTGGGGTTGGCGCTCATCGGCTTCGTGCTGATCTGGCAGACGTGGGTGCTGGACGTAGCGGACGGGCTGATCGCGGTCGAGATGGCGCTGGTGGGGATCGGCTTAGGACTGACCTTCTCGCCGATCAGTGCGTCGGTCATCAACACGGCGGATCAGGATAAGCTGGGGGTGGCGTCGGCGCTGGTGATCATCATGCGCCTGCTCGGCATGACGATTAGCGTCTCGGTGCTGACGGCGTTTGCTTCGCAGCGGCTGGCGCTGCTGGCGGCGGCGGAACTGGGGACGACAGTGGTCGATCCGTATGCGGCGATTGATGTGTATGCGCGGCTGACGGTCAAGGTGCTGACGGAAATCGGGCTGCTGGGCGCGCTAATCTGCGGTGTCGCGTTGATCCCGGCTTGGCTGCTCAAGCGGACGCCTGTCGTGGAAGCCGAAGCCGTCGCCGGGGATTAGAGATTTGGCTCATTCCACCCTCGCTTCGCCATGTAGTGAATATACATGACGCGATAGGGAGGCGGCACGATGTCCAAACTGATCTATTTTAACCTGATGTCGCTGGATGGTTTTTTGGCGGGTGAAGATGAGAGCCTGGATTGGTCAGCGCCAGATGAGGAAGTATTGGCGTTCATCAACGAGCGCAATCGCCCCTTCGGAACCTACCTCTATGGGCGCAAGATTTATGAGGCGATGAAGGTTTGGCAAACGCCGGAAGTCATCCCTGATCTGACGCCAGCCTCGATGGACTTCGCGCGCGTTTGGCAGGCCGCCGAGAAAATCGTCTACTCGAAATCGCTGGAAACGGTCTCGACACCGAATACCCGTCTTGAACGGGAATTCGACCCGCAGGCGATTCGCACCCTGAAGGCGCAACTGCCGCACGATCTTTCAGTGGATGGCATGAACTTAGCCGCGCAGGCGATCCGCGCAGGGCTGGTTGACGAGTATGAACTAATCATCGTCCCGTTTATGCTCGGTGGCGGCAAGTCAGTTCTACCGGGCGACGTCCGTATCAAGCTGGAGCTTCTGGACGAACGCCGTTTTAGTCAGGGATGGGTTTATCTGCGCTATCGCCCGCAGGTTTAATCGCGCGCAGCGCTTAATTCGCCCAAACGAGCCGCATGGTTTGTCCAGCGGGCTTGGTGTAGGCGAGCGGTGATACGGGTTCGGGGCGTTCCTGATAGCAATCCACCGTTCCGTAAAGGAAATCAATCAGGTCTTTGCAGACATTGATGGCAGCGTCAGCCGACTCATAAAGCTTTGGCGCTGCCCCTACAGGCCGACCCTGTTCGTCGCATATCTGGCTGAAGAAGACATGATCGTCACCGAACAGATAGAGCGAAATCGTGAAGCTCTGATATTCCGTTCGATAGATAGGCTCTCTGAAGTCAACCATTTTTGATCGTCCCCCCCCGATTCCCACGATACCGATACAAGGCCTGCACAAGATTTCAAAGCGTATTGCGTTTTAGCTTACATCAGGAGTCGTTATGCGAAAATTAATAAATCATGTGCAATTTGCGCGATTAGAGGTGGGGGTCATCTACAGGGGAGGCGTGGGGATACTGAATTTGGCGAATTGGTGCAAAAGTAGGGGCGTTATGCGCGCGGTTTCGCCTCGAATGTCTCTGCAACCATCTTCATATTGATTTTGTTTATGGGGTTCCGTTCCAATTGCCCAGCCAGCGAATACGGCTGAACTGACTTCCAACGCTGTTGACAAGCCGCTCATCGGCTGTCCAGAAATCACACTGGAGTTGTTCTGCCAATGCCATATATTGGGTGTCGTAGGCACGCGGGCGATTGAAACGAACGGCAAGTTCATACGCTTCTTTTAAGAGCGCGTCGTCTTCGTGAAACTCTACCGGATACACCAAAAGTTGTGCCAACAGCGTGCGCCCCTGTTCAGGCGTTATACGCTGTTGATAGACGACCTTTCGAACGACAGCCGTGATTTCTGAGCGAAACAGACGAGGCGCTGCCAAAGATTCATTTGTGGTCTGCCATGCGGTGAGAATCTGATTTGCCTGTGCCTGTAAGGGTTCATCCGCCAACCGAAAAGCGATTAGGATGTTGGTATCAACGACAACGGTCATTCATCCTCGCCATCGCGAATGTCACGCAGTATTCCAACCACATCGATGACAGGCAACTTGCCTCCATGATCAATACGTATCTGCTGCCGGAGTGCCTCGGCATCGCGCATCCATGCCTCATAATCAAATGCTGAGCTATCCGCTTGCTCCATCTCCTGCTCAATAAACGCTCGTACACGCTGTTTCGCGTCGGGTTGCAGTTGGTGAAACTTTTCAATAATTTCGCGTTCAAGCGCGCTCATAACGATTTATCCTCGTTCATTATCATTTCTATTATACGTGGATTTTCGCCTCGCATGGGTGAACGCGAAAAATAAGGGCAGGTGTGCTTGCTCCGCAAGCTTAGACCTGCCCCTACGAGATTCCCAGATGATTATTCGAGAGAAATTTAGCTGCAAACCGCCGTGTAGCCGAGTGCTCGCAGCACGTCATAAATGACGGGCAGGCGATCCCACAGGCAGGCCTGATCGACAAAGACGAGGCCAAGTACGGTCGCGCAGCAGCAGAACAGGGTCAAGCCTGCGCAGCCGATCAAAATCCAGCGGGTGGTGTTGCGCGGTTCTTCTTCGCGGACGGCGTAGGGATCATACTCAGCTTCGTAGCCACCGCCGGGAACGGGCGGCGCGGCGGATGGAGAGGCGTAGGGTGACTGCGGCTGCCCATAGGGCGACACCGACTGCGGCTGCTGTTGAGGCTGTGCCGGTTGATAGGGCGACTGCTGTTGGGGCTGCTGCTGTGGTGGGGTATAGCTGTACGGCTGCTGGGGCTGCTGCGGCTGTACCGGGTACTGCTGTGCGCCGGGACGCTGCGCCGCCGGGCTGACAACGGTTCCGCCGGGTTGATCGACACTGGGTTCGGAGATGGTCGGCGCGGCAGACATTTCATAGGCCAGCGTGACTGTTTCGCCGAGGCCGATCATATCGCCGGGGCGCAGCGGACGCGCACCCGTTAAACGCTGTCCATTGACGAACGTACCATTGGTCGAGCCTAAATCTTCAACCGTAAACCCACCCGCTCCGCGTGTCAGGCGCATGTGATGACGACTCACTTCCGGGTCATTGATCACAATGTCGTTGGTGATGTCACGTCCCAGGGTTACGATGTCTTTATTGAGATCGTAACTCTGATTGGGCTGGGGGCCTCGACGGACGATCAACCGGAAGCTGTCGCTGCCCTGCATCATAAACTATCCTCCTGAAGGCGGATGGTGGTTCCCCCTGATCACGGTGAAGCATTACGAAGGGAAGTATACGAGACTTGAATTCGCCTGTCAAATGACGTAACGATGCATGAAAGTCGTCAAATTGAGCGAGAAATCCTATAATCAAACTGCTTTAGGACGGAGCAAAGCAGCGGATGAAGACAAGCCTTCGTAAAGGGTGCATAGCTGCATTGGTCATGCTGAGCGCGGCCTGTTCCGGCGCGCCGCCGACGCTCCGTCCGGTGATTCAACCCACAGAAACGAGCGCTGCGCCAACCGGAATCGCTGCTGCGCCCACACTCGAAGCGCTTTCCCTACGACCACCCACTGATACGCCGACTGATACCCCCACTGCTCATCTACCTGTTCTGCTGTTTGAATCGAATCGGACGGGGCGCTACGAAATTTACGCGATGAATGCACAGGGGCGCGATCTGGTGCAGGTGACAGACAGCAGTGTCAGCGGCGCGGAGGGCAGCGGCAGCCCGGCCTGGTCGCCGGATGGACAGGGAATCGCGTTCTCGTCGAAGCGCGGTGGCGACTGGGATCTGTATCTACTGCGCGAGGGAGCGGAAAGCGATCTGACTGATTTCCCCGGCGAGGACGATAAAGCGGCCTGGTCGGCGGATGGCACGCAGCTTCTGTTTTCGTCGGTGCGCGGTGATCGACGCTGGGCGGACATTTTTCTGATGAGCGCCGACGGAGCGCGCCTGATCGACCTGACGGATGACAATGACGACGACCGCGAACCGATCTGGTCGCCCAACGGCGAAGAAATCGCCTATCGCTCGTTCCGCGACGGCAATTACGACCTGTACGCGCTCGATCTGGCGAGTCACGCGCCGCGTCAACTGACCAAGACCGACGCGCCGACCTGGAATGCCTCGCCTGCCTGGTCGCCGGATGGCAAGTGGATCGCCTTTGAGAGCAACCGCGACGGTAACTATGACGTTTACATCATGGACAACAACGGCGCGCAGGTGCGCAACCTGACGAACAATCCCGCTGACGACAAGGAACCTGCCTGGTCACCGGATGGGACGCAGATCGCTTTTTCGTCGGATCGCGATGGCAATTTCGAGCTGTACACGATCAGCGTCGCCAGCGGCGCGGTCACGCGGCTGACTTACGACTGCGGCAGGGATCATAACCCGGACTGGCGGCGCGGGGCAGACCTCGACGGCGCGGTGGTGGCGACGACGGTGGCCTATGTCATTCGCGATGGCAATCTGCGCAGCGGCCCCGGCCTGAGTTTCGCGTCGGTGGGCGGCGCGGCGACCGACGACTGCCTGACCGTCACCGGACGGAGCAGCGACGGGCAGTGGTTTCAGGTGCGCAACACGCAGGGCAAAAGCGGCTGGATCGCGCAGGGGTTGGTCAATCTGCCAGGGAATTTAGACGCGGTTCCGGTTTCAGCGTAGAATTCAGGAAAGCTGAGCGCTATCAGCGGTCAGCGGTCAGCAATGATCTAGAAACGAACGACTAAAAACGAAGATGAATTTTCTCTGTGTTCTCTGCGGTCTCTGTGGTTAAAAATCTTTTGGCACTCAGCATTTGTTTTAAGCTGATGGCTGAAAGCTGATAGGTGACCGCTATATGAGGTAACGCGATGGTCTTAGAGAATATGCGCCAGATGCCGATCTTCTCGTCCTTTACGGACGACCAGCTTGGCGACCTGAAGCTGCGAGGGAACGAAATCGTCCTGCAAACGGGTGATGTCCTGTTTCACGAGGGCGATCCCGCGCAGGGGTTGTTCGTCATTCTCGAAGGCGAAGTCGAAATCGTCAAGCGGGTGGGCGGGCAGGCGGTCGTGCTGGCGAATGTGCAGGCAGGGTCGTTCGTCGGCGAAATCTCGCTGCTGACGGGTCTGCCGCATACGGCGCTGGCGCGTGCCACCCTGCCGAGCCGCTGTTTGCAGTACGGCGTTGGCCTGTTTGAAGAGATCAAGAAATCCCCGATTGCGCAATTGGTGCTGATGACGATGGTCGAGCGGCTGCGCGATACCGAGTCGCAGGTGCAGCAGCAGGAAAAACTTTCGGCGCTGGGCAAAATGGCGGCAGGGCTGGCGCACGAACTCAACAACCCGGCGGCGGCTAATCTGCGCGCCGCCACCGAACTGCCGGACACGTTGGCGGTGCTGCAAGCCCGGACGCTCAAACTGTATGATGCGCAGCTCAGCGGCGCGCAGCTCGCTTACCTGACCGAATTGCAAAGCCAACTGATCGACCGGGCTGCCAGCAGCAAGACGCTCGCTCCGCTGGCACAGAGCGATCTCGAAGACCGGATCATGAACTGGTGCGAGGATGCTGGCATCGAAGAAAGCTGGCAAATCGCGCCGATACTGGCTTCAGCGGGCATGGATGATGAGGAACTGGCGCGCATCCGCGAACAGGTGGGCGCGGAACTTCTGCCGGAGACCCTGAGCTGGCTGGAAAGCGCGCTGACGATTGCCGGGCTGTCGCATACACTGCGGCAGAGCGCCTCGCGCGTTTCCGAACTGATTAAGGCGGTCAAAGCCTACACCTATATGGATCAGTCACCGCAGCAGGAAATCGACGTGCATGACGGCCTGGAAAGCACGCTAATCGTGCTTGGGCAAAAGCTCGGCGACATTAATATCACGCGGTTGTATAACCGCGACCTGCCGCGCATCACCGCCTATGGCAGCGAACTCAATCAGGCGTGGACGATCCTGATCGACAACGCCGCTGATGCGCTGGCAGGAAAGGGCAACATCTGCGTGCGTACTGAACTGGATAATGAGTACGTGCTGGTCGAAATCGTCGATGACGGCCCCGGTATCCCGGAGGAACTGCAAAACCGCCTGTTTGAACCATTTTTCACGACCAAACCTGTCGGGCAGGGAACGGGGCTGGGACTGAGCATCGCGCGCCGGATCATCGTGGATCGGCATCGCGGCATGATTCATGCGATTTCGCGCCCCGGCGATACGCGCTTTCAGGTGTTTCTGCCTATCAGTTAAGCGATACAAGGTCGTCTGAAAACGATTTGCACTAATTTTCACTTGCGGGCTTTTAGTACCGTCGGAATGCTTGACAACGCCCCTTTTTAGGCATATTCTGCAAACGACATACTACAACACAGTCTATAAAGCACACCCTAATTAAATGGTGGCGTTAGCAGTAAAAGAGAGCAAGATCATGATGAGCGTAGTCGATGTTCCAGCACGCATCTGGATTGAAATGCACGACCGAGTCGAGGCTGACGCCTGCGACGTGATCGTCAAAATGGAAAATGGCGAGTATTACACGGCGATCTTTGCGACGCTGCCGTATCTTCAGCGCCAGATGGATTTGAGTTACGAAGTGAGCAAGCAGCTTCAGGACGCGCCAGCGGTGCGCTACGCTGCGCTTGAGACGCCACATATTCTGGCTGCCGATTTGAAGCTGGAAACGATTGAAGACATTATCGATAACCTGCTTGCGCTCGATGTGTTCGAGAACCTGTTCACGCAGGTGACGGACAACGAGGGCAACGAATATGAACGCCCCGAAAAGCCGAAGGGCAAACGCGCGACGGCTGAAGTTGCCGCCGCCGTTTTGACTGAAGTCCTCGTGGTCGAGGGCACAACCGTCGCCTGACGGCGACGATTAAACTTCCCCCCACTTCAACACAACTGATCACGACCCGGTTGAACGACTGCCGGGCTGTGCGCGATTCTGTCGCGGCATATTTGTAGGGGCGAACCTGCCAGGTCGCCCAATACAGGGCAGACACATAGGTCTGCCCCTACGGATACTGTTTCGCTTGAATGCGCTATGAGGTCATGGCACGCCATGAGCCTACAGGCCGTTTCGCGACGAGAATTCACGCTTCGTCTTTCGCTTGCTATAATAACCGAGTTTTATCCGACCCTGGAGCAGTTGCCTCATGTCTGGAAATGAGAAGTATCAGGACAGTCATTTGTATCGCATCCGCCATTCTTCGGCGCATATTATGGCTGAAGCCGTGCTGGAGCGATTCCCGGAAGCCAAGATCGCCATCGGCCCGCCGATTGAGGACGGCTTCTACTATGATTTCGATCTGCCGCGTCCGCTGACGGATGAGGATTTACAGTGGATCGAAAACCGCATGAAGGAGATCATTCGCAAGAAGGTTGATTTCTCGGTGCGCGAGGTCACGCCTGAAGAAGCGCTGGCCTATTTCAAGGATCAGCCGTTCAAGCAGGAGTTGATCCGCGATCTGGTGTCCGGTCGCGTCGATGAAAACGGCGAGGAAATCGCCAAGCCCGCCGACAAGATCACGTTTTACACGCAGGATGGTTTCACGGATTTGTGCCGGGGGCCGCACGTCGCCAACACGAAGGAAATCAACCCGGACGCGATCAACATCACGTACAAGAAGCCCGCCGGGGCTTACTGGCGCGGCGACGAGCATCGCGAGCAGCTAACGCGTATTTACGGCACGGCCTTCGAGACGCCGGAAGACCTTCAGGATTACCTGAATCTGCTGGAGGAGGCCAAGAAGCGCGATCACCGCGTCGTCGGCGAAAAGCTTAACCTGTTCACGTTCAGCCCGCTGGTGGGCAAGGGACTTCCTCTGTGGAAGCCGCTCGGTGCGACGCTGCGCGACACGCTCGAACGCTGGCTGCGCCAAACGCAGCTTGATAACGGCTATCTGCCCGTTGTGACGCCGCACATTGGTAACCTGAATCTCTACAAAACGTCGGGGCACTATCCGTATTACAAGGACAGCCAGTATTCCCCGATTGAGGTGGACGAGGACGAGTTCCTGCTCAAGCCGATGAACTGCCCGCACCACATCATGATCTTCAAGAGCGACATGCACTCGTATCGCGATCTGCCGGTGCGGCTGGCGGAATTCGGCACGGTCTACCGTTACGAGCAGTCTGGTGAACTGCACGGCCTGACGCGTGTGCGCGGCTTCACGGTCGATGACGCGCACCTGTTCGTGACGCCCGATCAACTGCTGGCGGAGTTCAAGAACGTCGTCAAGCTGATTCAGTATGTGTTCAACACGGTTGGCTTCGCCGATTTCCGCGCCCGGGTGGGCATTCGCGACCCGAAGAGCGAGAAGTACGTCGGCGGCGACGAACTCTGGAACAAGGCGACGAGCGCAATCCTCGAAGCCTGCGAGGAACTGGAACTGCCCTACAACGTCGAGGAAGGCGAGGCGGCTTTCTACGGCCCCAAGCTCGACTTCATTTTCCGCGACGTGCTCAAGCGCGAATGGCAGTTGGGAACGGTGCAGGTCGATTACAACCTGCCGGAGCGCTTTGACATCGAATACGTGGCGGAAGATGGTTCGCGCCAGCGCCCGGTCATGATTCACCGCGCGCCGTTCGGCAGCATGGAGCGCTTCGTCGCCATCCTGATCGAGCATTTCGCCGGAGCGTTCCCGGTGTGGCTGGCTCCCGTGCAGGTGATCATGATCCCGGTCACGGACGGCAACATCGAGTACGCCAACGGCGTCGCCGACAAGCTGCGTGCGCTGGGGATGCATGTCGAAGTTGATGCGGGCAAGGCGCGGATGCAGGCCAAGATTGCGGCTAACCGCGACCGCCAGATTCCGTATATGCTGATCGTGGGCAACCGCGATGCGGCAGCGGGGAACGTCAGCGTGCGTCTGCGCACGGATGAAGACCTCGGCGCGATGTCGGTCGATGATTTTGCCAAGCTGGCGACGGGCATCATCGAATCGAAGTCGATGGAACTGAAGTAAACAACACACAATCCTAAACCCCTTCTCCCTGCCTGCCTGGGAGAAGGGGCGTTATTCAGCTATCGAGGAAGTTGTATGTTTCGACGACATAAATCGCCGAGTTATGACGTTGTCGCCCGGAAAGCTGACGCCATCGAAGCCGAGATGAAGCGTGTCGGTCTGTGGCAGAACACGCCGCTCAAGCCAGAGCAGTACGATTTCCGCGCGGCGTTTGGCGGGGACACGATGGCCTTTCCGCAGTGGCTTCAGTTTATCTTTCTGCCGAACGTGCGCTCGATCATCGCGGGCAAGGGCAAGTTCCCGAACGTAAGTCAGGTCGGGGCGTATGCCGTCCGTGAGTTCGATACCTATGCTGAAGATACCAGCGGCTTGCAAACGCTGCTGAGCGAATTCGATCAGCTTTTTTAGCGAAACATTACCTCAGGCATCCTGTAACGCCTCAACCTTCGTCAGCAAATCCTTGACCGCCCCGCCTGTGTTGTCCAGCGACCAGCGTTCGTTCGGTTCGAGGCAGCGCAGCAGGTGACGGTAACTGATCGCTTTCTGGAGTACGCCGAGGGCTTCCCCCAGCAGCAAAGCTCTGCGCAGTGTTTCCAGCGGCGCAAAACTTGTCCACCCCTCTAAGTAAACGTCGCGCAGATGGTCGACGGTTTCCGGCTGATTCGGGAAAATACGTGGAGCAATCAGGCTAAGCTGCGCGAGATCAGAAAAGGGATGCCCGACAGCAGCCTCCGTCCAGTCGAAAAAGATGATCTGATTCCCATTGACAACGGTATTCCAGGGATGGAAATCACTGTGGACAACCGTCGCGGGGAGGCGATAGCTCTGTAATTCCGCGATCAACGCCTTGATGCGCGGCGCAAGCTGGCGTGCTCGCTCGATTTCCTCTGCCGTGATCTGATGGTTGGGCTTCAGGCTTTCCTCGTCTGCCAGCAGCACATCGAGTTTTTCCGGCAGCACTTCCAACCGATAATCCATCGCGTCGCATTGAAAGAGCGCCTCGATCTGCCCGCTCATGGTCACTTGCAAGGTGGCGAAATCGCGCAGGGCGCGCTCCCAAGCAGCAACGTTCTTGCTGTCGCCGAGCAGCGTCCCGCCAAAGTCGCGCAGGAGCAGCCAATAACTGGCGTCCTGAGAGGCGACAATGGTCGGGATATGGGTCGGAAAGTGGCGAGATAACAGGCGGGTGATGGCGATTTCACGGGCGAAAGTTGGCGGCACAGCTTTGAAATAGAGATTGCCCGCGCTGGTGCGTGCTTTGATCACACAGGTGATAGGCCATTTGCGCACCATTTCGATCTCGCCTTCGAGCGTCCAGCCGTTGGCGGCGGCCTGTTGTTTGATCCAGTCGTGTGCTGCATCCTGCCAACCGGGAAACGCCCAGGGCGCGCGCCCTGGCGGATAAACGCCTGTCGTTTTTTCACGGAAATAGATTTCTATGATGGGGCGCAGATACTCCGGCGCGAGCTTGTTCAATTCATCGGCAGCGAGCCAGCGCGCATTTTCGGGCGGCTGATATGACGAATCGCGGTTTTCGAGCACGAACACAAAGCGATGCCCATGCGCGTCGTTGGCCTGATCGACGTAGGGGCAGTAGAGGGCGCGCACCGCGCAGCCGAGGACAGCCTGTGTTTTCATGCCGTGCTCAAATAATGAAAACACCTCGTCGCTGGCTTCTTCGGGCCGAATTTGCGGCAGCGTCCAGCCGGAGTCGTTCGGCAGCGCCAGAATGCGGGAATCAACGGGGTGCGGGAGAATCACATACAAACAGGGTTCGTGCGACATGAGTTCACTGACTTTGATGGTTAGGCTTGAAGTCGGTGATTCGGATTCAGGTGCGCCACAAACCCTTGAGAACCCTCTATTCACCGTTGTGAGCCATGATAGCATAGTTTTAGTGGAGCATGTAACTTCTCGGCCTGATTGCGCGTATAAGGAGATATAACGTGAAATCAGGAGGCAGTCTCATGACCAAGAAACTCTATCGTTCGCGCACCGACCGGATGCTGGCGGGCGTTTGCGGCGGCTTAGCCGACTATTTCGGCGTCGATCCGACGATTGTGCGGATTCTGATGGTGCTGTTCGCGCTGGCAGGCGGCCCCGGTTTGATCCTCTACATCATCCTGATGCTGATCATCCCCGAATCGCCCTATTGAACCGGGCATTCCCCGGCGCATCGAAAAGGCGATCCCGCGCAGCGTTTGGCTGTCGGGATCGCTTTTTTCGTGCGCGGCGTTTGCGGCCTCAACTATAATATGGAAACACTAGACAGCGATTGAAGGAGTCGAACATGACCGATGTTTGGGCCAGCGGCGCAGCCTATGAACCCTATGTCGGTCGCTGGAGCCGCCCAGTTGCCCGCCAGTTTCTGGAGTGGCTGGCGATTCCGGCGGGCAGCCGCTGGCTCGATGTAGGCAGCGGGACGGGGGCGCTTAGCCAGACGATACTAGAGTCTGCCGCGCCAAGTCTGATCAAGGGGATTGATCGCTCCGATGGCTTCGTGCAGTATGCGCGGCGGCAGGTGGTCGATGCGCGCGTTTCGTTTGAAGTGGGCGATGCGCAGGCGCTCAGCGAAGCACCCGCGAGTTATGACGCGGCGGTTTCCGGCCTGGTGCTGAACTTTGTCCCTGCGCCAGAGCAGATGATCGCCGGGATGATGCGCGCCACGAAAAAAGGTGGCACAGTCGCGGTTTACGTCTGGGATTACGCCGACAAAATGGAATTCATGCGCTACTTCTGGGATGCGGTGTCGGCGCTTGATCCTGCCAATCAGCATCTGGACGAAGGCACGCGCTTCCCGATTTGCCAACCGCAGCCGCTCCGCGATTTGCTCAGCGCGGCGGGCTTGCATCAGGTTGAAGTCCGACCGATTGATATTCCGACGGTCTTTCGCGACTTTGACGATTATTGGCTGCCGTTTCTGGGAGGGCAAGGGCCTGCGCCAAGCTATCTGATGGCACTCACAGAGGCACAGCACAGCGCTTTGCGCGACCACCTGCGCAGCAAACTGCCGACCGAAGCCGACGGCTCGATTCACCTGATGGCGCGGGCGTGGGCGGTGCGTGGTCTGGTCGGCTGAGCTGTCCAATTCAGCCGGGATACGCTAGACTCGCGGGCATTTACTGGCCTTTAGCACGCGAGTTAAATCATGACATTTAATATCAGCAAACGCCCTTACGGGACAACCGGCCTCGGCGCTGCCGTAGACGAATACACCTTAACCAACAATCGGCAGATGGAAGTCAGGATTATCACCTTTGGCGGCAACGTCACCTCGATTCGCGTGCCGGATCGGGCGGGGGCGCTGGCGAACGTGGTGCTGGGCTTCAGCGGCCTGGAAGATTACGAAGCGCAAAAAAGCTACATCGGCGCGCTGATCGGGCGCTACGGCAACCGGATCGCTCAGGGCAAGTTCACACTCGATGGACAGGAATACAGCATTCCGCAGAATGACGGCACCAATTCGCTGCACGGCGGCACGATTGGCTTCGACAAGCGGGTGTGGACGGCTGAGGAAATTCAGAGCGACACGAGCGTCGGCCTCAAGCTGACTTATCTCAGCGCGGACGGCGAAGAAGGCTACCCCGGCAACCTGAGCGTGACGGTGGTCTACACGCTGAGCGACGACAACAGCCTACGCATCGACTACACGGCGACGACCGACGCGCCGACCGTCCTCAACCTGACCAATCACAGCTATTTCAATCTCGCAGGCGGCGGCGACATTTACAACCATGTGCTGATGCTGGCTGCCGATAACTTCACCCCGGTCGACGCCAACCTGAACCCAACAGGCGGAATCGCGCCGGTGGCGGGGACACCGTTCGATTTCCGCGCGCCGAAAGCGATTGGGCAGGACATTCGCTCGTCGGAAAACCAGATGGTGCTGGCACGCGGCTTCGACCATAACTTCGTCCTCAACGGGGGCGCGACGCCTGCTGCCCGCGTCGCTGATCCGACATCGGGGCGCGTCCTCGAAATGACGACGACTGAGCCGGGCGTCCAGTTTTATTCGGGCAACTTTCTGGATGGCACGCTGGTTGGCGCAAACGGTCAGACCATCCGTCAGGGCGACGGCTTCTGCTTAGAGACGCAGCATTATCCCGATTCGCCTAACCACGCCAACTTCCCCTCGACGGTGCTGCGTCCCGGCGAAACCCTGCAATCGAGCACGACGTATCGATTCTCGGTCGAATAAGAAAAAATCGCTCGGATGATGCAGCGTAGGGGCGACCTCGCAACGACTGGTGCTCGTTTGTGGGTCTAAAAGGATTTTTTTTGGGTCTGTAGGGGCGACCTGCCAGGTCGCCCCTACGAATACCTTCCCTCAAATTTGGTACTAGGGCGTGTAGGCAAACCCCTCACCCCGGACGCGGAGCGTCCTGCCCCTCTCCCACGCAAGCGGGGAGAGGGACAAAATAAGGCGCTGGATGGCACCGCCTTTGAGTTTGCATACAGACCCTAGCACCACAGGTTCGCAGGTCGCTCTTCAAAACAGGGCAGACGTGCAACCTTCGGTTGCCTGAGTCTGCCCCTACAAAAATTCACCGCGTTTCGCCTGCTAAGCGTGCCAATCCTGTTCCAGCAGCGCATACAGCGCGTGATCGCGAAAAGCAGAGGTGACCCACTCCGATTCGCGCTTAATGCCTTCGAACGTAAAGCCAAGACGCTCGGCAACGGCGCGGCTGGGCTGGTTGTCGGTCACGGCCTGAATTTCGATGCGATGCAGCCCTTCGACGCTGAACAGCCGCTCGATCACGACGCGGGCGGCGCGGGTCACCAAACCTCTGCCGACGTAATCCGCACCGAGCCAGTAGCCGATCTCGCATTTGCGACTCTCGCGGTTGATGAAGTGGATGACCACCCCGCCCGCTAACTGCTGCTCGACCCACAATCCGGCGTGAAAACCGTCGCCGAGCGCCTGTTTATCGGCGAAGCGCTGGATCAGTTGGCGCGTGTCGTCGAGCGACTGAATCCGTCCCGACCAGCGCAGCCAGGGATCGAGGTGGACACGGTTGCGGCGGATCAGATCGAACAGCGCGTCCGCATCGGCGTCGGCGAAGGGACGGAGGACGATGCGGTTCTCAAGCTGCAACGGGAACAAGCGGCGGCTCCTCCATCAAACGCTAATTGTCGCCCGGACGCCGGTGTTCGCAGCGTTCAGCATCCCAGACGCAGGTGTTATCTGGCGCGAGGACGCAGTGTTCGACCGGGCCGCCGCAGGTGGTGCAGCTTCCGCAGCTTCCCCAGACACCAGAGTTGGGCGTGCTCACCGGGATTGGCGCGGCGGTCGAGATGGCGGCAGGCGCGGGCGTATGGGTCGTGGCGACAGGCGCGACGTAAGCGCCGCGCACCACGAGGGGAATTTCAATCAAATAGGTGGTGCGTTCGTAAGTCCACAAGACGCGGCAGGATTGTTCGCCCATCTGTGGGATTTCGCAGCCGACGAAGCGCCCACGCTTATCGAATCTGGGCGGGTGCGCGTCTCCCGGTACCGGGTCGAACTGCTGCCAGACGGGTTCGTTCTCCGTGACCGAAAACTTGATCCAGAGGGTGTCATTGTTGGGTACGTTCAAGCGGGCAAGCACGTCCGCACAGTTCGCCCCTAAGGTCAGCAGCGGATATGGCGGTGATTTTAGCGTTGCGCCGATGCTGGCGGCGGCGCTCGCCGCTTCGGACGTGGCTTCCGGCGTGACAGAGACCGTCCCGTCGAGTTCCAGGTTACATGTCGATTTCGAGACTGTGATTTTTAGGGGGGATTGCGCCTCTGGCGTGCTGTTGGCCTGTCCCAGCGCATAGACTGCCGAGAGCGCCAGCAGGAGAATCAAAAGAGGCAGGAAAATCCGACGCATGAAAAAACTCCAATTCAAACGTTCACAAAAACGCAGAAACGAACCCTGTTTGGAGGCCCGTTTCTGCATTTACGATTCTGCCCGAAATCATACTATTGGCGCGCGTTCTGCACAAGCCGAAACGTGATCGGGTGCGCTTCTCGCGCTGAAGATCAACGGCTGTCGTTAACGTGACTCCTCGGCAATCGCGCCGCGCAGTGTCAGATCATGGGCGAAATGGCAGGCGGCGAAATGCGCGGGCGGTTCGACGACATCGAGCGGGGGTTCAGTCTGGGCGCAAATGTCCTGCGCGTAGCGGCAGCGCGGGTGAAAATAGCATCCGCTCGGCGGGTTCGACGGATCGGCGACGTCGCCTTCAAGGCGGATGCGGCGCTCCTTGTTGCGCAGGCGCGGGTTGTGGATCGGCACGGCGGACATGAGCGCTTCGGTATAGGGATGTTTCGGTGTGCGGTAGAGATCGGTCGCTTCGGCGGATTCAACCAGCTTGCCGACGTACATCACGTTGACGCGGTTGCAAATCTGGCGCACGACGCTCAAATCATGGGCAATAAACAGGTAGGTCAGCCCCAGTTCGTCCTGCAAATCCTGAAGCAGATTGATGATCTGGGCGCGAATCGACACGTCGAGCGCGGAGATCGCTTCGTCAGCGACGATCAGGCGCGGGTTGGTTGCCAGCGCGCGGGCGATGACGATGCGCTGGCGTTCGCCACCACTGAAGGCGTGCGGATAGCGGCGCATATATTCGGGGCGCAAACCGACGCGGCGCAGCAGACTGGCAACGCGATCTTCGAGTTCCGTTCCCGACGCCAGATGGTTGACCTTGAGCACTTCGCTGACGATCTCGAAGACGGTCATGCGCGGGTTGAGCGACGAGTGCGGGTCCTGAAAGATCATGCGAATCTGCTGGCGATAGGGTCGAAGCGCCGCGCGATCCAGTTGGGCGAGGTCTACGGCGCTGCCGCTGCCATCGCGGTAGAGAATCTCGCCGCTGGTAGGTCGGTAGAAGCGAACAATGCTGCGCCCAATGGTGGTTTTGCCGCAGCCGCTTTCGCCGACGAGGCCGAGCGTTTCGCCGGGTTGAATGCTGAAGCTGACGTCATCGACGGCACGGACGTAACTGACATCGCGCCCGAACCATCCACTGCGGCGCGGAAACCACATCTTCAAATGGCGGACTTCGAGCAGCGGCGCTTCGCTGGTGACGGCATTGGGCAGGGGCAGCGTATTCATATCAACCATGAGGAGTCGCTTTCATACGGACTTCGCTTTCGTAAGCCGGGTCGTAGAGCAGGCAGCGCGTTTCGTGGTCAGGGCTGAGGGCAATCGCGGTCGGTTCGACGCGATCACAGAGGCCAGCGACAGCTTTCTCGCAGCGCGGGTGGAAGGGGCAGCCGGTCGGGCGCAGATAGGGCGAGGGAACCATGCCCTGAATGGCGTCAAGCCGCTGCTGTGATGTGCCGATGGTCGGCAGCGATTTGAGTAAGGCGCTGGTGTAGGGATGCTGCGGATCGTTGAAGATGGTATCGACGTCACCGCGCTCAACCACGTTGCCGAGATACATGACCGCAACATCGTCGGCAATTTCGGCGACGACGCCGAGATCGTGGGTGATAAACAGGATCGCCATGCCGTAATCGGCCTGAAGCTCGCGCATCAGGTCGAGGATTTGCGCCTGCGTGGTCACGTCGAGGGCGGTGGTCGGCTCGTCGGCGATCAGCAGATTGGGATTGCAGGAGAGCGCCATCGCGATCATGCAGCGCTGGAGCATTCCACCGCTCAGCCGGAAAGGATACTCGTCGATGCGCTGTTCGGGGCGCGGAATGCCGACGCGCTGAAGCAGTTCAATGGTGCGGTCGCGGGCTTCCTGTTTCGAGACGGGTTCATGCAGGCGGATGGCTTCGCTGATCTGATTGCCGACGGTATAGAGCGGGCTGAACGAGGCCATCGGCTCCTGAAAGATCATGGCGATCTCTTTGCCGCGAATGGCGCGCACCGTCGCGCCGCGTTCATCGAGCGCCGTAATATCAATCGCTTCGCTGCTGCCATCGTCCAGCGGGCGGTGATAGGTGATCTTCCCGCTGACGATTTTCCCCGGCGGGTGGACGATTTGCAGGATGGCACGGGCGGCGACACTTTTGCCGCTGCCACTTTCGCCGACGACGCACAATGTTTTGCCGCGCTGGATGGTGTAGCTGACGCCATCAACCGCTTTGACGACGCCTTCGTCGGTGAAGAAGTGGAGTTTGAGGTCGTTCACTTCCAGTAAGGGTTCGGGCATGAAACAGTCTCTTTCAAGCTTTCAGCTATCAGCACTCAGCGTTTCGTTTTTGCTGATAGCTGACTGCTGACAGCGGATAGCTTCTTTTAACGATACGGGTCGGCGGCGTCGCGCAGGCCATCGCCGAGAAAGTTGAATGCCAGCACCGTGATCACGACGGCGAGGCCGGGCAGGAGCAGCCAGGGCATGTTGGCGATATAAGTGATGTTCATGGCGTCCTGAAGCATAACGCCCCAGCTCACCACCGGGGGACGCAGCCCCAGACCGATGAAGCTGAGCGCGGTTTCGCCCAGAATCATGCCAGGGATCGCCAGCGTGACCGAGGCGATGATGTGGCTCAGAAACGACGGGATCATGTGGCGGAAGATGATGCGCGTGCGCGGCACGCCGTCGAGTTCTGCCGCCATGATGAAATCTTCCTCGCGCAGCGAAAGGAATTTGCCGCGCACGACGCGCGCCATGTCCGTCCAGCGCAGCAGCGAAAGAATGATGGTGATGCCGAAATAAACGTAAACCGGATTCAGGCGCGGCGGAACAGCCGTCGCCAGCGCCATCCACAGGGGGATGTCGGGAATCGAGCGCAGGACTTCGATAACGCGCTGAATCAGCGTATCGACCCAGCCGCCGATCAGACCCGAAATCCCGCCGAGCAGGACGCCGAGAATCAGGCTGAGAAAAACGCCGATCAAGCCGATGGAGAGCGAAACCTGCGACGCATAAATGACGCGGCTGAGCACGTCACGCCCGACATCATCCGCACCGACCAGAAAGAAGGGATCGCCCGGTTTGACAGCGCCGAACAGATGAATGTCGGAGTCGAAATGCAAATCGCTGATGACGGGAATCGGAATCCCCTGCAAGCCGACCGAATAGGGGTCGCCATGCACGAAAAAGCCCAGCGGAATTTTAGTTTTTTCATCGACGGCGTAGCTGCGCTTGTAGGTCTGCGGGTCGGTGGTTTGTTTGTAGCCGTAGACGAAAGGGGCGAACGTCCCGTTATCGAACCAGTGGATCGCCTGCGGCGGAGCCTGGGTATAGCGGCGGCTGTAACTGTCGGTGGCCTGCGGTGCGAAAAATCCCGCGAAGAAGGCAACCACATAGAGGATGCCGACAATCGTCAGGCTGAACATCGCCAGACGGTGTTTGCGAAACTTGCGCCACATCAACTGCCACTGCGAAGCGACGACGATGCGCGGCTCCGGTTCAGCGGCGGCGGGGACTGCGCTTGACCCGGATGGCGGGAGGAATTCAGGCGCTTCAAGAACATCGCGTGCCATGTGAATTCTCCCTTAACTCTTGAGCCGGATACGCGGGTCGAGCCACGCCAGCAAAATGTCGGACAGCAGCATCCCGATGATGGTCATCAGGCTGAGAAGCATCAGGAAGCCTGCCGCGAGGAACATATCCTGCACGAGCAGGGCATTGAGCAAGACTGGCCCGGTGGTCGGCAGGTTGAGGACAATCGCGACAATCGCCTCTCCGGCGATCAGGCTGGGCAGCAGCCAGGCCAGCCCGCTGACGAAGGGATTGAGGGCGTGGCGCAGCGGATATTTGATCAGCAAACGCCGTTCGGACATGCCTTTGGCACGGGCGGTTTCGACATAGGGTTTGTTGAGTTCATCGAGCAGGTTGGCGCGCATGATGCGGATTAAGCCCGCCGTGCCGGACAGGCCGACGATGATCATCGGCAGCCAGAGGTGCTTGAACAGATCGAGGACTTTGTCGATGCTCCAGGGCGCGTTCTGAAATTCCGTCGAGAACAGGCCGCTGACCGTCACCCCGCCATACTTGAAGGCCACGTACATCAGCACGAGCGCGATCAGGAAACCGGGGGTTGCCATGCCAATGAAGCCGAGAAAGCTGAAGAAGTAATCGGCAAGGCTGTACTGTTTGACGGCGGACAGCACCCCAATCGGCAGCGCGACCGCCCAGGTAAAGATGAAGCTGGCAAACGAGACGACCAGGGTCAGGCCGATGCGGTCGCCGATCATTTTGGCGGCGGGTTCGGAGTTGGCAAACGAGTAGCCGAAATCGCCGTGCAGGATGATATTGCCGATCCACTTGACGTACTGGACGGGCAGCGGCTGGTTGAGACCGTAGCGATCCTGCATCTGTTCGACGAATTCCGGCGAATAATTGGCGGAGCCGCCGCTCTGGTTGCGCATCTGTTCCAGCATATTGGTGACGAAATCGCCGGGGGGAAGCTGGATGGTCGCAAATACCAGAATGGAAATGACGAACAGGGTGGGAATGGTATAGAGCAGCCGCTTTAAAATAAATTTCGCCATTAGAAAAACCTCTAAAACAAGTTTTCAGCGGTCGGAAAAACGACCGTTCACTGCGAATTGTCATGTAGGGGCGACCTGCCAGGTCGCCCCTACATGAACAACGTTCACTTTACGAATGATTATGGACTACGAATTCTTGAAGTACCAGCTTTCGGGCAGGGCGATAGCGACGCCGCCCGGATTCCAGCCGTTGACCCAGGTTTCCGGCACGTTGCCAAGCTTAGCGCTCAGGGGGCGATAGCTGTCGCTGGCGCTGGAAATGCCGATCACCCAGAAATTGTCGGCGGCATTCTGGAGCACCTGCTTTTCAAGCTCAATGCGCTGTTCGCTGGTCGGCGCTTGCAGTACCTGCTTGTAGAGCGTGACCTGATCCTGAATCGCCTGCGGCGGCTCGACCTTATGCTCGTTGGTGGGCTGGAGATACCACAACTGCCAACCATTGCCCCAGATTGACTGACCGTGAATGGGGACGAAGTAGCGCGGGTCGGTGATGGCGGTGATGCCGTATCCGCCTTCCGCCGTGAAGATGGCGGCTTCGACGCTGTTGTCGTTGATGCGGTCGGTCAGGATCGAGTTATCGACGGTGTCGATGATGATGTCCACGCCGACAGCGGCATAGTACTGCTTGAGCAGTTCAGCAACGTCGCCGAAGCGCAGACCGTAGTCGCCCGTCTGAATGGTAAAGACAATCGAGAGCTTCTTGCCCGTCTTGGGGTCAAGGCGGAAGCCGTCGGCGTCCTTGTCCGGCAGTACTTTATCGAGCGCTGCGTTGGCTTTATCGACATCATAGTCGAGATACTGGTTGGTCAGTTGATCGTTGAAGAGCGGTGAATCGGCAATCGGCGATATTTGGCGCGGTTCGCCCTGACCGAAGTAGACAATGTCGATGACTTCCTGGCGGTCGATGGCGTAGGACATGCCGATGCGGAAATCCTTGTTGCTGAAAATGTCGCCATAGTCAGCGTTGGTTTCGTTAAAATTGATGCTGACCGTGCCGCCGCCTTCACTCTTGGTCGGGTAAATCTTGAGGCCGGAGGTGGCCTGGTTGTCGAAGAAGAGCGGGCGCTGCTCGTCGGTCGAGTTGGCGACGGTGTCGAACTTGCCTGCCAGCGCATCGACCAGCATGGTCTGGTCATCCTGATAGGCGCTGCCGACAATCCGGTCGATATAGGGAAGCTGGTTGCCTGCCGAATCGACCCAGTAGTAATATGGATTGCGTTCGGCGACGAACTGCGTCCCGGTTCCCATCGGCTGCGTGTAAATCCAGGGCATCATCGTCGGGTAGTTCACGTCACGGCTGATCACTGCCGCGTCGCTGCCGGGGCCAACCGCCGTGTGCGCCTGAAAGAGCGTCACCCAGTCGGTCGCGCCTTCGGTCTGCTTGATCAGGTCGGCGATGCCGTCGTGATTGTACTTGTCCATGAACTGGCTCAGATAATGCTTGGGCGCGGCGACCATTCCCCAGCCGTCAAAAGTACACATATTGAGCAGGAACATGCCGTATGGCACGTCGAACTTGATGGTGAAGGTGTTGTCGTCGGCTTTGGTGATGGTTGGGGCTTCCTTGCCGGGCTTGAGGAAACCGTCGGGAAAGCTGCCGCCGTTGAGGTCAGGGTTGTTGAGGATGTCGTCAATGTAGAAGATCACGTCGTCGGCGGTGAAGGGTACTCCGTCCGACCACTTGAGACCCTGACGCAGATGGAAGGTGTAGGTGGTGGCGTCGTCGCTGACATCGACTTTTTCGGCGATGTTGGGAACCCAGTCGGAATAATCGGCGTTCCAACTGACCAGCCCTTTCCAGGCTGTCCAGAAGATCATCTGGCTTGACCAGAACGAGTCGCCAACGAACGGATCGCGGAAATCGCCGCCGTAAGTCCCGACTTCCGGCACATCGATCACGCGCGGGTTGGTGGGCAGGCGATCAGCGACGGGGGGCAGCGTTCCAGCCGTCACGGCGGCGTCGAGCATCGGTGCCTGATGAAATTCGGTGTCCTGCGCCGAAACCAGATGGATGGATACGGTAAGCGATAGGAGAAGGATCAACAGGAGTGCAGTTCGAGAACGGTTTGTCATGTAATTTACTCCTAAAATAGTCAATAGCTGGTCTATGTCTTTTCAGAAACGCTGTTGTGTCGAGGAACTCCCTTCTGCTGAACCGTGCGTGGGCGTGTCATTGCGAAAGCGCCACAAAAGAGCAGAAAATCTAAATAATTGTGACTGTTCACAAATTTTATACCATAGGTTGAAGCACAATTGCAAACAATTGCATCGCGTGTTTTTCGACCACGAAACGCGATTCACTTGACGCACAGGCTGGATTCTCGCTACACTCATGCAAAATGATTGTGACAAGTCACACGATTGAGGGACGACCATGCCGATGCCGCTCACCAAAACGAAACGCCCGACCCTGCGCGATGTCGCCCGTGAAGCCGGAGTGTCCTATCAGACGGTCTCACGAGTGATCAATGGCGATTTGCACGTCGCCAGCCTGACGCGCACCCGTGTGGAAAAAACGATTGAGAAGCTTGGTTATCACCCGAACCGGGCGGCGCAGCTTCTCCAGACCGAGCGTTCACATACGCTCGAAGTCATTATGTTTTTCAGCGGTTTCAACCGTTTTCTGTACGAGATGGCGCGCGCGTCCAATGAACACGGCTATCACTTTGTGATTTCGACGATTGCCGACAATGAATTTTCGAGCGCGCTGGCGAGCGCGGCCTCACGCTTCATCGACGGCCTGATCCTGATTCCGCTGGTTCCGGTGGTCGAGGATTACGATGAACTGATGCGCCTGACCGATGGCGTGCCGTTTGTGCAGATTGGCGCGAAACTGGGCGCAAACATCCCTTCCGTGATCTACGACCACGCACAGGGGGCGCGGCTGGCAACACAGCATCTGATCGATCTTGGGCATCGCGCGATTGCCGAAATCACCGGGCCGCTGAGCAACTACGATGCGATTGCGCGTCACGAGGGCTGGCTGGCGACCCTGAAAGACAATGGACTCCCGCCCGGCCCATCCGCCGAAGGCGATTTCACGATTGAGGGTGGCTATCAGGGCATGAAGCACCTGCTCGATCACGGGGGCGATTTCACGGCGGTCTTCATCGCCAACGATTCGATGGCAATGGGTGCGCACACTGCTCTGCGCGAACGCGGGCTGCGCGTGCCGGAAGATATTTCGACGGTGGGTTTTGACGACATTCCTGAAGCGGCACATTTCGTACCGGGGTTGACGACGGTGCGCCAGGATTTCTATCTGTTGGGGCGGCTGGCGACGGAGTATGTCATCAGCATGATTGAAGACCCGGAGACGCCCGTTCACCAGCGCGTGCTGCAACCGAAAATGGTCATCCGAGAAAGCACGCGCGCCCGTTAGTCTGCGGTTTTGGAAAAAACGATTGAAAACGGTGAGGCAGGTCGATTTTGATGCTGA
>DAOUCB010000049.1:0-34321 GCA_034432495.1 Anaerolineae bacterium | reverse complement strand
ACAATTTTGCGCAGGAAACTCAATTCCGGCTCACCAAGCAGACTCAAATCTGCGCCGTCGTCGCTGACGCCGCGCACCGCTGCTTCCCGGAAAATTCCAGCGCAGCGCACGTAAGCGTACTGAATGTAGTAAACCGGATTCTCGTTGCTTTGCTTGACCGCCAAGTCAAGGTCGAAGTTCAATTGGGAGTCCGCACTGCGGGCAAGCAGCATGTAACGAACAGCGTCGGCGCTGGTCTGGTCAATCAGTTCGTCGAGTGTGTCGAAGACGCCGCGCCGCGTACTCATGCGGACTTCTTTGCCGTCGCGCACGGTGCGCACCAACTGGTTGAGGATAACGTGCAGCTTCGAAGTCTCGTAGCCGAGCGCCGTTAGACCATAACGAACCACCTGCGCCTCAGTATAGTGATCCGAACCGAGGACGTTGATGAGCAGATCGAAACCCCGGTTGAGTTTGTCGATGTGATAGGCGATGTCTGGCAGGGTATAGGTTGGTTCGCCTGTATTTTTCACCAGAACGCGATCCTCAGCGTCGCCGAGGCTGGTCGAGCGAAACCAGATGGCTTCGCCCTTGCCACCGGCTTTTTCCAGTTCTTCCGGTGATGTATTCTCGCGGGCAGCGGCTTTATAAGTCAGGCCGCGTTTTTCCAGTTCTGCCAGCACATTCCAGACCGCCTTATTTTCATAGAGGCTGTTCTCATTGAAGAACGTCTCATGTTCGATGCGCACACGCGCCAGCGTATCTTTGATCCACACGAACATTTTCGCTTCGGCGAACGCCTTGAACTGCGTCCAGTCGGCATCGACCCAGGAATCAGCATGTTCCTTGACCAGTTCCTGTGCGAAATCGATCAGGTAGTCGCCCTGATAAAATGTTTTGTCATCTGGAATTTCAATGGGGCGACCGAGAGCTTCGAGGTAACGCAGGCGCAAACTGTTGCCCAACATGCGCATCTGGTTCCCTGCGTTGTTGAAGTAATATTCCCGGTTGACCTTGTAACTGGCTGCTTCCAGCAGGCGCGCCATCGTATCGCCGATGATACCGCCGCGACTACGCCCAACTGTGACAGGGCCGGTAGGATTCGCGCTGACAAATTCAACCTGCGCCCGCTTGCCTGCGCCGAGATCTAGCTGCGCAAGCTTTTCGCCTTCAGCGATAATGATTTCAGTTTGCAACCTCAGCCAATCCAAATCGAGGCGGAAATTGATGAAACCGGGATGCACGACCTCGACCGCGCCGATGAAATCCGGTCTCACAAAGTGATTGGCAATATAGGTGGCGATGTAGAAAGGATTCAGCTTGGCAGGCTTGGCAAGCTGCATGGCAACCGCCGCTGCGTAATCGCCCTGCTCGGCGCGCTTCGGCGGGTGAATGGCGATTTCAGGTATCTCGAATGCAGGTAAATCGCCAGCCGCCTGAGCCGCTTGAATAGACTGCTCGACGGATCGGGCGAGTTCAGCCGGGATGAGCTTCAAGGTAAGGCATCCTCTCCAAATTCGGTATCGATATGGGGCTGCATTTTATGTGGCTTTGGGAGCCTGCGCAAGCGCCAGAAAAGAAGTGCTGAGTAGCGGATGCCACGCGCGTGATGCGACTAAGAGAGCGAGAGATCGATGATTCCGTCAGTATCAACCAAGGCGTGAAAGTGACATTTGGGGCAGTCCCAACCGCCGTTCCCCTCAATCAGCAGCGCTTCATTGCATTTCGGACAGCGCAGTACTTCCGCCAGCGGTCGCACCAGCGTCGCTTTGGATGTTCCGGCTTTGTAGCCCCAAACGCGATTGTAATCGACCTGCCAGTACTCGATCAGGACGCGCTCGACGCCGAGCGCGTCCAGCAGTGTTTCCATTTGCTCGTTGGCGAAGGTTTTGCCGGGCATTAGCCGTGTGTTAATCCGGTTGGTCGTAAAGAGCAGACCGCTGGGGCGCAGCACGCGCACCAGTTCGCGCAGAACGGCTTCGGGGCTGACCATGAATTCGAGCGCTTCCAGGCAGCAGACGACATCGAAAGTGTCATTTGGGAAGGGGAGATGTTCCGCTGGTGTCCAGATCAGGTTGACACGGCGATCCCGTTCGAGTTTATAGGCAGCGCCTGCCAGCATTTTGCGGCTGAAATCAGCGCCGATAATCTGCCCCTGAAACTGTTTATGACGCAGCATCGCCAGCGGCAGGCGAGCCGTTCCAGTCGCTACATCAAGCACGAGAGGATTCTTGATCGGCTCAATCGCTGCCATGATCGGCTGCGCCAGCAGCATGTGATCGTATTCTTTGCTGTAGTGCTTGATGTCGTCGTAGCGCCCCGCATACAGGTCATATAGCCAGATGACCACGCGCCGACCGAGGTAAACACCTTCCGAGGCGATCAGCAGCCAGTAACCCAGCGCGATGATCCCCAGCGCAATCAGAACCAGGATAAACATGGATTCCCACTGGCTCACGACAGCAGACCCTGTTCGCGTAGCCAGGGGACACAGCTTGCGATGCCTGTGTCAAGGTCGATTTGTGGCGTCCAGCCGAGCAAATCGCGCGCTTTTGCCATTTTATAGGTGATTGTGCGTGTCAGAAAGCCGACCTGGTCGGGCAAATCGCGTCCCATTGTGTAAGCGGGTGACACGAGCATGACGATTCCAGCAAGCGGGTAGATGAGCGCTGGCGGAATTGGCAACCAGTTGTCATGACCTGCCAGCAGCGAGAAGCGTCCCAGATATTCACGCCATGTCGGCGAAGGATCGGGTGTGCAGTTAAAAACCTGCCCGACTGCCGCCGGATGGGTCGCCGCCGTGATGAGCAAATCGACCACATCATCAACGTGAATCGCGAAGGCCGAACCGAGTCCGCTGCCGACGAAAGGAGTCGGATTAAGCCGAGCTACTTTGAACAAGTTGCCCGTCCAGTTGACTGCGCCGGGGCCGTAAATCATCCCCGGTCGGATGATCGTGTAGGGCATGTCGGCGGCGCGGACATCTCGTTCGCCCTCAGCTTTGGTGATGGCGTAGGGATCGGAGCCGGGCGCGAGCGTCATTTCTTCGGTGACATCGCCTCGATAGTTATAGCCGTAGGTCGAAATGCTGCTGATGTGAACAAAGCGTTCGACGTTGGCGAGTGCGGCGGCCCGCACGACATTGCGTGTGCCTTCGACGTTGACGGCGCGCTGCTGTGCATAGCTGCCGCCCAGCGAGGCCGCGATGTGAAATACGACGCGACAGCCGTCCACTGCGAGGCGCATTGCAGTTCGGTCGGTCACGTCACCTTCGAACACTTCAATGCCACGTTCGCGCAAAGACGCAGCCTTCTGTGGAGAGCGCGCCAGCGCGCGCACGCGCACGCCCTCGGCGGCGAGACGCAGCGTCAGAGCGCCGCCGAGAAATCCGGTCGCACCTGTGACCAGAACCTGTTGATTGCTCAATGTCATATCAGTCCGATTTTCAGATTATCCAACACGGCACGAAATGACTTCTGCGATCATGCCTGTGCTTGCTGCGATGCTGCTTCCTCGTCAGAGGGTAGCGCATCCTCAATTAATTCTTCGCGGAACTGCATCGCGTAGAGCTTGGCATAAAGGCCGTCGCGCGCGATCAATTCGTTGTGCGAGCCAAGTTCGATGATGCTGCCTTTTTCCAGCACGGCGATGCGATGCGCGATGCGAACGGTACTCAGGCGGTGCGCGATGATGACCGTTGTGCGCCCCTGCATCAGCCGACCGAGCGCCTCTTGAACCTCATGTTCACTTTCGCTGTCCAAACTGGAGGTGGCCTCGTCAAGCAGCAGGATGCGCGGGTTTTTCAGCAGCGCGCGCGCAATCGCAACACGCTGGCGCTGGCCTCCGCTCAGGCGGATGCCGCGTTCACCCACAATCGTCTGGTACTGGTCCGGCAGATCCATGACAAAGTTGTGGGCGTTGGCGTTTTTCGCCGCTTCGATGATTTCGGCTTCGCTGGCTTCGAGCTTGCCGTAGCGGATGTTTTCGTAGATTGTGCCGCCGAAGAGCAGCGTTTCCTGCGGCACAATCGCAATTTGATCGCGTAGGCTCTTTTGCGTGATCTTGCGCAGATCGAGGCCATCCAGTGCAACACTGCCGGAAGTCGGGTCGTAGAAGCGCGGAATCAGGTTGAAAATTGTACTTTTGCCTGCGCCGCTTGGTCCCACAAGCGCCAGAATTTCGCCCGGCGCGATCTCAAGGTCGATGTGGTGCAGCACTTCCTGACGAGAGTCATAACTGAAAGAAGCATCTGCAAATGTGATGCGCCCTTCGACTCGATCCAACGTCTGTGCGTCAGGCGCGTCGAGTACCTCCGGCTGAATATCGAGGAGTTCGAAGACCCGTTTGGTTGCGCCGATGGCCTGCTCAAACTGGGTGTAGAGGTTGAGCAGCGACGCGAGGCCGCCGACGATGCTGACACCGTAAACCAGAAAGGCAATCAGTTCACCGCCTGTGAGACGACCATCTAGCGCCTCGCGTCCCCCGAACCACAGGATAATCGCCAGCCCGGCAAAACCGATGAATGCCGTCAGTGAGCCGACGAAAGCACGCACTTTGAGGATGTCGAGCGCAATCTTGAAGGCACGCATGACAGCTCTGGTGAAGCGTTCGCGCTCATATGGCTCGCGCCCGAAGCTTTTGACCTCACGCACCGACTGGATCGTTTCAGTAGCGACCGTGAGCGCAACAGCCAGTTCGTCCTGCACCTGCGCGCTAGCGCGGCGCAGCGTAACCCCAAAGAATGCACCCAGTCCGCCGATCAGCGGAGCCATGACCAGCACGAACAGCGTTAAGCGCCAATTGAGGACGAGCATCACTATAATCGAGCCGAGGACAATCAAAAGCTGTTGAACTAGCGTGTTGATATTCGTGGTCAGACCGCTGCGGATCTGGGTGACATCGCTTGAAAGCCGCGAAGTCAGCTCGCCGACGCGTCGTTTGGAGTAAAAGCCGAGCGAGAGGTCTTGCAGGTGGCTGTAAAGCTCCAACCGCAAATCGAGCACGACTTTTTCGCCTACCCAGTTGACAAAGTAGGTCTCGAACCATGAGGAAATTGCCCGGACGATAAAAACAACCAGCAGCAGAAGCGTAATCTGATCAAGCAGGGTGACGTTTTGTGAAACCAGCACCGAATCGACCACCTGCTGAATCACGACGGGGAAAACCAGACTCAGGGCTGAACTGATGATGAGCGCCAGGAAAGCGATCACCATCTGTTTCCAGTAGGGGCGCAGATAGCGAATCGTCCGTCCCCATTTGACCGGAACATCGGGAGTTTCGCCGGATTGATTAGGGCGGCTGCTCCTCCGGCGCATCATACTCATCATCGTGAATGTGTCCCGCTTATTTGTGCGAAATTTCTCAACCCGACTATTCTATCACGATTGGGCCATACTGATCACGACTCCCTGGGTATCCAGCGGGACAACCCATGCCCGCGCCGTTACGCCCGCGCTGGCGAAGGCATCGACCATCGTATCGGCAAGTTGGCGCTGATGGGCGGGAGCGAAAGCGAGTAGGGCAGGGCCGTTTCCGCTCAACGTAACCGCGCTTGCGCCGTTCCGTTTCGCGATTGTCATGACATGTTCGCAGCCGGGGATTGCGGCGCTGCGGGTCGGAGCAATCAGACGATCTTCGAGCACATGCCCCAGCAGCGTCAGGTCGCCCAGGCGCAGCGCGTCGATCACCAGTGGCAGGCACGCCAGATTATGCAGTGCGTCGGTCAGAGGAATTCGTTCCAGATTGATCGAGCGTGCCTCATAACGCTCGATCTGCGGCACCACCACCACTATCTGCTGAGATTGAACAGGCAGACGGCGATAAATGAGCGATTCGCCGTCGAGCAGACTGCTGGTCAGACCGCCGTGAATCGCTGTCACCGCATGATCAGGTCGGCGGCAGACTTCAGCGGCAAGCGCGATAATCATCTCACGGTCGAAGGGGTTGCCGAACAGATTATTCGCGGCAATCACCCCGGCGATGAGAAAGGCGGCTTCGCTGCCGAGTCCGCTGGCAGGAGGAATGCGGCTGTCAACGCGAATCGTCAATCCAAGTGGTGCGCGTTCGAGTTTCTGGAAGATGTAAGCTAAGCCCAATACGACGGGATGACGCAGACCGGTGCTGTAGAAGCCTGCACCTTCGCCTGAGGTTTCGACCGTGAACACATCGTCGCTGCGCTCGCTGATTTCAACCGTGACGTGGAGCGCCAGCGCCAGCGCGAGACTGTTCAGCCCCGGCCCGAGATTCGTCACGGTTGCGGGGAGGACAACCTTGACCTTACGCATTGACCGCTGGCAGACGGAAGGTAAATGTGCTGCCTTTATCGAGGCTGCTGACCGCCCAGATTTCGCCGCCGTGACGGTTGACTATTCGGCGTGCAATCGTCAGGCCGAGGCCGCCACCGGGCAGGCTCTGCACCCGGTCATCCCGTGAGCGATAGAGGCGGTCGAAGACCAGTTCGAGTTCGTCGTCGTCAATGCCCATCCCTTGATCTGCGACCGAGCAGAACACTTCGTTCTGGTCACCCCAGGCATGGATCGCGACAATCTGTTCGTTGCCGGAATAGAGGATGGCGTTTTGCAGCAGTTTGCGCACGACCAGTTGAATTCGCACCACATCACCAATGATTTGAGGGAGCGGATCCTGCACCGACACGAAGAAACTGATCTGCTTTTCCTGTGCCAATGGCGTCAACTCTTCTATGACGCTCTGAAGCGCCTGCTTAAGGTCGAACGGCGTGTGCTTGAGCGGCATTCCCGCTTCAATCCAGGCTAGATCAACAAGTTCCGCCGCGACATCGTGCAGTTTGGCTGCCGTATCATGAACGCGGGTGAGAAAATGCTTTTGGTCTTTGTTGAGATCGCCCACTGTATCGATCAGGTCAGCGTAGCCAATCAGCGCGGCAATTGGGTTGCGCAGATCATGTGCCATCGTTGCCACGAAGGCTTCACGCCGCGAATCGAGTTCACGTTGTTCTGTGACATCCTGTAACAGCACAATGCGCCGCCCATCGGTGAGCGTGTTGGCAATACCGGCTGCCAGTCGGCGGCGTGGCAGCCGCACGTCGAGCACCAGCTCACCGGGTTTCGTGAACAGGCTGATCAGCGCGCTGTTTGCGCCGAAGGATTTTTGCACCGTACTGCCGATGAGCAGATCGACGGCGACATCCAGCAGGGCAGCGCCCGCCGGGTTGACCTGTTCAATCTCGCCCGCGGCATTCGCGATCAAAATCCCATTCGAACTGTGCAGGAAGAGAAATTCGTTGACAAGTGGATCCGAAGCAATCATGATGATTTTTTGCTCGCGACTTCTTGCCAGGGGGCATCCGCTGGCAAATTTACCGTATCGCCGGACGGAAAGCGAATCTCCGTCCCCTGAGAAGAGCGCTTCACAGTCACGCCATACTGCGTTACTGTGACCGGGCTGCCCCAGACAAACGTTCCGCCTGTCCAGACACGATTTTTCGAAAGAATGCGCACACCAAGCACGCGCAGCAGCAAATGCAGCGGCGCAAGGCCGATGGTGCTGCCCCGTTCGCCTAAACCACGTGCTTCGTCGGCGTGATAGAACTCGTAAAAAGCTTTGCTCTCGCGCAGAACGGCGGTTTGTGCCGCCAGCAGCCGCTTGAGCAGTTCTGCCGCCAGATCGAAGCGTTCATGTTCGATCAAGCCTTCGCCCATCAGCGTCAGCCAGAATGCCCATACGCCGACACTGCCCGCGGCGTGTGCCGGGTCGTAGTAGGGATCGCCCGCCGAAAACATCAGGATACCGTTGGCGCGCCAGAATTCAGCAGGATTGGTCAGGTGCGCAATCAGGGCATCAACGTGATCCTGTGGGATGCCGACCGTCCACAGCGGCAGCAGGCTGCTAAGATCAAAACCATCCGTCGCCATTGTCCGCGCGCTCACCTTGTAAACGCTGGCAATTCCCTCAACACGGATGCGGTCGATTTGCGAGAAGACCGTTTTACTGGTGTAGACGCCGCGACTTTGCGTCCAGACGAAGGCATCGCCATCTTCCTGAACGCGATTCCCGCTGGCATCGACGCCGCTCAGATGAAGCTTCAACTTGGCAGGCTGGCTTGTGCCGCCCGTCACTTGAATGATCAGGTGGTTCGGCGGATTGAGCCGCAGCGCCAGAATGTGATCCTCATCCCCGCGCCCATCCTGTAGCACACCCACACTGCCAGTTGTCTGATGCGTGTCCCGGTCGCGATAGGTGTAGCGGCCTTCCTGAGCGTTCCAGAGTGTTTCCAGCCGCTTTGTCAGATCATCCACCCGCGCGCTAAGCTTCTTTTCGTCATCGTTTTTGCGCAGATAATAGGCGATTTCGCGCAGACTGGTCGCTTCCGAGAGCAGATAGGCTAACAAATCCGGCGCTTCGACGGTGCGTATGTCGGCGTTTTGCCCCCAGGGGAGGCCAACCGCGAACGATGGCATAAACGAATAACCTGTTTGCGCCTCGCTTTGCCATTCAGGAAAGCCGTCTTTATCCGCATCACAGGCCAGCCAACGCTCGAAAAAGCGCAGCAACCCAGGATAAACTTCGCTCAGGAAGGTGTCATCCTGGCTGTACTGCCACACGCCCCAGCTCAGTCGCGCCAGAATCGGCAGGCATAACACCCCCTGCTGCTGACCTGCGAGTCCCGGTTTCCAGTCGATCCAGCCATCGCTGTGCTGAACGGCAAGGTAATTGCGCACGATACCCTGCGCCATTTCAGCGTCAATCGGTGCCAATGCCAGCGCCGATAGATAGGCCAGTGTTGGGTTTTGCCCGCTCCAGCCGCGTGGGTAATCGGTGCCATCGCCGCGTGGCGAGTAACCGCGATTTGGTTGTCGTGTCGCTACGAATGATGCAAAGGGCAGGCTGGCGGTTGGTTTCAGAAAAGACTGCACTAACTGCTGATAGGCGAAGGCAATGGTTGCATCGGTATCTTGGTCACCCGTCTCGATTTGGGGGATGACCTGTGCTGCCTGCGTAATACGCCGCAGCGGTGTGTTCCACACCTGTTGCAGCCATTTCTGCGCCAGCGCAATTGAATCGACTTGCATTGGCCTCGCTGCATGAACCCAACGTACAACGATCTGACCGTTGGATGGAATCTTAAAGACCGTACCTACCGAATTGCTGCTCTCAGTGCTGGCACGACCATTTTCGAGAATCACGACCGGACTCAGGCTGCCGACTTTTCCGAAGGCAAGCGGCTGTACCCCGGTAGTCAGCGCCAGCGGCGTGAGTTTTAGTTCCTGTCCCTGTGCTGCTGCGAACGCCACCAAATCGAGGCCAAATTCGACGGCTGCTCCGGTGTTCTTGATCGTCAGACGTGCCCCGACCGCGTGCGAGTCCATCACCCAGAAATCTGCTTTCAATTGCAAACGGGGTGTGATTTTCGCGACCGCCTGAAGATAACCCGGCGCAAATGCCGCAATCACGGGTGGTGACGAATAGGCCTGATACTGGTAGACAGGGCGATTGTCGATACGCCACAGCGGGATGATACTTGCCAGCCCGATCCGACCGCCATAGGTTGTTTGCAGCGCCAGCGCCGGATTTCCCTGCGACCCAGGGATCAGCTCCCAGATCTGATCGTCAAAATAATCCGTCAGGCTCAGGCGTGCATCTGCGCCAACCTGCAAGGCGAGCGGGCTGTTCGGGGTGAGCTGCCAGGGCGTCATCGAAGTTTAGCCGCCAAGCGTCCAGGTGCCGTCTGCTTCGTCGAAACGGAACTTCTCCCCGGCGAGGCTGTAGAGGATGTGATAGCCTGGGCCGCTGACATAATTGCCATTCGCATCAACTGAACCGCCAGAGTGGTATTCGTAGTGGCTGACGTAGCCGAATTCCGGCGTTACGCCCCAGCCGAGGAAATCGCGTAGCCCCGGCGATTCGCGCCACAGCTTGCCGAAACCACGCTGTGGTTGATAACGTCCGTCTGGCGGTACGAGGCTGGGATCATTCTCTGGCTCGCCATCGACGAAGTCATCCTGGTAAACCTCCCAGGTTCCATGTCCCTCGCCTGTGATTTTCAGCACCCAGATTTGCTTGATCGGGCCAACCCAGAACATGCGCCCGTGCTCGAAAAGCTGCTCAGCCATCTGAATTTGAGCGACGACCGGGGTCGGGAAATTCGCTGGCAGGGCGGTCTCAGCCGGCGTTGGCGGTAACGGCGTCGGTGTGTTTGTTGGTACCAGCGTGGGTGTACTGGTGTCCTGCTGAGTTGCGGTTGAAGAGGGCTGTTCGAGTGTCGCTGTTGCTTCAGCAGCAACCCCTTGACTCGAATCCGGGGTGGCGGCGCTTTGGTTAGAAGCAACTTCGGTTCCGTCCGGCGTTGGTGAGATGACGATGTAAATCACAGTCGGAGGGGGTCCCTGGCAGGCCGTGATCACCGCTACAACCATAAACAAGCCTACGAGCAAACGAAATCGCATACAAATCTCCAGATTAAGGCGTTGCACGACCGAAAGGCGTGGAACGCCCCATGAGACAGACGAACATCGATTGTAACAGACGCGCCTTGAGATGCAAGCCGCGTCAAGCTTAAGCCAGAGCCGCACTATCACATGCTAAAATGTGGATGAAGCATTGTTTTAACAGGGAAGCGCTCTTGCATGACAATGGGAATGAAACCCAAAGCGATTACGCTAAACAAGACAGAAGGGTATTTGGAGATTACCTGGGATGATGATTTGGTCTGTCGCTACCCGCTGCCTGAACTGCGCGAAGCCTGCCCATGTGTCGAATGTCGCGGTGGTCACCAGTTTATGGGACAGGAATTCGAGCCAGATCAACTGCTGGCGCTGAAACCTGCCCGCTCGTATGCCATCGAGTCACTGGACATGATTGGCAATTATGCCATCCAGCCGACCTGGGATGATGGGCATCATACGGGCATCTATACCTGGGATTACCTGAGGCGGCTATGTCCAGAAAAGTCGTGATGCAGCGCGATCCGGACGAAATTGGCTTGTTTTCCCTTGCTGCTTTTCAAACCCTGCGTTTGGAAGCTCTTGATCTTTTTGATCGCAGTCTTGCCGAGGGGAATGCCGACTATTTGGAGCACTTTCTGGAGAAGCAGGTGGCGCAGGAGCACCCGCCGCTTGAACTCCTCAGCCAAATTGCCGAGGATATTCATCAGCGATTGCTGGCACTGCACCAGCGCCACTTTGACTCGCGCGATCAGGTTCGGCGTACCTTCCAGCACCAGTACGGGCTGGATTTGACTCCGTTTCTTCCGGTGGATCCGTTGGAGTACCATCGCCTGAATCTCGAAGCAGCACTGAGTTTCTTCACTCAGGAACAAACACATCTGAGTGACGATAAGCAAAGCCTTCTGCGCGAACTGCTCCAGGATGAACTCGTCCACGCCGCGCGCCGTTACGCCGAGCTTATACTGGCGGAACAGCTTTATACCTATTTGATGGATTGGCTCATGGCCTTACACATCGTCAGTGTGCGCGGTGCCTGGACGGACGATACGAGTATCGGCGAAAGTCGGCTCATTCATTGACCTTGCCCCTCCAACCAACTTTCCGTAAACTCAATCCAACTTGTCTTTGAACATTGGCTTTGTCATGAAGAGTCTGATTTCGGCTTTATTGGTTTGCTTTCTGGTTGTCGGCGGTGTCAGCGCACGTGAAGAGGATATTGTCCATCTCATGCTGTGGCATTCGCAGCAGGGGGCACAGGCCAACGCGCTGCAAGCATTGATTAATGCGTTTCAGAATGTGTATCCTACCATCACTATCACCCCGATTTTCTACGCCAGCGGCACACTGCCAGCGGCATTCGCCTCAGTCGAGCCGGAACAGCGGCCTGACATGCTGCTGGCGGCAAATGACAGCGTTGGCTTCTGGGTGAATGCTGGACTGGTTAAAGACCTCAGTGTGACTATCTCTGGAAGCCTGAAATCGCAGGCCAGCATCACTGCCTGGTCGCTGTTCCAGTTCAAAGAGGATTTCTATGCCATACCCTACAGCGCTCAAACACTGGCTTTCTTCTATAACAAAGCGCTCGTGCCAACTATTCCCACAACCTGGGGCGATGTTCTGGCTGCTGCACAGCAGGTTCACGCCGATCACACAAATATAACGGGGTTGGCTTTCCAGAACGGATTTTTCCAGAGCGCAGGCTTTCTGTTCGCGCAGGGGGGGCAGTTGCTGGATCTTGATGGGAATGCCGCTTTCGCCGACGGCAGTGATGGCGCAGCCGCGCTGGATAAATATCTTCTGTTTCAAAAGGATATGTCGGCATTGGGGCGCGATGTCAGCAGCGGCGTGATCGTTGATGCGTCGTCGCCCAATCCCGGTTTTGAGGCTGGAACAGTCGCCATGATCTACGACGGCCTCTGGAATTTGACTCAGTACGAACAAGACCTCGGCGATAATCTCGGTGTCAGCACGATGCCAGTCCTCGACAACGGAAAAGTGCCAGCGATGTTTGTTCAAGGTCAGGGCTTCTATCTCGCTGCCAGCGCCGACGACGTGACAACGCGTGCCTTCATCGACTGGGGCAAGTTCGTGACCAGTGTCGCTGGTCAGACGATTGTTCTCAGACAGGGCGGTTTATTGCCAGTCAATCCGACGGTACAGCCCGACAGTCCCAATCTCAGAGCTTTTGCCGACCAGATTGCGCTGGGTACACCATTCCCGAATCGGCAGGAGATCAGCGAATTCTGGGGGCCGCTCAGCGACGCAATCACAGCAGTCGTGACTGGCGACAAATCGCCCGATCAGGCGCGACATGATGCCTACATCGCTATCCAAACAGCGCTCGATGCCCTCCATGAGGCCACGCCTGCCGCAACCATCTCGCCTTAAGCCACTTCGTTAGTGCTGCGGTGCAGCCTCAATGGCCGTCCCCAATTCGCTCCAGTCGCCGCACTGCATAGCGTGACCAACCATCTGGTACTGCAACTTCGATTACATCGCCTATCTGGTGTCCCAAAAGCGCCTTGCCAACAGGCGAATCGGTTGCGACTGCATCTTCGACGGTACCGACTTCTTCACCGTTCACCAGATTGAACGTCTGCTCTTCGCGTGCCTGCAAATCCCACACGATCACGCGATCTCCTTCGTTGATCCGCTCTGGATCGGGATCATCGTCCAGAACGTCGGCGCGCTCCAGCACATATTTCAAATGCCCCACCCGCTCGTCGGCAAATTCTTTCGAGGTGCGCAGCTCAAAATCTGCCGCTTCCTCGTCGCCATTCTGGCGGTCAATATCCTCATATTCTTCTAAAGTTTCGCGTCGTTCTTCCTGTTCGCTTTCGCGCTCGCGCAGTTCGGCTTGTAAGCGTTCATAACCCTGCCGTGTCAGCACAAATCGTTCATCTTCCATCAGGCTGCCCCCTTTTTTCATTACAGTGTACATTATTATAGCCGGGATCGCTTGAGTAGAATTACTGAACATCACTGGAAAATCATGCTCTCACCAAAGGACGGCGAGAGCAGATTATTTATCGCCTGATTGCCCAGCAGGTTACATTCGGGCACACTGCCGAAATGTGTCGCGTCAAGCGGCGCACCCGGATTGAAATAGTTATACACTTCCAGCGAGTTCTGGCTGATGACTGCGTTCGCCTCGTCCCAGACCAGCCAGGTCGGTTCGTGGAAGGTCGTCACGAAAATATAGTCGCCTCCTGGCGAGAAAACGATTCCGGCGTCACCGTCGGTTTCGGGAATCCAACCGTGCTTGTGTGCGACCTTTACGCCGTCAGGCACGCCCGCTTCGATGAAGTTGTAGATGTGATTGTAGGTCATTACATCAAGCATCTTGCGGCATTCAATCGGCGTATACTGACCGTCGAAATTGTCGATCAGCGGCCCGTCTTCGGTCTGCGCACACTGATACATATCATGCAGCAGCGTACCCATGTCGGTCACCGTCAGTTGATTGTAGGGATCGGGGTCTGCGCTGACTTGATCGGCTTGTGTTTTCGGCGGCGTGCGCGGCGTTTCCGGTGTGATGAACGGGTCTTCGGAGTAAGGTGTGTAGATAAATGTGTTCTCGATGCCGAGCTTCTGCAAAAATTCGGTGACACGTACTGCGCCTGTATAGGGGTCACCGTCACCGATAATCGCCAGCAGCTTGTTCGTCGAAATGTTCTCCGAACAGATCATCACTTCGGCGATGATGTTGGCGGTTGCGTCATCCGGTGTGTCGTTGATCTTGCCGAAAAGCGTCGCCAGAATAGCGATTTTGCTGATGCTCATGCCGCTGAAAGCGACGTTTGGCTCGAAGGCCAGCGCTTCACCTGTTTGCAGATTTTGCAGATACAGCGCGCCGAAGCGGGTCGTCTGCGGGTCGAAACCTGCCTTGATCATGTTATCCCACAGTTTCGCGCCCAGTGCAGCGAACGCTGGGCTGATCTGACCAATCGCTGCCGAATCGACCATCGAAGGGGTGGGAGTCAGCGTTGGCAGGTAAAAATTCGTCTGGCTGATCTGCTGCACGTTGTCGAGATTGCCCTGAATATCGAGCAGATCGATGGCAATCCAGCCGTAGCCGTTGGGCGACTCGGGATAGCTGATTTGTACCCAGGGCAGCAGGGTATGGCGTGCCGTAATCGTGAAGGTGTCGCCCGCTTCAGCAACGCCGAGGCGATCATATTCGGTGCCGGGGCCGTAGCGCACGTTGATTTCACCCAGTACCGTTCCTGTCGCTGTTCCGCTGGCGGGAACAGGGGAGGCGGTTGGCAGAGTCGTGTCGCTGTTTCCAGCCGGGAGCGTCGCTATCGCAGCGTTGGATGGCAGCGTTGCCGTCGGGACAACTGCGCCGCCGATGGTCTGGCTCGTAATCGGCACGCTGGTGATGTCACCCTGAAACTTGACCAGATCGTTAAAGACCCAGCCCATGGGCTGTTGCGTCGTGGGATCGGCGATTAAACTCCAGGGATAAATGTCGTTGCGCCCGATGACCGGGTAGCGCGCGCCGCTGACAATCTCACCCACCAGGTCGGCATTGACGTCGGGGGCAGCGCGCACATTCGCCTGTCCAATGGCTTCTGCCGTGACAGACGATGTTTGCGCGTGAACGACAATCATGCTGCAAAATAAGGCAAAGAGGGCGAACCCGAAACGTAGATATTTCACCTGTTTCCTCTGCACCATTCCAATTTGCGCATCGCATTATAGCATGTGCGCAGCCCGAAGATCTGTATTGACACCGACGCTTTCTCTGCTAAAATTTCTTTTACTCCACGCCGAAGTGGCGGAATTGGCAGACGCGCTACGTTCAGGGCGTAGTTCTCGCAAGGGAGTATGGGTTCGACTCCCATCTTCGGCACAAAGCTCAGGTGAACAGCCTGAGCTTTTTTATTGCCAGATTTCGCTTCAGCTTTGTTATAATGAGATTGGGCAATGCTGGCTTCCGCTACAAGTTAAAACGTGGTCGGCGGGGAGTTTGGATGCAGGAAAAGCAAAAGCGCAAACGGAACGGGCAGATTTCTGGCGTGCAGGTGATGTTTGCTGCCATTCTGGGAATCGGGCTGATTCTGGCGATCAATTTCAGCGCGCGCATCACAGCGGGGCAGCCGCTTCAGGCCGCCTACAGCCGTGTCGCGACGGAGATCGCCTCGCTCAAGGATCAGCAGGCGCAGTTAACCACCCAGCGCGATTACGTCCTGAGTGATGCTTACGTTGAACAGTGGGCGCACAGCGATGGCAAAATGGTGCGTCCCGGCGAAGTGCTGGTCGTTCCCGTGCCATCCGGTGCCGACATCGCTGCAACTGCCGAGCCTCAGGTGAACCTGGAGGACGTTCACACTACGCCTGATCAAACGCAGCCCTGGGTATTGTGGTGGCAAATTTTCTTCGACAGCCCGCCGCCGAATTTGCAGGGCAACGGCGCGACACCATCGCCCGCACCGTAAATGTTATTCTGCGAACTGTGGCGGCTGCGCGCCTGGTAAACCGCTAATCGTTGCAGCAATTCCTTCGCCAACGACAAACAGCGCGCCGACCTGTGCCTGCGCGACCTTGACCACTCCGATTCCAATCGCGTCGCCATCTGGGGTTTGTACGCTGCTCGTGAGTGTCCCGACTTCATGCCCGTCCACGCTGATTTTCGCAGGCGCTTCGATCATTCCGCTCAATTTGACCGTCACTATCGTTTTTGCCAGCCGCCCGCGACTTTCCATCCGGGCGATGATTTCCTGCCCGGTATAGCAGCCTTTCGTGAAGCTGACTTCATCCCACAACCCTAATTCCAGCGGAATATAATCGGTGCTGAGTTCGTGACCCACTGCCGGACGCCCCGCCCGAATCCTCAAAACGTTGTAGGTGAGCGATCCGGCAGGTTGGAGGCCGTGCGCCACCAGTTCTGCCCAGACTTCGCTTGCACGCTCATTCGGGACGATCAGTCGCCAGTGACCGCCGCTCAGTGGCTTGTCGCGCAGCATGGTGACGGCCTTGCCCGCGATCAGCACATCGGCGCTGTGCATTGGGGCGAGTTTCGGCGCGAATTGGCTTCCAATCTCGTTGGCCTCCGGGCCGTGCAGCACGAACTGCCGTGTCGTGCTCGCCAGATCGTTCAGCCGCGCGTCGTCGTTGAAGAAGATATTGCGCTGCAAATAGCGGCGCAGGGCTTCGCCACGCCCCGGTTCGGTGATCACAAGCGCTCGTTCCCCGCGATGATAGACGGTGGCACGGTCGAGCACCCGCGCCACCGCATTTGTAAACAGCGTGGGGCGGCCTTCGCCTGCTTCGAGCGTCAGCAGGTCATTCGTCGAAATACGGTGCATGATGTTCAGGCGGTCGCTGCCAACAATTTCGAAGCGTCCCTCATGTGAACGATCCATCACGACGGCCTGCTCCAGCGCCGCGTGATATTCGCCGCGCTCGTCGCCAAAGTGCAGCGGAATGCCATCGCCAGCGACGATAGCGCCCTCAAAGCGTTCGGCTGCGTTCATCGTTCGCATTCCATGACGGCGTTGCGCAGGTTGTCTGGCAGCGCCCCAACCGATTTCCAGGCCCAGCCTGCGGGTGCGGCAATTCGTTCATCGAGACAATACACATATACATATTCGACCCGCTCGCCTGCTTCGTCGCTGGAATAATCCAGCATTACGGCTGGCAGATAGCTCCCGTTTAGCTTGTCGCCTGTGATCAATGCGCTTTCACGAGGTGTTATCCCCAGTTCGCTTTGCAGGCAGCGGAGTGCCGCCTGATGCGGCAGTTCATCTTCTGCCCTGAATGAAGCGATCAACGGTTGCGCGGGAGCATCATTCCAGAGCGTTTCATCGTGATATGCTGGGATGAGATGCGCTTCGTAATGGTATTCGTAGAGAATCAGCGGATCACCACGTCCAACTGCGTGTTCACCGCGCAGCTCAGCGTTCACGATTTCATACAGGGTTTCCGCTGCACGATCAAATGAATCGTTCAGGATTGCGTAATCGCAGTCACAGGCGTAATCCAGTTCCATCGGCACGCGCAGCAACCGCTTGCCGATTTCCGATTCCGTCTCGTGCCGTTCGCGCATCCGCCCGATCAGCGTGCCAATCGACGGCGTTTGAATGAAGATCGAAACGACATTCTCTGGGTAGATGGCGCGTGCGCGCGTTGCCCCCAGTACCTCAATATCTGCGATGACTGACTGCCCGCTGTCAAGCGCCGTTTCGACTGCGCTGCGTGGCATTCCATATAAATTCCCGTGAATAACTTGATGTTCAAGCAGTTCGTCAGACTGAATCATCTCTTGGAACTGTTCGACCGTGACGTAATGATGCTCGCGCCCTTCCTGTTCGCCAGCGCGGATCGAACGAGTGGTGGCGGTAGGGAGTTGTTTGAGGCTGCTACGCTCAAGTACGTATTTCATCAGCCGATTTTTACCAGCACCAGCAGGCCCGACCAGGGTAAACAACAAACCCGGACGTTTTCTTGACGAGTTCACGCTGCGCTATCCTCATGCTGATTGATCAGATTACGGTAAGTTTATCAGGATCAGCTCACTTAGACTATAGACGGCAGCGAACGTGGGGAAAACAGCGGGGCGGATTTCGCTGTTTCCGAAATCCGCCCCGCCCGTTTCACTACCTGATTCCTGCCTGCTGCTAAGGCGTGACTCTGATGTCTGTCAGGTACACACCATCCTGCGACGAGGATACCGAACGCGTGTCCATTCGGAAGCGGATCATCACATTCGCCGTCTTATAGGAATTCAGCGAGACGCTGCTTTGCTCCCAGTTTTGATTCGGTAGCATCCGGTTGGCGGAGCCTGTTATCGATTCGAGAATTGTCCAGGTAAAGCCGCCATCCGTTGAAACCTCCACGGAGAAGGTGTCGTTGTTCGCAATGTCATACAACCGCTGGTAGCTCAGAACCGGGTTTGAGGCTGCTGACAGATTCAAGTAGCCATTAAGCATCAGCGACGAGTTGCCTGGGTAAATCGAGTCGACCTGCGTGAAAGCATTCGGATCGGGCAGACCCGTCGGCGTATTCGGGCTGTCAGTGAACGAGTACGAGCTGTTCGTCGCATTCAGGATGATTTCAGCGCCACCCCAGTTTTCATAGTATTCGACGACGAGTGTCCGCGTCATCGCTGCCGTGACGGTGAAGGTTCCGTAGTTCAGCGATGGGCCATGATCTGTCCAGTTATTGATGACGTAACCAGCATTCGTCATACCCGTTCGCGTTGTCGCCGTCAGGCCGGTAATGCCTGTCCGATCCGAGATGATCACGTTCACGCCATCGTCCGAAGCCGTCGTGAAGCTGTAGGTTCCTGGGTTCAAATCGACGGTTCGCGTCCAGCGTACGACGAACGTATCATCAAAGCCGGGCTGGAGCGGGCTGTCACTTGACTGATTACTGGTGCCGACAGACGACGCATTGCTAAGTGGGCGGTTGACGCCATCCGACCAGTTGAAATTAATATCGGTGATTTGCGACAGACCAGTCTCCGGGCCAATCTTTCCACCTGTTGTTACATAAGGATCGCTCACCGTGTAGTCGGTGTTGTCGTCCAGAATATGGCGCATCGTCGTCGAGACATTGCCTGTGTTGTTGTTGCAGGCGTCGGCTGCCCGTTTCATCAACTCGCAGTCGTAATACGTGCCTATCCACGAATAACTGCCGAAGTCGGTGCTGCTTGAACCGCTGCCGAGGAAGTAATCCGAGGCCAGACCCCAGGTGCCTTCGGTGACCCAGTTGGTCGTGGTTTGCGCGTTGTCCACCATCGGGACGGTGATTTGGCTTGGGCTGTAGGTGAAGGCGATTTCGTCGAGATACTGCCCATCAGCCAGCGTTGCGCCGCTGGGAACACTGGCAACGAAGCGCACCCGAATTTGTTTGCCAATATAGCTCGACAGATCAACCTGTCCGCGCAGCCAGGTATAGACGACCGCTGCTGACGACCCGCCTAAAACATTGCTGGGAGCGGGAACACCGACCATCATTGGCTGCGTTGTCCAGCTTGACCAACCGCCAATCCGGTCGTAATTGTTTGCCGTTCCGGCGGTTGTACCGTCCTTGTAGGCAATATCGACGCGGAACGAGGCATTCTGACCGATGTTGTAGCGCGTCCAGAAAGTGAGCATCGGTCTGCTGCCCGCCGGAGTGCTTGTCATATCGACAATCGGAACCATTTCCAGCGCCGAGAAGCTGTTATCGAGATAATTCCCGGATGGACTGTCTGCCAGCGCCAGCGACGACGATTTATAGAAGCCGCTTACACTGGTAGTATTCCACTGACCACCGGCGTACCAACGCGAACTCCATGTACCAGGGAGGATGAGGGGCGAAACGTTTTCGATACTGTCCACATATTGGCCATTACCGCCGCTGGCAACTGGCCACAGCTTCTGAGCCGTTGTCGAAGCATTCTCGATGTGAATCTCATCGACATAGACGCCATCTGCCGAGACGCTGCTGCCGCTGTCGAAGCGGAAGCGAATCTTGATGTCATCGTCGTTGGTGACGCTGTCGGCATTCGACGTGATATTCGCCCAGGTTTTCCCGCCATCAGCAAGTTGCACTGCCGTCACCAGGTTGATTTCAACCCGCTGCCATGCTTTTTCGGTGGGGAAGGGGTCACTGCTGCTGTTGTACAGCCAAATTTGCGTCCACGTATTCGAACTCGCTGTCCACATTTCGACAGAGAATGTTGCTCCGGTTGTGACGCTGCGCTGATGCCAGAAGGTCAACACCGGATTGACTGCTGCTGCTCTGCCAGCGGAGTCGGTCGTGTTCGTCGGCGAATCGTGCAGCAGGTCAATCGCGTACTTCATCTGAAGTTCCTGCGTGTCGCCGGGATCATACTGGGTCAGTGGGCTGTCCGAGTAAGCCGTCGCGCTGTTGAGCGCGCCGCCTTTTTCGGTTGTCTTGTTCCACTTGCCGCCGATGGCCTGCCAGGTTGTTGCCGTGAACGTCGCGTTTTCGGCAGTATCGACGAACGGATAGGCCATGTAGGCCGAACTCTTTTCGCGCTCCAGCTTAATGTCGTCGATATACCAGCCTTCACCGAACTGCGTCGCTGCTCCATCGACGTACATGGCGAAGCGCAGTTTGAAAGTTGCCGTGCTCCAGTTAGGAATGTTAGTCAGGTCGATCTGAACAGGCTGCATGGTCAGGTTCGTTCGACTCGTCCCGGTCGGTACTGAGTAGTCGATCAGCATTCCTTGATTCGGTATCGTCGTCCAGGTACTCGTTCCCGTGTCGTAGTATTCCACGCGAATACTGGCGTTCGACTTAATATCATAGGCTTGCCAGAAGGTCAGTAACGGGTTACCTGTATCGCCGTCCGTGTCTGCTGGGAGCACGCCTGTCATGTCAATCGGGTTTTTGAATTGTAGGAAGTGGATGCGCGGTTGCGTATCTGTACTCGAAACCGTCGTTCCTGATGGATTATTTGTAGACAATCCCGTGATGTTCTGGTAGTTGTAGCTGGGGCTGTCATCCCAGCCCATCCCACTGTGAGCATTCGTCGAGGTCAACTGCCAGCGCCAGGCTTCGGTGGTGTTGGTCAAACCGTATTTCTGGATTGTCCTGTTTGAGTCGCCATCGAAGATAAAATCATCCATTTGGTCGATGCTGTCCAGGTTCCACGTCTTGTTCACTGTGAACGTCGAACCTGATGTCGGTCCGTCCACAATTTGGACATCGTCGATGAACCAGCGGAACGGCGTGCTGGGGCTGGTACTGCCAATGACAAAGCGGAATGTGACCAGGTCGCCCAGGCTGGCCTTATACGGTGTCAGATCGATCTCGTTACGTGTCCAGGCGTAGTTCCTGGAGCCTGTACTATGGGAAGCAATCGTCTGCCAGTTGAAAGCTGTCCGGTCGACGTTGCCACTCACCAGTGAGTATTTTCCAATTTGAAGCTGTGCCGTGACATTGCTTGCAGCGAGGAAATCCCAGATGTCCCAGAAGCTCAGTTGTGGGTTGGCGTGACCACTCAGATCGACATCGCCGCGCAGTTCGAGATAGCAGGTCTGTCCGGTCGGCCAGGTCGCCTGACCCGGATTGGCCTCGAACATAAATGAGACCGAGACGGGGTTATTCGTGCCGCTCGTTTGACCCCAACTGCAACTGTTATCTTGTTCAGCAACATCGGGTGTTCCCGCCGTCGTCGCGCCGGGAGTCATCGAGAAGGTGATATTGGCACTACCCGAATTTTCACCATAATCGATCTTAACCGTGTGCATTCCTGAACCAATGGCAACAGTAGCCGTGAAAGTCCCGTTATAACTTGTGTTCCACAGAATCGGCGGCGTCTGCCCATCAAGATAAACGTTGGCCATGTCGTCCGATTGAATACTGAAGACGTAACTTGTGGCTTGTGTAAGCTGGAAAGTGCGGGTGAACGAGACGCCAAAATTATTGGTTGCTGTGACGCCTGTATCGGATGACGGGCTGCCAGTGCTCCAGTCAAAAGTGAAGCTGTTGGCTGCGGCAAAAGTCGTTGTGTTTTTCGGCTGTGAGAAGGTGATCGGCCAGCCGTTGACTGCATCTACAGACCCGTGCGACTGGCTGTTATACCATTGGGCTTTCCAGTCATCCGCCAGGTCCATGCGCCACCACTCAGGCTTGCTGATTTGATCAACAAATGGAACGGTGAATGTGAAATCCGACGTCGTTGGCGATGGGCCAGCCGTCGGCACCAGCGTTTCCGTCGGGGTGTTCGTGTAGGTGGGTGTATTCGTCACTGTGGGTGTGTCGGAAGGCGTCGGGGTATAGGTACTGGTCTGCAATCCACCGCCGACGCTGGTCGGCGCGCGTCGTATCGGCGTTGGGAAGGGAGTCTCGCCCTGTGGGTGACCCGCAACCCAGGTGACGGTCGCCCAGAATTTGGCCGGGTCTCCTCCGTCTGCGATCAGGTCGGGTGCATCATTGCCGCACTGTCCGCCGGGTGTTCCAACTTCGGTGCCACCGAGGTTATGTACGACATTGCAGAATACATTACCAATCGCCGGGCCGGTGGCAGCAATCGCAAAACCGAAAGAGATTGCTAACAACGCCATAATCAGCGCGTACTCGACCATCGCCTGACCACGACTTTTGGATGGATGTTCGCCTGTTTTTAACTCAATCATGCTCTGTCCTTGTAACGTTTTTACGCCAGGGTTTCCAGCGCAGGTGGAATGATTGAACCTAATGCCCCTCTATTTATGTTACCCAAGTCTGGCGATTTGTGAGCGAAATGTTTGTGTGAAAGTTGTTCTAATGCCTAAACAATTCCCTGCGATCATGGTATTCTCACGAAATTGAGGCGAATTAAAGGGTGGAGGCACAGCACGAATGACGGCAAAAATCATCGATGGGTCGGCGATTGCCGACGAGTTGCGTAACGAAATTGCGCAGGATGTGACCCGTTTCACAGCACATTACGGTTATCCGCCAGGTTTGGGTGTGGTGCTGGTCGGCGATGATCCAGCTTCGGCCCAATACGTTCGCATGAAGCGCCGTGCCTGCGAAAAAGCCGGGATCACGTCACTGGCGCATGTACTCACTGCCGATAGCACCCAGGAAGAAGCCGAAGCCGCCGTGCGTACGCTGAATGATGATCCGTCAGTTCACGGAATCCTCGTTCAGCTTCCACTGCCGCCCCAGATCGACGAAGAAGCCGTTTTGCGCCTCGTGAGTCTGGAAAAAGATGTCGATGGCTTTCACCCCATTAACGTCGGTTTGCTGGCGATGAAGGGGCGCGAGCCGCTGTTCACACCAGCCACGCCGACCGGCTGCATGGTGCTGCTCGAAAAAGCAGGTGCGCAGTTGTCAGGGGCGAATGCGGTCGTCATTGGGCGCAGCAATCTGGTTGGTATGCCGGTTGCGCTCATGCTCATCAAGGCCAATGCGACGGTAACCCTCTGCCACAGCCGCACCCGCAATATCGCAGATGTGGTGCGGCAGGCCGATATTGTCATCGCAGCGATTGGTAAGCCGAAGTTTGTCCAGGCTGATTGGCTCAAGCCGGGTGCAATCGTGATTGATGTCGGCACGAACCAGATTGACGACCCGACCGACAAACGCGGCTACCGCTTTGTCGGCGATGTGGATTTCGATGCCGCCGTTGAAGTCGCGGGCGCGATCACCAAAGTGCCCGGTGGCGTCGGCCCCATGACCATCACCATGCTCTTGAGCAACACGATGAAAGCAGCCTGGCGCATCGCCGAAAAGATTACCATGTAACCTGCCGGGGTTGGTCAAAGCCCTTGTCAAATGCATCTTGTAGCTTCGCAGGGGCGTTAACTGTAACGCCCTTCGCTTAATATTCCGTGTATCTCTCTGTTTGATACTTTTCCTTTTACGCATCACGCATGACTCGTGACTCATCACAAAAAAGGTTGTCCCAGCGCCCCGCTCATGCTAAACTGAACACTTATTCTTTCTCCCAGGATACCCTGCATGACGACGCTGCTGGTCAAATCTATTCACACACTGGTGACAATGGATTCCGAGCGCCGCGAAATTAGAAACGGGGCGCTCTTCATTCGCGATGGCGTGATCGAGGCGGTTGGCACCGCAGCCGATATGCCCGTCGAACCCGCCGACCGTCAGATCGAACTGCCGAAACATATCGTCATTCCCGGTCTCATCAATACCCATCATCATATGTTTCAGAGTCTGACGCGCGTCATTGCTCAGGAACGTGAATTGTTCGATTGGCTGCGCACACTTTACCCCATCTGGAAAAACCTGAACGGCGAAGCCATCCACATCTCTGCCAAACTGGCGATGGCTGAACTGATGCTTTCCGGTTGCACCACGTCGAGCGATCATCTCTACACCTATCCCACCGATTCCAAGCTTGATGACGAAATCCGTGCCGCTCACGAAATCGGGATGCGTTTCCATGCCGCGCGCGGCGCGATGAGTATGGGTGAGAGCAAAGGCGGCCTCCCGCCGGATTCGATGGTCGAGGGCGAAGAAAATATTCTCATCGACATGCGCCGCGTCATCGAACAGTTTCACGATGCCAAGCGTCACTCGATGCTCCGCATCGTGATTGCGCCTTGTTCACCGTTCACCGTCAGCCAGAACCTGATGCGCGAATCGGCGGCGCTGGCGCGCAGCTACGGCGTTCGCCTGCATACTCATCTTGCCGAAACGGCGCTCGATGTCGCTTACAGTCTCGAAAAATTTGGCACGCTCCCCGGTGATTATGCCCGTGATGTCGGCTGGGTCGGCGAAGATGTCTGGCACGCGCATTGCGTTTGTTTGAACGAGCGTGAAATCAGTCTCTTTGCCCGAACCGGGACGGGGGTCGCGCATTGCCCATCATCCAATCTGCGCCTCGCATCAGGCATCGCGCCCATCCGTAAAATGCGCGACGCGAAAGTCAATGTTGGCATTGGTGTGGATGGCTCTGCCTCGAATGACAGCGGTCATCTGCTCAACGAGGCGCGCATGGCGATGTTAATGCAGCGCGCTGGCGGCAATCCGGCTGGCCTGTCTGCGCGTGAAGCCCTCGAAATCGGAACGCTCGGCGGCGCGGCGGTTTTGGGGCGCGACGATATTGGTGCGCTTGCGCCCGGTATGTCTGCCGACTTTGCGGCTTTTCGCATCGACACGCTCGCCTTTGCCGGGGCGCAGCACGATCCGGTTGCCGGGCTGCTGTTCAACCAGTCACAGAATGTCGATGTCTCCGTGATCAATGGGCGCGTGGTTGTCAAGGACGGGGTGCTGCAAACCGTCGATTTGCCTGTGTTGGTCGAACAGCACAATGCCATTTCCACCCGCTTAATCCGAGGTGAGATGTGAGTTTGCGTTTGGGCGTCATGTCCGCCGTGCTTGACCGTGACCGGAACATCCTGCTCTCGCGGCGCGGCGACCTGAATACGTGGACATTGCCTGGTGGTCGTCTTGACGCAGGCGAGCGCCTGGAACACGCCGCTCAGCGCGAAATCGAGGAAGAAACCGGGATCGAGGCACGCATTGACCGCGCGCTTGGCCTCTATTATCTGTCAGGCTGGCAGCGCATGAACATCCTGTATGTCGCTGCGCCGACGGGCGGCAGCCTGCGCGAAAAAACCCGCGAAACCCGTGCCAACCGCTATTTCAGTCCCGGTTCGTTGCCGCAGGGCGTTCTCGGCGCGAAAGAGGCGCTGGCTGAAATGCGTCCGCAGCCGCGTGTAATCACATCTACGCGCAGCGAACTTCTACGTTTGCGGCTGCGTTTCGGATTGCGTTGGCTGGGCAACCGTCTCAGCGGACATCCCGAACCGAAGTTTCCAGAGTTTAATGTTCGTGCCGTCGCAGTTGTTCTCGGCGATAGCACGCGCCGCGTCCTGACGCTGTCGGGGCCGGGCTATAATCCCCATGACACCGCGATTGGCTTTCGGATGCTCCCGCGTGTGGTCTGTGCGGGTGAAGCGCCGCCCTGGGAGCAGCTTGCTCAGTGGCTTGAACGTCTGAGCGGCGCAGCGATGGATTTTCAGTGGGTTGGTTTGTGGGAAGATACGGATCGTGGCATGTTTGAGTTCGTTTTCGCAACAACAATCCACGAACGCGAACTCCCTAGTGGTGTCCAGTGGACAACCACCCGCAACGCCGCCTTCAGCGACCGCGATATGGCTTATGTTGAGCGTGTCAAGCCAACATACGCCCGCGACCCCATCTGGACGATTGTTGCGCGCGATCAACCCACCGACATGATTCTGTCGATGCAGTCCAGAGAGGGCAAATGATGACGCTGATGCAGCGGATTGCGGTTGCGCGGGGCGATGTTCCCGCGCAGTTGATTTTGCGTAATGCCCAGTTGGTCAACGTGCTGTCCGGTGAAATCCATCAAACCGATATTGTCATTGATGAAGGCGATGTTGTCGCGCTGGACTCAGGCTACGAGGCTCAGCAGGTGATCGATCTGAACGGGCGCTATGTATGCCCCGGTTTCATCGACGCCCACGTGCATATCGAGAGCAGCCTATGTACGCCGCCGGAATTTTCGCGGATTGTACTGGCGCACGGCGTGACCAGTGTTGTCACGGATCCGCACGAAATCGCCAATGTGCTCGGCATTGATGGCATCCGTTTCATGCTCGAACGCGCGAAAAACGGCCCCATCAACGTCTTCGTAATGGCTTCAAGCTGCGTTCCTGCGACTGACATGGAAACAAGCGGCGCGCGTCTCGAAGCTGAAGACCTCGCGCCGCTGCTCGAAGATCAGTGGGTGCTTGGCCTCGCTGAGATGATGAACTATCCCGGCGTGATCTACGGTGATGAAGGCGTTCTCGACAAGCTCGATGCTTTCAGGGATCGTGTCCTCGACGGACACAGCCCTGCGGTCAGAGGCAAGGCGCTCAATGCTTACGTTGCGGCAGGGATTAACAGCGACCACGAATGCACGACCATCGACGAAGCTCGCGAAAAGCTGCGCCTCGGCCTGACGATCTTCATCCGTGAAGGCACAACCACCCACAATTTGCGTCCGCTTCTGCCGCTGATCGATATGCAGAATTACAGCCGTCTCTGCTTTTGTACCGACGACCGCGTGCCTGCCAGCCTGATTGACGAAGGCTCGATTGATCATATGGTGCGCGTTGCCATCGCCAGCGGCGTCGATCCGATGACCGCGATTCGTCTCGGCACGATCAACACCGCTAATTACTTTCGCTTGCATCACCTCGGTGCGGTCGCGCCCGGTCGCCGCGCCGATATGATCGTCTTTTCCGACCTGCACGATCTCCGCGCTGAGCAGGTTTATCGCGGCGGTGTCCTCATGGCGGAAAACGGTCATGTGATTGCCGAGAAGCCGCCGCTGCGTCCGATTAAATTGCGTCCATCGATGAATGTTGCTCCCGGTGAACCTGACCTGCGTATCCCTGCGCGAGGGAAGCAAATTCACGTCATCGGCGGGACAGATACCCAGGTCGTGACCGGACGCTATCTCGAAGACGCCAAAATTGTCGCGGACGAAGTGGTCTCCGACCCTGAACGCGACATCCTCAAGATGGTTGTCATCGAGCGCCATCACGCCAGCGCGAAAATCGGCAAAGCCTTCATTAAAGGTTTCGGCCTCAAACACGGCGCGCTGGCAGGGTCGGTCGCCCATGATCATCATAATCTGGTCGTCATTGGGGCAGACGACGCCAGTATGCAGCGGGCGATTCGCGCCGTCATCGAGATGGGGGGCGGACTCACCGCTGTCGATGCCGATACCGTGCTTGCGACGCTTGCGCTTCCTGTCGCGGGCTTGATGAGTGAAGCGCCGATTGAAGAGGTTCGCCGCGATTACGATGCGCTCACCGCCGCCGCCCGCCAGATGGGCAGTTCAATGCACGATCCCTTCATGGCGATGAGTTTTATGGCGCTCGAAGTCATTCCCTATCTCAAACTTACGGATCTGGGACTGGTCGATGTCGAACAGTTCAAAGTCATCGATCTGTTTGTCTGACAGAATGCAGTAAAGTAATGAGTGGCGAATATGATTTTCGCTGGTTACGCAGGATGCACGACTGAAATCAGGATAAGTAAACATGGCAGACGATATAATCACTACCCTCCGCTCACTGGCAAATCGCTGGACAATGCTCGCCCGTGATTACGCGCGCGCTTCGAAAGAAGAGGGTGCAACCGAAGCCCAGGTCGCTTATAGTCGTGGCTACGCTGAAGGCTACTACAAAGCCGCGACTGAACTCGCCGCGCTGATTACCGCTCAGGAAAAGGCAGGTTCACAGCCGCCTCGGCGTCCTGCCGCACCTGCTCAGCAGCCGCCTCCGCCGCAGGGGGGCGGACGCCGTGCCGGAACACCGCCGTCTGCTAGCGTGCCGGAGCCACCAAGACCTGCGCCTCGCCCCGCGCCCGCTGCTGCCCCAGCGGCTCCGCCTGTGAGCTATGCGGAGATTTCCGTCGGCGAAGCGCTCTCGGTGCTGGAATTTGCGGGCTGTGCTGCCCGCGACATCAATGTCAACAAAGACAACAGTTTCCATGCGATTTTTTCGCGTTGGGAAAATATGATGCCCCACGAGCGCATCGAACGCATCCAGAAGGCTGATGCGCGTATTATCATCTTGAGCAACGGCAAAACTGAAACACAGGATCATTTTGTGGACTTCGCTTTTAAGGAAAGCCTGACATGACCGACCCAAAAATGATTGATGCCATCAAGCAGCGCGTCGCAGCGCAGCGTGAAGACATCATCGAATTTCTGCGCGATTTGTGTGCAATCCCCAGTTATGACAGCCAGATTCGCGCCGTTGGCGAGCGCGCCGAAGCCGAAATGCGCAAGCTCGGTTTTGATGAAGTCTGGTTTGATCAGATGGGCAATGTCGTCGGCAAAATCGGCGATGGCCCGCTGAAGCTGCTCTACGATAGCCATATTGATACCGTCGGCATCGGCGACCCCGCCGCCTGGGACTGGGATCCCTTCACCGGCAAAGTCGAGGACGGCATCTTCTTCGCGCGCGGCGCGTGTGACGAGAAGGGCAGTACCCCCGGCATGATCTACGGGCTGGCGCTGGCGAAGGAACTCGGCCTGCTCGAAGGGGTGACGGGCTATTATTTCGGCAACATGGAAGAATGGTGCGACGGCATCGCGCCGCACGCGCTCGTCGAAGCCGAAGGCTTGCGCCCCGATTTCGTCGTCATCGGTGAACCCACACGAATGCAGGTCTATCGCGGTCACAAAGGCCGCGTCGAAATGCAGGTCGTCGCCAAAGGCAAGAGCGCGCACGCCGCCAGCAATTTCCTCGGCGACAACGCCATCTACAAGCTGCTGCCCATCATCGATGCGATTAGCAAAGCTGAGCCGGAGTTGGGTGACGATCCCTTCCTTGGTCATGGGCGCATCACCGTCACCGACATGCATGTCAAGACGCCCAGCATCAACGCCGTGCCCGACGAAGCCCTGATTTACATCGACCGTCGCATCACTTTCGGCGAAACCCCCGATAACGAACTGGCGCGCATCCAGAAGATCATCGGTGAGCGCAGTGACATCGAAGCCAAAATTCTCTTCTACGATGATCCCAGTTACACAGGCTTCGTTTTCCCCGTCGATAAGATTTTTCCGGCCTGGGCACTCCCCGAAGACGATCCGTATGTGCAGGCGGGTGTGCAGGCGGGCGCGGAGTTGTGGGGCGAACCCACCCCAACAGGCAAGTGGGATTTCTCGACCAACGGCATTTACTGGATGGGCAAGGCAGGGATTCCGAGCATCGGTTATGGCCCCGGTAACGAAATCCACGCCCACACAGTCATTGATCAGGTGCCGCTGGACGACGTGGTGCGCGCAACCGAGTGGTACACGCTGCTGCCCGTTCTGCTGAAAAAGTAGGAGCCGTCTGATGTTGATGGTGACTGGCAAATTTGCAATCAGCGCTGACGACCGCGAACAGTTTCTCGAATTTATCACTGCACTGGTTCCGGTCGAGCGCAGTGTGGCGGGCTGTCTCAGCTTCGACGTTTATGAGGATGTGCTGACGCCGAATACCTTTTTCCTGCTCGAACAGTGGGAAGACGAAGCGGCGCTCGACGCTTACACGGAAACCGATGCCTATGCGGAACACGACGACACTCTAACTAGCTTCGTCATCGGCGAACCCGTCTGGGACGAATATGAATTCTGAAAATTTGTTCAGTCAGATGAGCGAATAGCCTGCCGGTAAAATAAAAAGAATTGTGCGAGGAGATTGCGATGTTATCTGTCTATCGAGAGCTAATCAATCATCTTGCCGACCATGTGTCGCCTGAAGACATTCTCGCTTTTCACATCTCAGATTCTGAACAGCAGCGCGCTGAAGAACTTACCGAGCGTAACAAGGCAGGTCAGCTAACGAGCGAAGAGACCCGTGAATTAGTCGAGATGATCGAGTTTGATGAGCTTTTGTCTTTCTTGAAAGCGAAGGCGCTCCATCATCAACGGCTGCCACAGCGCTCATGACTCGTGTATCTGCCCCTGTTCGTGAACAAGTACGTCAGCGCGCTCAGAAGCGCTGCGAATACTGTCGCAAACCTGAAACGGCGGGTGGTTTTAGCTATCAAGCGGATCATGTTATCCCGGAAAAGCATCTCGGTCTAACCGAAATAAATAATCTTGCGTGGGCATGTTTTAAGTGCAATAACGCGAAATCAACGGACATTGCCTCTTATGACACTGAAACTGTAGAGTTGACCCCACTCTATAATCCACGTATGCAGGTGTGGAGTGAGCATTTTGAGCTGCTTGAAGGGGTTATATTAGGCAAAATCTCAGTTGCTCGCGTCACAGTACGCATTCTGGAAATGAATGGCTCTCAGCAGATTGAAACACGTCGCTTGCTGATCGAATCTGGATTGTGGGATTGAAACGCACATGATCTACCTCATGCGGCACGGGGAGAGCATCGTCAATATCGAACACCGCTTGACCTGCCGCAAATATGACGGCGATCTCACTGAAAAAGGACGCACTCAGGCACACAAGGCAGCGCACTGGTTCGCTGACAAAGCCCTCACGCAGATTCTGTTACAGCCCGTTTCACCGCGCCCAGCAGACCGCCGAAATTGTCGGCGCAGCGGTTGATCTCGATCCGGTTGCCGATATTGACCTTTGCGAGATGGACTGCGGCAATCTCGAAGGCCGCACCGACGAAGCTGCCTGGGCAATCTGGGCACAGGTCTATGAACGCTGGCTCTTGTTTGATCTGGACGCTCGTTTCCCCGAAGGTGAATCCTACGGCGATGCCGTCGCCCGTATCAAGCGCGCTTTGAGCCGGTTTTCGCCTGATGAGAGTGTCCTCTTCGTGACACACGGTGGCATCACCCGCGCGGTTGTCCCGCCGCTCTGCGTCAATGCGGCAGCGTTGCAGCGTGTCGATCATCTCGACAACACGGGCATAATTGTTCTGGAACATTACGATGTGGACAGGTATAGTTGTTCGGCATGGAATTTGGCTGAACATCTAAGCGATTGAAGGAGCAAGTTGTATCATGCAGACCGATCTGCGCGGTCGTGACCTGATCACGACCCAGGAATGGACGCGAGATGAGATTGACACGCTGCTCGATGTGGCGGCGGATTTGAAGCGCAAGCGCGCGGTCGGCGAACCCCACGCCCTCCTGCGTGACAAGGTGCTGGCGATGCTCTTTTTCTTCACCAGCACGCGCACCCGTGTTTCTTTTGAGGCAGGTATGGCACAGTTGGGCGGACACGCTCAGTTCATCGACAGTGAGACGACCCAGATCAGTCACGGCGACACCGCTAAAGAGATCGGGCAGATTATTGGTCGCTACACTGATGGCATCGCCATTCGCCAGTGTGACTGGGGCTTCGGCAGCAAATATATCCGCGAAGTCGCTGCCGCCAGCCGCGTCCCCGTGCTGAATATGCAGGATGACGTTTATCATCCCTTCCAGATTCTCGCCGACATGATGACCATTCAGGAGAAGTTCGGCAGCAATCTGCGTGGCAAAACGATCAACGTCAGTTGGGCTTATGCCTCCAGCTACCAGAAACCTTTGAGCGTTCCCCAGAGCCTCATCCTGTTGATGTCGCGCTACGGTATGAATGTTCGCCTGACTGCGCCGCCCGAATACAAACTTATGCCGGATATTGTCGAGCAGGCGAAGGAGAACTCACGCAAGAGCGGCGGCTCCTTCGAAATGCTCGATAACTTCGACGAAGGCTTTAAGGATGCCGACATCGTTTATCCGAAGTCATGGGGTAGTTGGCTGACGACCGAGGACAACAACGAGTCGGCGCAGATTGGCAAGAAGTATACTGACTGGATCACCGACGCCCGCCGCATGAGTCTGGCGAAAACCGATGCCGTCTACATGCACTGTCTCCCCGCTGACCGCAACATCGAAGTCACCGACGAAGTGCTCGACGGCCCGCAGAGCATTGTCTACGACGAAGCCGAAAATCGCCTCCATGTCCAGAAGGCCGCGATGGCGCTGACCATGCGCTAATTGCAGCATGTTGTAAGCAGTTCGCAATTAGCCGTTAGCCTCGTATAATGAGGCTAACGGCTTTTTTGAAACAATGATCCTCTTTACTGTTGGGGAGATGACGAGTGAACTCATTTCAGCGCTTTATGCGCCGCGTCAACGAAGACTTCAAAGCCAGGCGCAATCTCGACGTGTATGTCGTCTCTGCCGTCGCCGCGATCCTGGTCATCCTCACGGCGCTGCCCATCGACGTTCCCGACAAGCTGATTAGCGCGGTCATGCTTGCGGCCTTGAGCCTGCTTGTGCTCAATCTTTCTTCGAACGGTCCGCAGATTGTCGCCCTTGACGATTACCTCAACGACCGCGCCGCATTTGGCCCACTCTCCGAGCGTATCAAAGGTGCGAAAAAACTGTGGATTTACGCCCCTTCAGCCGCAAATATTCTGCGTGCTGATAACGGTGAAGCCATCCGTCGTGAAATCCTGGCCCATCCCGGCGGCGAAGTCCGTATTATCGTGCAAGACCCCCATAATGCCGAAGGTATCGAAATCCTGACGCGCCAATTGGACAAAGGCGTCGATTTTCAGATGCAGCACATGAACGATGAGCTGACGCGCACCATTCAGCAGTTGCAGTTGATGCAAAGCTGGCCTACACCGGGGACGGTCGCTTACCGTCTGCTTGATTACGGCCCCGGCTTTAGCTTGGTCGCGGTCGATCCGGATACCAAGCACGGGCGCATCATTGTCGAATTTCACGGCTATCGCAATGAATCGACCGACAAGCGCATGAATATCGAACTCACGCGCGAAAACTCGGATCGCTGGTATACCTACTGGACGAGTCAGTTTCAGTTTATGTGGGATCGCGCCAAAGTCCCTGTCATCGATCACTCGGCATAATATGCTTTTTCTGATTGCCTTTGCTAATTGCTAATTGCTAATTGCTAAGAGGATTACCGTTAAAAACAGTATTACGCTTAATTATTCATCCAAATCAGAGAACAGCGCAAAGAAAAGCGTCGTTTTCTCCCCTCGCCCTGCTTGCGTGGGAGAGGGGGCGGGGGTGAGGGGTCTAACAAAACTTTAAACAGTTATGCTCTAATTGCTAATTGTCATCTTTTTCTTTGGAGTAGTTATTATGGTCGGCAAACTCGCCGCCGTCGCGATTGGTGGCAATTCCCTCATCCAGGACCCAAAACATCCTGAAGTTGTCAATCAATGGGAGGCAGTGCGCGTCACCTGTGATCATATCGCCAGCATGATCGCTGAAGGCTGGAGCGTGATTATCACGCACGGCAACGGGCCGCAGGTGGGCTATATTCTGCGCCGAAGTGAACTCGCTGAGAAGGAAGTCCATCCCGTCCCGCTCGACTTGATCGTCGCAGATACACAGGGCAGCATTGGCTATATGCTTCAGCAGTCGCTCGACAATGCGCTCCGGCGGCTCGGCATCAACCGCACCATTGTCACGATGGTCACGCAGGTGCGCGTCGATCCCAACGATCCGGCGTTTGCCAAACCGAACAAACCCATCGGCGGCTTTATGTCCGAAGAAGACGCTCGCCGCTATGAAGGGCAGGGCTGGCAGGTCATGGAGGATGCCGGACGTGGTTGGCGGCGCGTTGTCGCTTCGCCGAGGCCGCAAACGATTCAGGAGATCAACGCTATTCGCGCCCTGATCATGAACGACTACATCGTTGTCGCGGTTGGCGGCGGCGGAATCCCCGTTATTCGTGACCAGCAGGGGAATCTGCGTGGAACTGCTGCTGTTATTGACAAAGACCGTGCCAGCAGTTTGATCGCGCAGATGCTCCGTGCCGACCTGCTCGTCATTTCGACAGGAGTCGAACAGGTTGCGCTCAATTTCAACAAACCCAATCAGCGTTTTCTCGCGCAGATGACGCTGGCGGAGGCCGAGCAGTATATGGCGGAGGGACATTTCGCGCCGGGGAGTATGCTCCCCAAAATCGAAGCGGCAGTCGAATTTGTGCGCATGGGTGGCCCGCAGGCTATCATCACCGACCCGCCGAATTTGGCGAGAGC
>DAOUCB010000048.1:0-4201 GCA_034432495.1 Anaerolineae bacterium | reverse complement strand
CCAAAGCCTGTTTCGTCGCGGTCTCCGCTGGTTGCGCCACCAACGTACCCTGACGAAAACCTACTCCTTTTCTCCTGACTTATACTTTCGCCCCGATAGACCTTTGCTGTGTTAAAACTGTCCTGTCCTCAACCATGAGGGAGAGGGATTTAGGGTGAGGGCTTAAGGGCATCAAAAGGTCGGACTGATTTTGATGCAATAGCCCTGAGGGCTAAACATCTTTTACTTTTAACTTTCTATTTTCGACTTTATACTTTGCCCTATGGACTACATCATTCATCTGGTTGCGCCCAAAACTCGCAAACTTACCCCGGCGATGCTCGAATGGCTGTTCAAGAACGGCAGCGATCCGCGCCAGCCAGAGGTTTATTTCCCCGTGCGCAAAATCAACCCGAAGGCGCTGGCGCGCGTGCTGCTCAACCTCGATCCGTCGCTCATCCCGGAGCAGGGCGAAGGCAGCGACGTGATTCTGAATTACCCCATGCCCGAACTGGGGATTCGGCTGTATATTCACAAACGTGGGCTGATGGTGCAGTTTCCGTATATGGGTGGGATGCTGGCGCGGATCGTGCTGGGCATCAGCTACACCTATATCCGCTTCCTCTACGATCAGGCGGGTTTCTGGAGCTACGATCCGCAGTTGAATGTCATCTCCTACGCCGACGATTACCAGTCGATTGACGAAACCGCCGACCTGATGGAGCAGCTCCTCCCGCGTATGCTCAACGGCTAATCGATCAGCATTACACCCGAAGTACCGCCGCCCCGGTGATCTCGCTGCGCTTGACCTGTTGCAGCACCTGATTGGCATCGTCCAGATTGAAGGCCTGCGTTTCGCTGTGGATCGGAATTTCGGCAGCCAGCGGCATAAAGTCCTCCGCGTCCTGACGAGTCGCATTGGCAACGCTGCGAATCGTGCGCTCGTCCCACAATTTGCGATAAGGCATCGAGGGAATATCGCTCATGCTGATGGCGTTGATGCAGAGCGTCCCACCCTTGCGCACATGACCGAGCGCCAGCGGCACAATCGACCCGGCAGGCGCGAAGATGATCGCCCGATCTACGGGTTTCGGCGGGTCATCCTCCGCCGATCCTGCCCAACGCGCGCCGAGATCGCGGGCATGGCGTTGATGCTCCGCGCTGCGCGTGAACGCGTAGACTTCACAGTCCCAATGCCGCGCCACCTGAATGCACAGATGCGCGCTCGCGCCGAAGCCATACAGACCGAGTCGCTCGCCCGGCTGCAAATCAGACAGGCGCAGCGAACGATAGCCGACGATTCCGGCGCAGAGCAGCGGCGCGGCTTCCACGTCGCTGAAGTGCTGCGGGATAGCGACTGCATAGTCCTCACGAGCGGTGACGAATTCGGCGTAGCCACCGTTGACGGTATAGCCCGTGAAAGTGGCCGCATCGCACAGATTTTCCTGTCCATGCTGGCAGTAGATACAGGTCTGGTCGCTGGAGTGCAGCCAGGGAATCCCCACACGATCACCCACCTTGAAGCGGGCTGCCCCTTCACCGAGCGCTTCGACGACGCCGACGATTTCGTGACCGGGAATGATCGGCAGCTTGATATGGGGCAGTTCGCCCTCGACCACATGCAGATCGGTATGGCAGACGCCGCAGGCGCGCACCCGCACAAGGATTTCGCCCGCGCCGGGCAGGGGGCGTTCCACGTCACGTAAATGAAGTGGATTGTTTTCCACCGGATCGGGCTGATCGAGAACTTGTGCTTTCATCATTTCCTCCGTGCTATGATAACGGAGTATAACGCCTGACAATTCCCGACTTGGCAAGCGGGCGCAAGAACGGCAAAATTAAGCCATAATCAGCACCATGAAACTCGGAGATGGGAATGACCCCAATGACACGTCCTGACGTTGATATTGAAGAAGACATTTACAACCTGATTGCCCATTATCCGCCGCTGGTCTCGGATCGGCATCAACTGCGCATCGAGGCGCGCAGCGGCGAGGTGATTCTCAGCGGACACGTGCGCTCGCTGATCACCCGCCGCTATCTGCTGGATCGCGTGCGTGCTATCGCTGGAGTCACCAGCGTGAATGCCGACCAGCTTTACTGCGAGGAAACAATTCGGATTGAATCGGGGCGACCGATTCCCCAGGGCGTGATTGCCAACGCCATCTACGGGACGGTCGTGCTGACCGGGACGCTGCCGACGGGCACCAGCGCCGACGATGTGGTCAAGAATGTGGCCTTGATTCCCGGTGTCGAACGCGTCGTGACCAAGTTCCAGAGCAGCGCGGTCGTTGGCCTTTAACCGCTGGCTTCGGATCTCGCCACGACATTGAACTCGCGGCGGACACGCTCATCGCGCGGGTCGGGGTAGCCGAAATTGATAACCAGGTCGTTCAACTGAACTTCAGGCGAGTCTTCCAGGCCGAAGATCAGGTTGGCGATCACGATGTCGATCACCAGCAGCAGCCGTCCGAAGTTGGTGTACTGGCCTTGCAGCGCCGTAAAAAGCACCGCGAAGACCCGTTCGCGCAGTTCGTTATCGAGGATGCCGCCGCCCGGCCACCCGCCATCCCAGGCTTCGTTGTACGTCCCAATGCGCAGCGTATCGCCGCGCAGCGACATCAACTGCGTCAGCGCCGCTTTGCGATCCTGAGCATCGACGAAGCGGCTGCTGCTGCGATAAGGCAAATTCGGAAGCTGAGCGTAAATCTGCCCTGCGGGCGTCATCTCGACCAGACGCGCAATCGGATGGCTTCGCAAATTCATCGCGTTGCACAGGGCGAGGGCGCACTGCCGATAGTAGCGTTCGCGACCGGGAAAGGCTGCGCTGGTGTCGAGCCGCCAGATCAGCGAAAGATAATCGCCAAAATCGAGCGGCAGACGGGGCGGGTCATCAGGGCCATAAAGGCTGATCAGTTGGTTGATACGTGTCTGCTCGAAACGACTTGGCTGCATAGACTCTTTCAGTGAACTTCTGTGCGGCGCATCTGCGGGTTGAGCGCGTGATGCCGGTAAATCAACTGCCAGACGCGCAGCGCCGCTTCAAAGACGATCCCCGATCCCATTTTGGACTGACCGCGTGCGCGATCAGGGAAATAGATCGGGATTTCAGCGATTTTAAAACCCAGACGATGGGCAACGTATGCCATTTCCACCTGAAAAACGTAGCCGTTGGAGTGGATACGTTCCAGCCCCATGCCGAGCAGTGTTTCACGCCGCCAGATGCGATAGCCTGCGGTCGCGTCCGAGACGGGCAGCCCCAGCAGGACACGCACGTAAACTGCATTAGCGAACCAGCTTAAGAGCTTGCGATACGGCCCCCAGGTCTTATCAACGCCGCCCCCTTTGGCATAGCGTGAGCCGATGACCAGATCGAAGCCTTCTTCCAGCCTGGCGATCAGGTCGGGGATATATTTCGGCTGGTGCGAGAAATCGGCATCCATCTGAATGATGTAGGCTGCGCCCAGACTCATCGCCTGCCTGAAACCGGCGATATAAGCGGTTCCTAACCCTGATTTTTCGGTGCGATGCATTACGTTGATGCGTCCGCGATTCTCGGCGGCGAGGCGTTCGGCAATATCCCCGGTACCATCCGGGGAGTTGTCGTCTACGACCAGTATATTGACCGGGAGTGCGAGCAGTGCATCGACCATCAGCGGTAGATTCTCCGCTTCGTTATAGGTGGGCAGAACCACCGTCGTTTGAGCCATCACGTTTTTCGGTTTCCCGCGTGTCGTTTCAGGCACGCTCACAGAGCAAAATGAAGTCTGCTCAGTTTAGAGTAATGCGAATTCGCTTGCAAGACCAAAAAGATTACGTGAAAGAGTTGTGAAACTTTACGGGAAAACGGCGGCTGCCAGCGACCGGTTTTGTTCTTATCCTTGAAACGAGCTGGAGGGCGACATTAGATGTAGGGGCAAGGCACGAGGCTAGTTCAGAATTGTAGGCATGACCCAATGTGCTCATGATACGGCAAACGGTAGGGGCGCACCCCGGCAAACTTGTTTGCCCTGTGCCCTTGCTTTTCTCTCTCTACGAAGTGGTTCACTGCACGACAGATGTAATAAAAAGGGCGTTTAGCACGCGCTTTTCTCCCCTCTCCCCGCTTGCGTGGGCTGAGGAGAGGACACCTTTGTAAAATGCCAAAAATCTTCCCGTGAACGGTTTTGTTTTTCGCCCCCTCCTTGAATTCGGGGAGGGGGTCGGGGGGTGGGGTCGAGCG
>DAOUCB010000047.1:0-2717 GCA_034432495.1 Anaerolineae bacterium | reverse complement strand
ATTTCGCCTGTGCCGCCAATTCCTCCCAGAAGTAGTTCACGATGTCGAAATCCGCCGTCCATGCATGAGCGCAGTTCGGGCATTTCAAATTGAGGTGAATCGCCGCCAGCGGATCATGCTCGTTGATGGCTTCCGCGAGCATCTCTATCGCGTTGTCGGTCAACACGCTCATCGGCGGTTCGACCGCGAGGATGCAGCTTTGCAGCAGAAGCGACCGCACACTGCTCGCATCCGCGCTGACCATCGCCGCCTTTAGGGCGTGCGTGTCCGGCAGACGATACGTGATCGCCAACCCGTCCACTTCAAGGCGATAACGCTCCAGCCAGTCGTCCATTGCTTCCGCGCCAAGATCGGCGGCGGTCAGCGTGAACTCCAGCCATTCCTGGCATGTGGGGCATTGGCTGTGCGCGTTCAACCGTGCGCCGAGAGCACGTTCGCGCGCCTGGAACAGCAGTGCGTTCCGGCGACCAAGCGGGCGCGCGGCGATCTGCTCTGGCGATTCGTCTGGAAGCGCCGCGCTGAGGATAGTCAGCGCACGGAAATAACGCGGCTGCAAGAGCGCGCTTTCCCAGATGCTGACGAAATCTTGCGCGGACAGTTGGCGGATCATGCAGCATCCTTATCAGGAGAGCGTCGGCTCTGTCGGCTCGATCACCGCTTCGTCGCGCGTCCAGCCCTCGTTTTCCAGCTTGATCGACTGGATGAGTACGGCATTGGCGTTCGCATCCAGGTCCATCATCGGCTTATATTCCGCCACCCAGCAGCGATACACATTGTAGGCGACGACCAACTGACCGGCCTCGTTGTAGAGTTCGACGGTGATGTCCTTGCGGAAATCCGTTAGCGAGACTTCGCTTCCCAAACCGCCGCCATACGACCACACCTTGTTTGCCCACTTCTCGAATTCGGCATCATGTGTCACACCGCGTTCGAGTGTGAGCGGCTCATACTCTGTACGTCCCGGCGATTTGCGTGAGCTGCTGGGATCGCCACCATCACGGTGCTTGACGACTTCGGTCGTGCGTGTGAAGCCCGTCACCTTGCTCACACCTGCCACGTAGCGCCCATCCCATTTGACGCGAAACTTGAAATTCTTATATGGATCGAAACGTGCAGGATTAACGCTGAATTGTGCCATATTACACCTCGCTCTGACCGGCTAACTGCTGAATCTTGATGACCACGAATTCGGCGGGTTTGAGCGGAGCGAAGCCGACTACAATGTTGACCACTCCCATGTTGATGTCGGTCTGCGTCGTCGTCTCGCTGTCACACTTGACGAGGTATGCCTGACGTGGTGTGCTCCCCTGGAACGCTCCCTGACGGAACAGAGTGTGCATGAACGCGCCAACGCTCAGGCGAATTTGCGCCCACAGCGGTTCATCGTTTGGCTCGAATACCACCCACTTCAGGCTGTCGAAGAGTGTACGCTCGATGTACAACGCTGTGCGCCGGACGGGGATATATTTCCACTCGCTCGCCTCTTGATCCGAGCCTTTAAGCGTACGCCCACCCCATACAATATTCCCGTACACGGGGAAGTTGCGCAGCACATTGATCCCTCGTGGGTTCAGGTCGCCGTTTTCGAGATCGGTCAGCACGTCCGTGATGTTCAGAATGCCGCGCAGTAGGGCATCCGTTCCGGCGGGCGCTTTCCAGAAGCCCCGCTCGGCGTCTGTGCGGGCATAGACCCCGGCGACCGTCCCGCTTGCCCCCACATCACGCGGCAAACTGTTGTTGCGTCCATCAGTGATCAATAGGCGCGGGTAGTAGATCGCGGAGTAATCATCCTTGATGCTGTGCGTGTCCATGAAGTTCAGCATTTCCTCGCGCGAATCGACGGTTGCGGGGATGTCCACGATGTAGAAGGCGCGCCGCTTCTTGGCAAACGCCTGCGCCTCGGCGATCAGCGTCGTCATGTTGCCGTCATCGAGTTTGGCTGCAATGGGCAGGCACAGGATGTTGAAGTTTTGCAGCGCCCACATACCTGTCTTCTTGAGTTCGTCGCCGCTGATCGCGCTCTTGAAAGCGGTCAAGCTGACGCCGCTTACAAAATCGCCGGTCGAAAGGAAAACGCCGCCGTCTTCGCCGCCGTCCAACTTCTGGCGTCTCACTGCTGCGGGAACATCGCCGACACCTGTATCTTCAACCTCGATCAAGCGCTGCGCGTCCTGATTGATCAGTGGCTCGAAGTAGCGCCAGTCCTGTTTATTCGTGCTCAGATTGCGATAAGTTTGCAGGTTGGCGACTTCGTTCGTGATCGGGTCGATTTCCTCGATCACGAGATTGAACAGATCGTTGCTTAACGACTCCACCGTGACGTACAGGTTATCGCCCCATGAGCCGGGACTCGCCGCCTTGACGACCAGCGTCTCTTGGAGGGGCGACCCACCGAGTACAGAAGCGGTTGACGTTTTCATCGCCAGATTTACATCGCCCTCACCCGGATCGACGCGCACGACCCACGCGATGCTGCCGCCGTTGATGTAGTATTGCTGGATGGCGTAACTCGCTTCGCTGCGTCTGTCTAGCCCGCCGAAGCGGCGCACGAAATCGCCGAAGCTGGTGATTCGCACAGGCGTGTTCAATGGGCCACGTGCGAAGAAATCGACGAACGCTGTGTCGGACGTACTGCCGCCGACGATAGTGCGTACGCCGCTGGCTATTTCCTCAACATATACACCGGGATAACTCAATACGGAGGGCATAAAAACTCC
>DAOUCB010000046.1:0-11043 GCA_034432495.1 Anaerolineae bacterium | reverse complement strand
TGGAAAACTGCTCGAATAATTCACTAATCACGGGGATATTCAGACGGCGGGTATCGCGCCACAGGTCGAATTTACCGGAACCGGGATGCTTCTCATGCCACAATACCCATGCACTGAATAAGCCATAAAACAGCGTTTGTACCAGTGTGGAGCGGAAGAACTCTTCAGCGGTTTCATCTTCAAAGCGCACACCCAGCGCTGCTTCCAACTGCTCCCGAATGGTATCGAGGGCGGTCAAATCGGTTCCGCTCACCGCGATGCGCGCTCTGGCTTCGCGGGCATAACTGGCAAGAATCCAGGCGACATCCTGCGGCGTGGAAAGCGGTGCATTTCGGCGCATCACACGCATCAGATATTCTCGCAGCGCGGTTTCATGCTGTTGTGCCAGTGTTCGCGGCTGTTTTGCTGACTCCCAGAACATGTTGGCGTTCGCTGTGATATCGTAGCGTTCTTCGATGACAGGCTGTCCGGTTTGCGCGTCCCGCGTCACCAGCACAAATTGATAGTAGTTCGTTACCAATGCCTGCCCGTAATGAGCGACATAGCGCGCCACCTGTTCGCCCTGTGCAATTTGCATCAGATCATCGCTCACCGGCTTGGCCTCGATAATACCGCGTGCCGGTTTCTGGTCGGCGGGCTGGTTCTCATCAAACAAGCCGAGGTCGGGGATGCCAGCGCTGGTGTTCTTCGGGTGGATCACTGCCTGAATACGGGGACGCAGCCCAGCCCCGACATCGTTGAGCAGGGTTTGCAGGGCTGCATAGTACGAGGTTTCCGGTACAGTTGCGTTCCGTAAACTCGCCAGCGTGTTCAAGTAAGTTTCAAGTACAGACATGAAGGTGTCTCAATTCGATCAACAGTACAGATGGGTTGATTCTTATGGATGCTATAATTTTAGCTCAGGAGAGAGATTTATGCCGAAACCGAGTAAAATAGGTTGAACTCAATTGAGGAGTAGCTAAGATGATTTCACAACACCTGATTGAAGAACTACGGCAGCTAAACCGCGTGGAAAAACTGCGGGTTATCCAAATGCTGGCGAATCAAATTGCCGAAGAAGAAACAATTTTGGCAAACACAGAGTATGAGGTGTGGTCGCCTTACGATGCTCCCGGCGCTGCTGCGATTTTAACGGAGATGCTCGAAGAAAATCGGCGGCGGAATGAGTGATTTGGCATCATTTCCGTATGTCTCGGTCAAAAATGCGCGTGGCGAAATAGCGTTGCGCCCACTGTTATCCGTAACACTCGCTTATGGCGGCACGACGGTTGAAACAACCGGGCTGCTCGATACCGGCGCAGATGTCAATGTCCTGCCCTATCATCTAGGTTTAACGCTTGGCGGGAATTGGGAGACGGCTCGTACCGGATTGCAGCTTTCCGGCAATCTTGCCCGGTATGAGGCACGGGGTATTCTCATCTCATGTGCTGTCGGAGAGCTTCCTCCGGTGCAGCTTGCTTTTGCCTGGACGCAGGCGGAAAACGTGCCTCTGCTTTTCGGTCAGGTCAATTTCTTCGCTGAGTTCGACGTGTGCTTCTTACGGGCACGCAATCTATTTGAAGTCCGCCCAAAATCTTTATCCTGAAACCTGCCTCTCAAAGTAAAAACTGGCTGGTTTAACGTCTCAGCCAGGACAATGTTTCGATTGGTAGGTCAGCTTTTTAGGCGGGTAGTTCGGTGATCACGTCCCGAAGGGATGGAGGTAACGTACTGCCTGACGGTGTTTGATAGGAAAGGAGCACTCACGGTAGAATCGCCGTGCAACGATGTGTTGGAGCATCGGGCTAAAAACCTTTGAGGGCAAGAACTGTGACTTTTTGACTATCCGTTTCTACAAGGAAGTATTGTCAAAGTTGCCTCCACTTTTTGTTGGTCTCCCATCAGAGCATCAGAATCTCAGGGAGCTTTAACATCTTATCAGGTCGCTGGAACATTTTCCCGGCGACCTGATAACTTAATGCTTGACATAGCATGAAAATCGGCTATCATGTAAATATGTTTAATATCGTTGACACGTTATGACAGATCGTCTCAATCAAAAACAAGTTCTCCAATTCCTAAGTGCTGTCGGTGATGCAAATCGCTTACAGATTCTGTTTGTTATCCAAGACAAACAAATGAGCGTAACTGATATTGCCAGCCATTTCAAAATTAGCCGTCCGGCCATTTCTCATCATCTTAAAATTTTGCGTGATGCAGATATTGTTACTGCTGATAAACAGGGACAAGAAGTGTATTACTCTATCAACAAGAGTTATATCATTGGGGAGTTACAGGCGTTAATTGACCATTTAGAACAAAATCTCTGAGTCTTTTTTTATTTTATGTGTAAATGGGTTCGAACACATTATAAGGAGTCGCAAGATGAAAAAGTCAGTTGCAGTTGTTGGCGCAAACGGCAAAATTGGTATGGATGTATTAAGAAAGCTCCAAAAAACTGATTGGCAAACCATTGCTCTTGTTCGTAAACCGCAGGATTTGCCAGCCAATGAGACGATTACCGATTGGATGAATAATCCGCAAGCATTTGACGCGATTGGTAATTCTGAAATTGTAATTCACCTCGCGGGGAATCTAAATGTACCGGAGGAACGGATGATTGAGGCGAATATCAAAACAACCGAAATGATTGCGAATGCTATGAAGAAGGGGACAACGCGGCGTGTGATTTATTTGAGTTATCTTGGCGCAAATCCAAATTCGTCCAACCTGTTTTTAAAAACGAAAGGTCAAGCGGAACAGATGTTGCAGAATACAGGTCGAGAGACTGTAATTTTTCGATGTCCAGCGATTATCAACATCCCGCAACGTCCTGATAATACGGTCAAAGCCTATACCGCAGACAAAAATGGCGTGGTAACGCTACCAGGGAAAGGTGAACAAATCCATCGTGCTGTTTTCCGTGATGATGTGGTGAATGCCATCGTAAATGCAATAGCACACGGAAGCCCTGGCACCTATGATATGGTTGGACCTGACCGTTTTGAGTTAGATGAACTTGTGCGGTTATTCAACAAACCAGATGTCAAACTTCGTCATACCCCAGCTTGGCTTATACGGATTCTGAGTCGTTTTCTACCCAATTTAAACCCAACTATGGTTGACCTTGCCTTAAGGGACGCAGATGGTGATCCTACGATTGCCGCTAAAGAATTCAACCTATCGATGACATCTCTTAAAACCATTTGGAGATAGATTAGCTAACCTGAGTTCGATACTTCCTCGAAAATACATCAAGTTAGGGGATCAAAGGTATTAAACAACTCACCTTATTGTCTAACGGTTCAATCCGTTTGGTGAGCACTTGCTCAAGATGTGTCTGATTAGGTTTGAATAAATAATCGGCACCCTGTTCTTGATCACATGTGTTGGAGAAATTATAGCAGGGTGCCAGTCGACTTAAAGTGCAGGCCATGAGTCTCAGGGCAAATAGAGCGAAGTAACTTTCATAATTTTGCAATCTTTTGACAACACCTGCGTACAAATGGCAGGCAAATGATTGACCGATCAATTGTTAACCCGTAAGACGAAAGGAAGTGTGCTATGAAAGCGGCGGTATTGCATCAACTTGGACAGGCTCCCCGGTATGAAGAATTTCCTGATCCCATCGCGGGTGAACAGGAGGTGATTATTCATGTGCGGGCGGCATCGCTGAAAAATATCGACCGGATGATGGCGGGAGGTTCGCATTATGAACGTTATAAGGATCTCCCGACAATATGTGGTGTCGATGGGGTTGGTATCCTCGATGATAGCGCGGGAACACGAGTTTACTTCGGTGCATCGCGTCACCCTTACGGAACAATGGCGGAAAGAACGGTTGTGACCAAACCCTGGTATTTCCCTGTGCCGGACACGCTAGATGATGCCACTGCTGCCGCGCTGCCTAACCCGGCGATGTCTGCACTGCTGGCGCTGGACTCGCGGGCGAAACTTCAGCCTGGAGAAACGGTCTTGATTCTGGGGGCAACCGGGGCAGCCGGGAAACAGGCGATTCAACTTGCAAAGCATTTAGGCGCGGATCGGGTCATCGCTGCCGGGCGTAACCAACAGGTGCTTGACGCGCTGCCGGAGCTGGGTGCTGATGACCTGATTCAGCTTGACCAGTCCGCCGGAGACTTGACAGCCGATTTTATCCGCGCCGGTGGTAAGCAGGGTTTTGATGTGGTGATTGATTACGTCTGGGGCAAACCCGCCGAAGCCTTGATTGCCGCAGTGACCGGGGATGATGTAAAGGCAGAAGCGAGGCGCACTCGGTTGATTGAAGTAGGCGAGATGGCAGGGGCAAATGTCGCGCTTCCGGCGGGGGCACTTCGCAGTTCCGGACTAGAAATTTATGGCAGCGGTGGTGGCAGTGTTTCGCAACAGGCAATTATTGCTGCTCTCCAGCAGATTATGAGCCTTGCCAGCACAGGTAAGCTTCAGATTGACACCGAACAGGTGCCGCTGGCGGACGTCGAGCGAGTCTGGCAACGGGGCGATCAACAGAGACGGCGCATTGTGCTCATACCGTGATGGATGCTAGAGTAATGGATATTCCGTAGCAGAGCGCGTTATCTATCCGCTATATAGGGTCATCAGGCGGAGATGTCCCAGCACTTGGAAAAGGCGAAAGGTCACTCCTGCGATTTGACCTGAACGAAAGTGACCCGTTTATCGTCTTTACTCTTTGAGCCAGGGTAGTTTTCAACTACCTCAAAGAGTTTCATCTTAGTCGACGTTTGGTAGAGAATCCCATCGTGTTAGCTCGTTCGATTTAGTCCCAGGTGATGGCAGTGCTGGACTGGCTGTTTCTGATACGGGGTGCGCTGGAGCATGTGCGCCGCGGTATTGGAAGGTTGGACGTTGTCACTCAGGCGGCACCTGGCTGGATTGGGCTGGTCTGTAGGGATGAAGGGATGGCATGGTGGACGCTGCGCGCTATCGTGGTTGAGAACGTCAAGGTGAGGCGGGAGGGACGTACACTATTTTCCCCGGCGGAACCCAATTTCCGCCTTGAGGGTGAAATCAAGAATATCATAACCGTTGTTGCCAAAATGCATCATTACTGGAAAGAGCATCTGCAGGGTTAGCAGCTTTCCCCGATACGATGGAGTTGAATAGATTGAAAGTACTCATGACCCAAACCCACCCGAATTAAGTCACTTCTTCAAGTCCGACTCTGCTTCCATGATTCACTGAGACTTCTGTGCATCAAAAATCTCTGTAGATCACGAGAAAAATTTGTAGTTTAGGCGTATGTTAAGCAAAAAAATATATGGCTGGCGATTGCTCACCAGCCGGGGAAACAAAAACGGCTGACCTCATGCGGTACAGCCGGAGACTTTGTTCAGTTCCTTGTGGGCGTTTCGCCGCAGCATGTGGATCGTGTATTTGGACAACCCCAGCCGTTCAACCAGCGTCTTGCAGCTTTCGTAGGCTCCCATGCTCTGCACCGTCGCTGCCATGCGGAGATTGCCTTCCGCTTCATAGCGTGCGACCAGGCGCAGCAGCGGCGCTTCCACTCCAGCGAGATGTCGATCTCGCCATGTTTCTTGACGCGGCTTGAACAGTTCCAACTTTTCACATAATTCCTCGCGCATCGGCTTGACCACACTCGTCAGCCACCAGCACTTCTTCGTCCCGCTGCGCCCAGCGATGGCTGCCGTGTCGTCCGGTCCGACTTCGGTGGTGATGTAGTACAACGCTGCCAGATGCGGCAGGCTGTCCATGTACTTCTCCGCCATCTCGGTGATGACCTTTTCGATGTCAACGCGGAGGTCAATCGCTTCGGCGTAGGTCGCGTAACCAAAGACATGCGAGTGGTCATAACCGTCGATGATGAAATCATCAGGATCACCGCTGCGAGTGGCGATGTCTTCCAGATACATCTCCCGGCAATAGAACTTACGGTAAAGCTGGGGGTTAGTACGGTTCAGCAGCAGCTTGAGCGCTCCACCTTTGTCCACTAATGCCAGCATAGAGGTGTCGGCGCTGATGTCCATCCACAGCTGCATGAAGGCGTGGGCAATCAAGTCCGGGATGTCCAACTCGTGGTTGCGATAGTAGCGCAGCAGCCGATTGAAGCTAGGGATTAAATCATCATAAATCTGCTCAAATGTGCGCTGCCCAGCCCAGCCCGTCGGATAGGTCGCAACACGCGGAAACGGGCGAATCTTGGCGCGAATACTGGAACGAACATCGTTGTCGATCATGGGGATTTCCCTTCTCAATCACGCTGGAAACCGCCAGCCCGTTGAGCGCTACCGCTCGAACATGCGGGGACAGCGCAGAGGGAGGAACCTGACCAGCATCCCAGCGGGAAAGCGGTGGTTCGGCAGTCCCGTCCGTAGGATGGTACTGGCGTACCGCCGCTGGTGCTGGTTAGGAGGGAACCCCGCGCTGTAAGATCGCCGCGCGGCGGTAGTGCGAGCAAAAAGGCTGTTAAATTGGGATGGAAAACACTACAGCTAATGAATTAGAGGAGGAGGTGTGATCAAGCGCTGTGCACAATCAGACTCTTCGAAAGCGCCTTTATTTTGTGTGACTGGGGATTGACTTTAGCCTAATTTAGCTGCCAGGTTAAAATCGTTGGGTAATCACTTCATAGCTTGTTTATGAAAGTTCAGCGTTTGGTAATTGTGTCAGGTAGGCATATGTTTACTTTGTGCCATGCAACTAGAAGTTGCAGCCACTCCCCTGACACTTGCCCATTTAATACATAGGCAGCTTTAGAAAATGCACTTGACGGATAAGGTTAATCTCCGTTCTCGGACGTTTCGCCTCCCTGTTCCCAGTTCTGGCGGCGATGTTCATCCGTTGGATGATCACCCGCACCGCCGAATTCCAACATATAACCATCGGGGTCGGTGACCAGAAAATCCCGCTCGCCCCAATTTTTCTGGGAAGGAGGTGCTTGCACAGGAAAAGCCGAGACTTGCAGTTCCTGATACAGCGCATCCAAATCAGATGTCTCAAATTCAAGGTGAAATTGTCCCGTGGTATGATGCAGTAAACCAAGTCGCATTCCACCCACCTCTAATAGGGCAAATTCGCCAGGACGATGAACCCGCACAGTGACGCCCGGCAGTTGTTGGTAAAACTGCAACGAACGTTCGACATCGCTGACGTGCAGCGTCAGCCCTTCCAGAGAAACAGTCTGCATGATAGCACTTCTTTCATGACTCGCGTGTGAAGTGAAATTACTTCACCCCTCAAGTATAGGGCATATAACAGCACCAATCTTGTCCTATTCAAGGTTTTAGGCAAGGAGCGTAAGCAACCTTGTGTTCAACCGCCTAAAAGCAGGTCCCTAGAGTTCGTCATCAAGGATGATATTTCGCTGATGCTCATTTCAGCCTCAGAACTCTTAATTCCCTGCGCTGATCTCGTCGCTACATCGATGTCAATCGGGTATAAGGATGATCTTGCCTGCCCCCTCGCCATGCTCCAAATATCCATGCGCTTCAGCAGCGGCAGACAGTGGAAATATCCGGCTGATGATGGGCTGGATTTTTGCTTCTTCCAGATAATTCACGAGCCGGGTTAAATCCTGGCGATACAGGTCAGGCACTTTTTCGGGGATTAAACCCACAAAGCGCACGGTTTTGCCATCTGGCAGCAAGGCTAACACCAGCAGCGCGAGTGCGGAGGGCAGCAGAGCGATCCCCGGTTGATGAGCCAGGGCTTGCACACCAGAAAGCAGGAGCCGCCCGCCCCGACTCAGTGTGCGATACGACTGCACCCAGTGGCTGCCGCCAATAGGATCAATCACCAGATCAACGCCCTTGCCGCCTGTCCATTCGGCAATGCGCGCCACAAAATCATCGTGGCGATAATCAATGGGTCTCACATTCAGAGTGCGAACTAGGTCATGTTTATGCGCGGCTGCTGTCCCGAACATGTCTAAGTCTCCTAGATGACCAAGCTGCGCCAGGGCTGTGCCAACCCCACCGCTGACACCGTGAATCAGCAGCCGCTGCCCGCTTTGCACATGGGCGGCGCGATGCAGCAGATACCATGCCGTCCAGTAATTGACCACCAGCGCCACTGCTTGGGCCGCATCGGTCGTAGCCGCGATGGGAATGCAGCGCCATGCTTCAACACATATATGGCTGGCGTAACCACCCGAATGCACAACAGCGACAACACGCTCGCCAACTATTAATCCCTTCACCTGAACACCTACTTGTATGATCGTTCCGGCGATTTCAAAGCCCGGCACCAGTGGAATACGGGGGGAACCGGGATGGGGTTTCCCGCGCCGTACCATCACATCGGCGAAGGTCACACCTGCGGCTTCGACCTGAATACAGACCGCATCAGGCTGAAGTGGAAGCAGTTCCATTTCCCGGAGCAGCAGCACTTCTGGTCTGCCGGGCTGCTCAACCCAAACCTGTCGGGTCTTCACAGCGTCACCTGAATAATCACGACCCGAGGTGCCAGTTCCCGAATACTGGCGAGATCGGGTTTGTCATCGGCCAGCCGTTTAATCTCATAAATCTCCGCTTCACGGGGATGGGCTTCGACGATATGGGTAATAAGCGGAATCAGGGTTTCAGGATCGGTGAGCGCGACCGCCTGACCCGGATACTCACGTCCGGCAATTCGCAGACGTACCTGAGCGGGCTGCTCAAAGTTATGCCACCACTGGCGGAAGCGTTTAGTGAGAATGGTGATGGTATCGCCGTCGCGATGGTAGCCCACTGGTGTCACGTAAGGCTTACCCGATTTTCGTCCGGTAAAAGCGATCAGCAGCAGGGTATGGCTGACCATCCGATGCATTAAAGGCAGTTTCAGCCAGGTCGTCATGATCCAGTTCATGAGTGGTGGCGGTGTCCAGGTCCAGGGGCGACCCTGGGATGATGCTTGTTCCATTCGGTTTCTCCTCCAGTAAACGGCAATGCGTGTCCATGCTTACAACCGCGACGCATGAGGCTGAAATGCTTCAGACTTGGGATCAGTTACTGATGGCGGGTGCTTTTCTTAAGTACATGTCGTTGTCCAACTGCTTGAGCATAAAGGCCGCCATATCAGCCCGCGACAACTGGGAGGTGATATCGCCTACATAACCAACCTTCAATGTTCCCTGAGCGGGTTGCTCAGTCAGACGCGGGACACGCACCACGATCCAATCCCGATCCGACTGACGGACTTTCTCGACCACCTGTTTCATGTCTTCAACGGCATTTTTAGAGAGCATGTTCAGCAGAATTCCGAAAACATGATCGATGAATTTCGGTTTATCCAATGGATCGCGCACGCCTGCACCAGCCGAGATGATGATCCGCCGGACTTGATGCTGTTTCATGGCGTTGAGGATATGTTCCGTCCCTCGACTGATGACAAATTCGGGTTTATTGCTGCGCGGTCCTAAAACGCTCAGCACCGCATCGGCCCCTTGAATCACCTGGGCAACCTGGTTGGCATCTAGAATATCGCCCGGCACAACCGTAAGCTTTTCATGCTGGAGCGTCACATTCGAGGGTGTCCGCGCCAGCATCACCACTTCATGTCCTGCATCCAGCGCCTGCTGCACCAACTGCTGTCCCGTCTTGCCCGTCCCACCAAAAATGGCTAACTTCATGGTCATTTTCTCCTTGACTCTTGAACATAATCTCGATATGTGTAGACCAGTCTACATAAATCCGGCAAAAAAAGAGTGCCCCTCACAGGGCATGTTTGATCAGCTCCTGAATTTCGTCAGCGACTTGCTCTAAGGGTTCGCGACTCTGACGGGTACGACACAAAATCACCCCACCTTCAATTGCCGCGATGATTAGCGCTGCCATGCGGCGGGCGCGCTCAGCATCAATACCTCCTGAAAGCAGTTTGTCCACAAAAACCTCCTGCCACTCACTGTAAATGCGTTCACATTCCTGGCGGAGCGTCTCATTGGTAGAAGCCGTTTCCATGGCGATGGTGGTAATTGGACCGCCAGCGCGAAAGCCTGAGCGTTCGACCTGGATGGCAATATTGCGGATGAATGTGGGGATCGCCGCTGCTGCGTCGTCGATCTGCGCCAGGTTTTCACGGATCCGTCCCAAAACGATTTTGCCCACATGACTCACCGCTTCCACAGCCAGTTCCTCTTTGCCGCCCGGAAAATGATAGTAAAGCGATCCTTTCGGGCTGCCGCTTTCTTTAATGATCTGGTTTAAGCCAGTGGCGTGATAGCCTTGCAGTTCCAGCAAGTCACAGGTGGTGGCAATGATTTGATCGCGGGTTGAAACCATGTGGATATCCTGAGTATTCCCTTGATTATAGAGACTGGTCTACTGATTTGTCAAACCGATGTGTATGCGCTAAAGGGCAACATCATTCGGCAAGCTGATGAGGCTGCCACACCTGACGGTAATCTTCAATAAATTGATCAAAAGTGATGGGGGGATGTCCCAGAATCTCTGTCACATCCTGCGTAACGGATCTGGCATTCCCGAAGCGCGTTATCGTGTAAAGTGCCGCCATCAGGAGTGCATAATTGAGCTGCTGCCCCTGGGCAAGCTGCCGCCGGATAAAGGTGAAAATTGAAGGATTGGTATAGCGAATCGCCCGCTGCAAATGGGCTGAGAATTTGGAGGCAACTTGGTCATAATCTAGAGCCTCAGCACCCGTGAGCGTATATTTCTTGCGGGCATGGGCTGGCTCCATTAATGCCCGCGCCGCTACCGCAGCGATATCCCGCACATCGATAAAACTCGTTTTTGCCTTGCCCACCGGCAGCACGATTTCATTCCACTGGCGGATGTCGGCACAGTGCGTGGTTGAAAGATTCTGCATGAAGAAGCCTGCTCGCAAAAAGGTATAAGCGATACCCAATGCTAAGATCAACTGCTCGATCTTGTAATGGGGTACGACGTGATTCTGCTCAACCCCCTGAATAGATAAAAACACGATGTGCTTGACCCCCGCGCTTACTGCTGCCCGAACGGCGGGTGCTATATCCCGCTGCACATTGGACAGTCTCGGTGGACGTACCAGAAACATCCGTTCAATGCCCGCAAAGGTTTGAGCATAAGTCTCTGGTTTCAGAAAGTCAAAGGGCGTGATTTCGAGGCGCGTCCC
>DAOUCB010000045.1:0-69538 GCA_034432495.1 Anaerolineae bacterium | reverse complement strand
CTGCTCACGCAGCGCATTGATGAGTGCCAGCTCCACCGTATCGTTGTCCGCCCCGAAAATATACTGCCCGACACGCTGCCGGATTTCAGCTTCGGCGACAGCAATCAGCTTATCTGCCTGATCGGTTGTTTCAGCCTTCGCAGCAATGCGGACATCAACCTGACCACTATGGGCGGCTAACCCGACCGTAGGGTTGCTGGCTTCAAGCAGCGCAGTACCGATAGCGTCGTCGAGCGCGCTTTCGCCAATTCCAGCGACTTTCAGGATTTTTTCCTTGATAATCTGGTTCGTGATGCCGAACCTCTGGCGCAGATAGGGCACAACTTTCTCATTCATGAGAAATTTCATCTCACGCGGGACGCCCGGCAGGCTGATGACGACTTTGCCGTCCTGTTCAACGACAAACGAGGGCGCTGTGCCGACCGGATTTTCGATAATGATGGCATTATCCGGCACGTAGGCCTGGCGTTTGTTGTTCTCGGTCATTTGCGAGCGAAAGCCTTTGAAGCGTTCGGCAATCTGATCCAGTAAATCCTGATGAAACGTTAGCCCGCGATCTGTAGCTGCCGCGACTGCCTGCCGGGTCATATCGTCAATCGTTGGGCCGAGTCCGCCACAGGTGATGACGATTTGTGCGCGGCTGAGGGCGATGCGAATGGAGTCGGCGATGCGTTTTTCATTGTCGCCAACCGAAGTCATAAAGAACAGATTGATGCCCAGATCGCGAAGTGTCCGCGCGATAAAGACAGAGTTCGTATCGGTCAAATCCCCTAGCAATATTTCTGTGCCAATCGCGATAACTTCGGCATTCAACTCATTTGTCGTCATGATTTGTCTCTTGGGCGTAATTGAACATGAAATGTTGCAAAAGCTACGGCAGCCACTATAATCTCCCCCAATAAGTAGGACTTGTCGGAATGGCAACTAATTTGTGCAATTTGACTAGTTCCTCAACTGACATTCTCTTTTGCCCGCCCTATTGTCATACGGAGGAAGACTCGTGGCAAGTGTGACCTTCAGGCACGTCTACAAACGATATGGTAATACAACCGCAGTCACTGATTTAAATATTGATGTTGAAGATAAAGAATTTTTGGTGTTCGTCGGCCCGTCCGGCTGCGGTAAGTCAACCAGCCTGCGTATGTTAGCAGGGTTGGAAGAAATCAGCGATGGCGAAATCCTGATCGGTGACCGCGTTGTCAACAACGTCGCACCGAAGGATCGTGACGTTGCGATGGTGTTCCAGAGCTATGCGCTCTATCCGCACATGACGGTCTATGACAATATGGCTTTTGGTCTCCGCCTTCGCAAGACGCCGAAGCAGATTATCGACCAGCGTGTGCGCGAAGCCGCCAAGAGCCTCGGCATCGAGCAGCTTCTGGATCGCCGTCCCCGCCAACTGTCCGGTGGTCAACGCCAGCGCGTTGCCGTAGGTCGCGCGGTCGTCCGCGAACCGCAGGTCTTCCTGCTAGACGAGCCACTCTCGAACCTGGACGCGAAACTGCGCGTTGAAGCCCGTTCTTTCATCAGCAAACTGCATCAGCGCCTGGGAACCACCTTCATCTACGTGACCCATGACCAGGTGGAAGCGATGACGATGGGAACCCGCATCTGCGTGTTGAGCGCAGGCGAACTTCAGCAAATCGATACGCCTTTCAACCTGTATCACAACCCGCGTAACCTGTTCGTCGCCGGATTCATCGGCAGCCCGTCGATGAACTTCTTCGACGCGACGCTCAAGCAAGGTGAAGGACACCTGATTGTAGATACGGGTGGTTTCCAGGTCAACGTTCCGGTCACGAAGGCCGAGCCTTTCAAGAATGCGATTGGCAAACGCGTCATTTTTGGGATCCGTCCTGAAGATATTCATGACGTCGATTACCAGCCCACCGGCATCACTCCTTCGATTGTCGAAGCGAACGTCGATGTCGTTGAGCAAATGGGTAACGAAATCAACCTGTATCTGGAAGATCACGGCAAGACGTTTATTGCGCGTACCGACCCACGCACGCGTGCACGTATCGGTAACCGCATCGGTCTGGCCTTCAACGTCGATAACATGCACCTGTTCGACGCCGACACCAACCTGTCGCTGGCTTACGATTACAAGCAGCAGAAGGATGAGCAGCCCGCCCGCGCTTAGGCATCTGGCTGTTTATTCCGTGCAGTAAGAGAAACCAATCCAAAGCCGTCCAATCGAGGGCGGCTTTTTAATTTTGTCCTCACGGCGTGATATTATAATCCGCAAGCAAATGGCAAAATCTGGGGGTGATGTGAAACTCACGGCCTATACCGACGAGAGCGTTTTTGATGAACTTCGATCCGAGTGGGATGATCTACTCCATCGCAGCACGGCAGATCTGATTTTCTGTACGTGGGAATGGCAGTCAACCTGGTGGAAAGCCTATCAGGCGGGTCAGATTTGGGTGATCACCTGTCGGAATGATGCTGGAAAACTGGTTGGCATTGGCTCATGGTTTATCCAGAATGATAATGGCGAACGTGTCGTCCGCACCATTGGCTGCGTCGATGTAACCGATTATATGGACGTGATCACGGACCCCGAATATGTTGACGCGGTTCAGGAAGAATTCGCTCAATTCCTGCAAGCGAATCGCGACGCCTTTGACCGCATCAATCTGTGTAATATTCCGGAAGCGTCGCCCAGTCTGGCTCGTTTTCCGGAGAAATTACAGGCACGCGGCTTTAATGTCGAAGTAGAATTTCAGGAAGTTTGCCCCGTCATTCAGCTTCCTGGCGAGTGGGAAGCTTATCTTGAAAAGCTTGATAAGAAGAACCGTCACGAACTTCGCCGCAAGATTCGCCGCGCTGAAAGCGAGGCCGCAGTCGAATGGTACGTGGTCGATCAAACACATGACATTGACGAAGAAGTTGAGAAATTTCTAAAGTTGATGCGGGCCAGCCACCCGGAGAAAGCGAAATTTCTGGAAGATCCCAAGAATCTGGCTTTCTTTAAGACGATTGTACCCATCGTTCATCACTGCGGTTGGCTCAAGATGAGCTTCCTGGTGATTAACGGCACACCGTCGGCAGCCTACTGCGACTTCGACTATAACCAGCATATTCTGGTCTACAATTCAGGTTTGCTGCCTCAGGAGAATGCGCATCTGAGTCCCGGCATTGTGCTGCTATGCTACGACATTCAGGACGCCATCGCTAACAAGCGCAGCGTCTTCGACTTTTTGCGGGGGAATGAAACCTATAAGTACCGCATGGGTGCGACCGATACGCAGGTCTTCAAACTGAGGGCAAAAATGGAGTGACTACCGGGGCGGGTTCTGGGCTAATCTATACCCTGCCCGCCCCTGTTCGCTTTATCGGGGTGAATCAGCCGCCGTAGGCGTTCGGGATGTCAGCGACTGTCGCGGTGACAAACGGCTCTTTTTCCTCGTAGGTCAATGCTTCATCCTCAGAGACCATGATTTGTCCCTTGTAGTACAGCACATCATTGAAACCATCATAGCGGTAACGACGGTTCACCCAACCATAGCGGCTGTGCTGGAAAACCACGTTAAACTGAACCGCTTCGTCCTCCAGAATGAGCTTCTGCTCGACCATCCAAACCGGCGCATACTGCTCCAGATGGGGCTTGGCTTTGGCATCGCGTTTTTGCAGCAGTGATTGCTCGTCAGTCATGCTGATCGTCCTCATTACGTTCAAGTCTTTACCGTATTGTAACGATCAAACCATTGATTCGGCAAGCTTTCCACTAGGTGACCTTTTCAGCTTCGCGAACGTCGGCTTTCGGTTCAAGGATGACGCGCACAGACCGGTCAAAGGTGAAATAGTTCCACACCCAGTCCACAAACACAGCCACACGGTTGCGGAAGCCCATCAAGGCGATCAGGTGCAAACCGAGCCACGAGATCCAGGCCAAGAAACCGCTCAACTGGATTCGATTGAACAGGTAAGCGACAGCGCGTTCGCGCCCAATCGTCGCCATAATCCCTCGGTCAATATAATGAAAATCCTGCTGTTCCCAGCCCGCAATACGGCGCAGGATGTTCTTCGCCGCAAGTATCCCCTGCTGCTTTGCGACCGGGATCAGCATTGGATAGGGCTGTCCCTGCTCGTCTTCGAGATAAGCCATGTCGCCAATGACATAGACATCATTGCTGCCAACGACATCGATCTTGGACGTAATCGGTACTCGCCCACCGCGTTTAAGCGGAACGCTGAGCATCTCAGCCAGCGGGTTCGCTTTCACGCCAGCAGACCAGATCAGTGTATGCGTAGGGATAACCGTCCCATCGTTGAGGCGCACGCTGTCAGGCGTGACATCGGCGACGCCATTCCCTAGAATGACATCGACGCCGAGGCTTTCTAGCTGCCTGTAAGCAGATTGCTGGAGCGGCTGTGGAAACGGCGTCAGCAAGCGATCCAAGGCTTCCACCAGCACGATGCGCGGCGATAGTCCCACATATTCTTTGCTGAGAACATGCTTGTACAGCTCAAACAGCGCGCCGGAGGTTTCCAGTCCTGTCGGGCCGCCGCCGACGACAACAATCGTCGTCAAGGCTTGTCGATAGGTTTCATCGTTCGTCCAGGCTGCCCGCTCGAACTGGCGCAGGATGTGATTGCGCAGTGCGACTGCATCGTCTACGGACTTGAGTTCGAAGGCAATCTCGCCAAACTGCGGATTGGCAAAGTAGTTGGTAACGCTGCCTGCCGCGATGATCAGATAGGTATAGGCTTCCTGACGCACATTGCCGTTGGTGCGCACCGAAACAACCTTCGCGGCAGTGTCAATGCTCTCAACGGTGCCCAGCATGAACGAGATATTCGACCCGGCGCGGAAGATTCCACGCACCGGATATGCAATTTCTTCGGCTTCCAAACCCGACGTCGCCACCTGATAAAGCAGCGGCGTGAAGGTATGGAAATTATTGCGGTCGATCAGCAGCACATCGACCGCCTTGTGTTTGAGTGTTTGAGCAGCAAACAATCCGCCAAACCCTGCGCCAATGATAATGACTCGCGGTCGCGTATCCATGAGTTTGCCTCTCCAAATTGGATTGATGTTATCGTGACAACACATATTATAGTATATTGTGAAAAAATGCGCAATAGGGTTTGTTCTGAGTTTCACAATATGCGTTTCGAGAGTGCGCGCGTTATAATCCATTCGATCAAGGGGGTTCCATGACTTTTACTCACGAAACGTTCCTATCACCGTTTACATGGCGTTATGGCACGCCAGCGATGCGCGCAATTTGGAGCGAAGTTCATAAACGCCGTGTCTGGCGTAAAATCTGGGTCGAACTGGCCCGCGCCCAGCAGGCCGCTGGTCTGGTAACTGCTGAGCAGGTCGCTGATTTGGAGGCACACGTCGAACAAGTCGATATAGAACGCGCCGAAGCGATTGAAGCGCAAATTCAGCACGATTTGATGGCGGAGGTTCGCACGTACGCCGAGCAAGCCCCTATCGGCGGCGGCGTGATCCACTTAGGCGCAACCAGCGCGGATGTCGAAGACAATGCTGACGTAATCCGCATCGCAGAGAGCCTCGATTTGACACTGACGGCGCTGCACAACTTGCTGACATGCTTTGCCAAATGCATCGAGCAGCTTGCCGATCACCCGACGATGGCGTTCACACACATTCAACCTGCTGAGCCAACCACGATGGGCTATCGATTGGCGCTCTACGCACAGGATTTGCTGGACGATTACAACACACTGCAAATCACGCGCCAGAACCTGCGTGGCAAAGGTTTCAAGGGTGCAGTCGGTACACGAGCTTCCTATGGTGAGCTTCTGAAAGATACAACCTTAAGTCCGGCGGATATGGAAGCACGCATCATGGCAGCGCTCAATCTTCCGGCCTACCCCATCGCTGGACAAACGTATCCGCGCAAGCAGGATTGGCAGGTCTTGAATGCGCTTTCTGGAATCGCGGGCAGCCTGTATAAGTTCGCCTTCGACCTTCGTCTACTGCAATCGCCTGTGATCGATGAATGGCATGAACCCTTTGGCAAGCAGCAGGTTGGCTCGTCGGCAATGCCGTTCAAGCGCAACCCGATTAACGCAGAAAAGATTGACAGCCTCGGTCGCTTGGTCGTGTCGATGGAACGGGTTGCCTGGGACAATGCCAGCCACTCTCTGCTCGAACGAACGCTTGATGATTCCGCCAGCCGCCGTGAAATATTGCCTGTCGCCTTCCTCGCGACCGATGAAATGATCCGCGTTACCACCCGTATCATCAGCGATTTGCGGATTGATGAAGGCGCTGCTGCGCGTAATTTCGCCCGCTTCGGCGCATTCTCAGCGGTCGAGCGGGTTTTGATGGCGGTCGTAAAAGCCGGTGCAGATCGTCAGGAAATGCATGAACATCTGCGCACCCACAGCCTCGCGGCCTGGGCAGCGATTTCAGCGGGTCAGCCCAATCCATTGGTTGACGCATTGGCAAACAGCCCGGAACTCGCGGTATATTTGACGACCGAGGAAATTCGTGGCCTGCTGGATGCGTCAGCCTACGTCGGAGATGCACCAGAACGCGCCCGCCAATTTGCCCATCGCATCTTAAATTCCCAATAAGCTAAGGATAGTGCTTCATGCCTCGCGCATTACTCAGTGTGTATGACAAAACTGATGTGGTTGATTTCGCCTCGGCGCTTGTGCGCCTGGGCTGGGATCTGGTCGCGACAGGCAAGACCGAAAGCGTTCTCCGCGACGCTGGCCTGCCTGTAACCTCTGTTGAACAATTGACAAAAGTCCCGGAAATGCTTGGTGGGCGCGTCAAAACGCTGCATCCTGCGATTCATGCAGGTATTCTGGCACGCGATAGTGTCGAAGATTTGGAAACGCTGAACGCGAATGGTTTCGCGCCGATCAACATGGTGGTTTCCAACCTGTATCCCTTTCAGCAGACGGTAGCGCAGCCGGGTGTGACATTACAGGATGCGATTGAACAAATCGATATTGGCGGCGTAACGCTGCTGCGTGCCGCCGCGAAGAATTTCTTCCATACCATCGTCGTCTGCGATCCCAATGATTATGTGCGCGTCCGCACAGCGCTGGAAACGAACGGTGAGGTGGATCTGGCGCTGCGCCGCGAACTCGCTGTCAAGGCCTTCAGCGCCACGCGTGATTACGACACGGCGATCCACGCCTTCCTTTCACAGGACATGGCCCCGAATCTGCTGGCGTCCGATTTACCCCAAAATCTCTCGCTGGGGATGCAAAAAATCGATACGCTGCGCTATGGCGAAAACCCGCATCAGGTTGCCGCCTATTACAGCCGCAAAGCAGCGACTGGGCCGCTGGGTGGCACGGTACTCGGTGGCAAAGCGCTGTCCTACAACAATATCCTCGACCTGGATGCCACCTGGCGTGCCGTCAGCAGTTTTACCGAGCCAACCGTCGTGATCGTCAAGCATCTGACACCCTGCGGAATTGCAACGGCAGCCAACATTGCCGAAGCCTACCCGCTGGCATTGATGTCTGATCCGGTTTCGGCTTTTGGCGGTGTAATCGCAGTCAATCGCCAGGTGGATGAAGCTTTTGTCGCAGCGCTTGGTTCGCTGTTCCTGGAGGCTATCGCTGCGCCAAGTTTCACGCTCGGTGCGCAGACGATCCTCAACGAGAAACGTAAAAACTGCCGCCTGCTGCAAGTTCCTGCCAGCTATGACGGCGCTGATCTTGAGGTTCGTGCTGTCCATCGCGGGCTGCTGGTACAACAAGTCGATCTTGGCGATCCTGAAGGCACGACCTTCAAAACCGTGACCAAGCGTGCGCCGACGCCTGAAGAAGTCGAGGCGCTGCAATTCGCCTGGAAAGCCGTTCAGCACGTCAAGTCGAACTCGATTGTGCTGGCGATCAAGAATGCGACCGTTGGCGTGGGCGGTGGTTTGCCCAGCCGTGTTGATGCAGCCCGCATTGCAGTTGAAAAAGCAGGCAGCCGCGCTGCCGGCTCCGTTATGGCGTCTGACGCCTTCTTCCCGTTCGCGGACAGTGTCGAGGTTGCCATCGCAGCGGGCGTGACGGCCATTATCGAACCGGGCGGCTCGATTCGCGATGCTGAATCGATTGAAGCTGCGGACAAAGGCAATATCGCGATGGTGTTTACAGGTGTGCGTCACTTCCGCCACTAAATGTCAGCCGCCGTATGTGCCGCCAAAATCGAGATTCCGATCTTGCGAGGCACATACGGCGCTGCTATAATGCCTGAAATTCGCCACCCTAGCTCAATGGTCGAGCATACGCTTCGTAAGCGTGAGGTTGAGGGTTCAAGTCCCTCGGGTGGCTCTCCTCTGCCCGCACAGGTTTTGCGACCTTCGCGGGCATTTTGTTAGCCTCGGAGTCTGGAACGCATGAACGACCATCCTGTCACGATTGCCGTCGCCGGCGGCACCGGTTCCGGGAAAACGACGATTGCGAACGCCATTCTGGAGCGCGTCGGCAGCCACCACATCGCTTACGTTCCGCACGATTCCTACTACAAGGATCGCCCAGACCTGCCCCTGGAACAGCGTCGCGCCATCAATTTTGACCACCCCGACTCGCTTGAAACGACGCTCACCCATGATCACATCGTCGCCCTGCAAAACTGGCAGCCCATCGACATCCCGATTTACGATTTCACCATCCACCGCCGCACCACCGAAGTTCAGCATATTGAACCCCAGCCGATTATCCTCGTCGAAGGGATTCTCGTCCTTGCCGAAGCGTCGCTGCGGCCTTTATTCGACGTGAAAATCTTTGTCGATACGGATGCGGATATTCGCCTGATTCGCCGCCTCCATCGCGATATTGAAGAGCGAGGCCGCACCGCCGATTCAGTCATCAACCAGTATCTCAGCACGGTTCGCCCCATGCACATGGAATTTGTCGAGCCAAGCAAACGCTACGCAGATGTGATTATTCCCGAAGGCGGCTTCAACACGGTCGCGATTGATATGGTGTCCGACCGCATCAGTGCCCTGCTTCTGCGCACGCAGATTAACCGGGGCAGCAATTGACTCACATGAGCAGCGTGCTATACTTTCAGAAGATCACAACAATTCAGACTTTTCCCAAAGACTGTGAAAGGGAGGAGTAGACAGAGCAATCGCGCAAGAGAATGTGGGTCATTGGCTGTGAGCCTACTCGCGAGAAACTGTCGAAAGTCGCCCTGGAGTCGCTTCACTCAATCCAAACCCGTTTGGACAGGTGAAGCCGGGTTCGCCCGTTAAAGCGCTTGAAGTGTCCTTGGCTGAACAGGTTCAGCTTGGGGAAACAAGGTGGTACCGCGAAGTCCATTTCGTCCTTGTATGTCGAAATGGGCTTTTTTATTTGCGTTGGGGATGACTATGCCTTCCAGGAACAATACGAATCGGTTCTACGACGCGATTGCCGAATTTTATCCCCTGTTCTATCGCGACTGGGCAACCCAGATGGAGCGCGAAGGTCTTGGGCTGCGCACCATTTTTCGCAATCGGGGAGTTGCGCGCGTGCTGGATGCTTCCTGCGGTGCAGGCGCTCAGGCGGTTCCGCTGGCTCAGCTCAACTTTGAAGTCGTCGCGGCGGATCCAAGCACCGCCATGCTGCGCGAGGCGGTCGAAATCGCCAAGCAGTACAAGGTGCGCGACAAAATCCATTTCGTCCGCTGCGATTTTCTCGACCTGCCCAAAATGGTTCAGGGGCCTTTTGATGCAGTCATCACCAAAGGCAACGCCCTACCCCATCTGGTTGAAGACCAGGAGATCGAGACGACGCTGCGCAACTTTTACAATCTTCTGCGACCCGGCGGACTGTTGGTCATAGGAATGCGGGATTTCGCACCCTTCATGGAAGATCGCCCTGAGTTCATACCGGGGCTAGTCCATCATTTGCAGGACGGCAGTGAATTTATCACCTTCGACATCTGGGAATGGCGCGATGGCCCGCCCGTATTGGCGCGACAAAATCTCTACATTGTCACCGGGCAGGGACGAAACCTCAAAGTAACCAAGCGGCGCGTCGTCTTTCGCCCGCTCTCGACCGATGAAGTCAAGGTCGTTTTACTGGAAGTAGGTTTTACCGACATTACCGACCAGCCGGATCGTACTGAGCGCGTGCTGGTCGCGCGCAAACCTGAGTAAATCAGTCAAGGGACAAAGAACATGGAACAACATCAAATGAAGCAAATGCCTAAAACCTTCGACTTCAAAGAGGCGGAAAACCGTCTCTATGCTCAGTGGGAAAAAAGCGGTTGGTTCAAGCCGGAAGTCGCATCTAAAGACGCCGAATCCTTCGTCATCAGTATGCCACCGCCGAACGTGACAGGCGCGCTCCACCTGGGGCACGCGCTCTTCATCTCGCTTGAAGACCTGATGACGCGCTACGAACGAATGCGCGGCAAAGCGGCACTCTGGGTTCCGGGTACGGATCACGCCGGAATCGCAACTCAGCTTCAGGTCGAAAAGATGCTGCACGACGAAGGCACAAGCCGCGAACAGGTCGGACGCGAGGAATTCCTGACGCGAACCTGGGAATGGAAAGAAAAGTATGGCGGCAGAATCGAGGATCAACTACGGCGCTTGGGTGCAAGCTGCGACTGGGATCGCGCGCGCTTCACGCTGGATGACGGCCTCTCCAACGCTGTGCAGGAAGTGTTCATTACGCTCTACGAGCAAGGATTGATCTATCGCGGGCCGCGCCTGGTCAACTGGAGTCCCGGTCTGCGCACCGCCGTCAGCGATCTCGAAGTCGAGCGCGAAGAAGAACCCGGAAAACTCTATTTCTTTAAGTACCCGCTGGAGGACGGCGGCTTCATCCCGGTTTCGACCACACGTCCCGAAACCATCCTCGGCGATACCGCGCTGGCAGTCCATCCCGAAGACGACCGCTATAAGCATCTAATCGGCAAATTTGCCCTCGTTCCGGTGATTAATCGCCGCATCCCCGTGATTGGTGACGAATACGTGGATCGCGAGTTCGGGACGGGCGCGCTTAAGGTGACGCCCGCTCACGATTTCAACGACTATGAAATCGGGCAGCGCCATAACCTGCCGCTGATCAACATCATGAACAAGGACGCGACGCTCAACCAGAATGCCGGACAGTATGCGGGCATGGATCGTTTTGAGGTGCGTGACAAATTATGGCAGGATATGGCGGCACTCGGCCTGACGCTGGAAGTCAAGGATATTGTCCACGTCGTGCCGCGTTCGGAGCGCGGCGGCGAAGTCGTTGAACCGTTAATCAGCACGCAGTGGTTCCTGAAGATTCAGCCGCTCGCAGACAAGGCGCTTGCCGCTGTGCGCGATGGCAGCATCAAAATCGTGCCGGAGCGCTTCGAAAAAATCTATTACCACTGGCTCGAAAACATCGAGGACTGGTGCATCAGTCGGCAGCTCTGGTGGGGACACCGAATTCCCGTGTGGTATGGGACGGATGGCGCAATCTACGTCGGTAAAACTGCGCCGAAAGACCGCCCCGATTACACCTGGACGCCTGAAGAAGATGTGCTCGACACCTGGTTCAGTAGCGGCCTGTGGCCTTTCAGTACACTTGGCTGGCCAGATCAGACACCCGATCTTCAGCGTTTCTACCCCACCGATGTCATGGAAACTGGCTACGACATCCTCTTTTTCTGGGTGGCGCGCATGATTATGATGGGGCTGTGGTTTACGGACAAGCCGCCCTTCCACACCGTCTATCTGCACGGCCTGGTGCGCGACAAACAGGGACATAAGTTCAGCAAAGTCAAAGGCAACGTGATTGACCCGCTCGATCTGGTCGATCAATACGGCGCTGATCCGCTGCGCTTCACGCTGCTTACGGCGGGTACGCCCGGCAATGACGTCAACCTTGACACCAGCCGCGTGGAACGGAATTGGCGCTTCATCAACAAAATCTGGCAGATGACGAATTTCGTCACCCAGAATCTCGAAGGCAGCCTTGAACCCGGCTTACCACCCGCCGCCGATCTTGACCTGCCTGCACGCTGGATCACCAGCCGCCTGAACAAGCTGATCGCCAGCGTGCAGCGGCTGTTCGATACCTATCAGTATGGCGAAGCGGGTCGCCAGATCGACGATTTTCTGTGGGGCGAGTTCGCCGACTGGTTCATCGAGATCAGCAAATATCCGCTGTATCAGGGTGACGAAAAAGCGAAGATGAATGCGCGTCGTGTGCTGGTGTCCACGTTAGATACCTGTCTGCGCCTGCTGCATCCGTTTATGCCCTTCGTGACCGAGGAACTGTGGAGTTTCCTGCCCAATCACGATCAGCCGCTGATTGTCGCGTCGTGGCCGCAAGCAGATGAGCGTTATTTTGACGACCAGGCAGAAAGCGACATGCAGCTTCTCATCGATTTGGTGCGCGGTATCCGCAATGTGCGTGACGAATATCAGGTGGAACCCTCGCGCAAAATCACCGCCCAGATCGCACCGGGAAGCCACCAAAGCCTCATCGAAACGCAGGATTATTTGTTTGCGCGGCTCTGCAACACGACCGCTTCTCTGCTGCTGGCAGATGGCAGTGCGCCGCCACAGGCCGCTTCCGTGATCGTGAGCGACGCGACGGCTTACCTTCCGCTTGCAGACTTTGTGGATACGGCGGCGGAATGTGAACGGCTCGGCAAGGAACGCGAAAAATTGCTCGAACAGATTACCCGTTCGCAGGCGCAGCTTTCAAATGAGCAGTTTGTCAGCCGAGCGCGGCCCGATGTGGTCGAAAAGGAACGGACACGCTTAGCGGGTTTGCAGGCGAGTGCAACGCAAATTGATGAGCGCCTGGCAGCGTTGTGCGGGGATAAAGCGTAGTTTGCTCGTGCGAGTTGTAGGGCAAGTCTGGGACTTGCCCTGATTCATTTCTTCTGCTGTTTGAGGAAGAGCTGCCGACCGGCTTCCTGCGCCGCTTTGCGGACTTCGGGGTCTGTATCCACACGATAGGCTTCCTGCAAAGCATCAAGCGCTTCTGGGTCGCCCAATTCTGCTAACTCATGAATCGAGCTGAGCCGTACCTCCGCGCTTTTGTCTTTCAGCCGTGCGATGTGATAGGTAACCAGTTTCTTATTGACACTCACGGTGACTGAACCTTTTGCCAACCTCTGTTCTCGTCCGATTATAACAAGTGTAGCTCGAATCGATGCCGTGTCGTCTGGTTTGAATTCGTTTCAGCACCCCATCGTCGAGCTTCGCCCTCGCAGATAAACAGGCGAACGGGTTATAATGCCGTCGCATGTCTGATCTGTCGAGGATTTGCTATTGTCTCAAGGCTATAAAATTTGTCCGATTTGCGGCACGCACGCCCACCGGAACGCGGCTATTTGCAGCACCTGTGGGACGTCACTGACGGACGTCAGCGTCGTTGCCGAGACAGCAAAGCCCTCGAATGGAAAAAATCGCTACGACCGTCGCTACGGCGAAACCGATCTGCTTGAAGGCGAACTCCACCGCCGCAGCGAAGTTTATGTTTTCGGTGGACTGCTGGTGCTGCTGGCGCTGGCCTGCGTAGGAGCGGTCGCTTTTGCCAGTGTCCGCTGGCTATTTCCGGGCGCAGCACCCACACCAACCGTGACGATCCCTGCCGCATCGCAGCCTGCTGCTGCGCTCATCACAAACACACCCATGCCTTCGCCCGTCATCGCAACCGTAACACCGCCGCCGCCGACAGCCAGTAACACGCCGACACCCGGCCCTTGTATCCATAAAGTAGTACCGGGCGACGACCTGATCAGTATTGCCTTTGGCTGCGGACACCGCAGTCAGGATGTCATTCCGCTGATTCTGCAAATGAATAATCTCAGTTCTGCCAGCATGATCCAGGTTGGGCAGGAACTCAGCATTCCCTGGCCGACCGCAACGACCGATCCGAATGGTGCGCCACCGACCAGCGCAACCACCGCTGCTGATTCGGGAAGCAATCTGCCCGCAAATATCGCAGCCTTTGTCACCGCGACGAACGCGGGAATTGTAGGGCTGGAGTTAGTCAGCTTGCCGACGCAAAGCCCACCCACAACCGCACCGACAGCAACACTCCTCCCCGGTATGATGTGGTACAGCGTCAAGCCCAACGAGAATATCGTCGCAATTGCCTTTGAATTCAACACCAACGTGCAGGTGCTTTCGCAGTTGAACCCGGAGATTACCTTTTCGCAGTGTGATTATGGCAATCCCGCTGGCGGGCCTGAATGCACCGTCATAATCTACGCCGGGCAGCAGATTCGTGTGCCTGCCCCTACGCCGACAGCGACGCTCTCACCTACCCTTTCTGGCAGCGAAACCGCGACGCCCACGCTGACCGCCACCTTTAACGCGCCCAGTGCCTTGAGTCCGGCGGATCGTGCGCTGTTCATGAAGAATGAATTCATCACGCTGCGCTGGGTTGCTAGCGGAACACTCAGTGAAGGGCAAACCTATCGTGTTCGCGTCGAAGATATGACCACTGGCAAAGTCTATTCATCGGACACAACCGATTTATCCTTCATTCTTCCGTCCGATTGGCAGGGACAGGATGGTCAGCGCCACGATTATCGCTGGCGTGTCAGCGTCATTCGCCTTGCCGATCCCGATCACCCTTATTTCACCACCGAACCACGAATTTTTACGTGGGAAGGGCGTTAACCTATGTTTGACAAAAAGCTCATTCTATTCGGCCTGACCGTGACGATCCTGATCGCGGGCTGCGAACTCTCGCAAGTCCCACAAGCGACGCCGACACCGAATATTGAATCGCTTGATACCGCCACGCCAACCAGCGAGCCAAGTCTCACGCCGAGTCCCACACTCACGCTGGTGCCGCAGATCGCGACAGTCGCACCAACCGACGTCCCCGGGACGCCGACCGACATTCCTACAGATACGCCGACGCCTGACCCCTATGCCACCTATATCATCCAGCCCGGCGACACGATGAATTACATCATCCAGCAGCCGCCCTTCAACTATCACAGCGACTTCGTCGTCGGCGAAATCATGCGGTTGAACCCCTTTATCACCAACCCAAATCGACTCCCCGGCCCCGGTTCCAGTATCCTTATTCCCCTGCCAACCGCGACCGCTACGCCTGAGAACTTCGATTTGACGGCTTCGGCACAGCCGAACGTACCTCAGGTAGGCTTGCCGGGTAATGCGCAGATCATTCAAGTCGAAATCAAGGAAGGCGATACAATTGTTGGAATTACCGAGCGCAGTTCTACTACGCTGCCGATTGTCGCCACGCTCAATCCGCAGCTTTCTTTCTATAATTGCGATTTCACCAATCCGAGCGGTGGGCCAGACTGCAACGTTTCGCTGCGTGTAGGCGATTCGGTCAATGTCCCGGCACTGACCCCGACGCCAACCCTTTCCCCCACAATTTCCGGCAGCGAAACTGCTACGCCAACACCGACTTATGCCGCGCCATCAGTCATCTTCCCGCCACAGGATGGCAGCGCCGGAGCGCGCACCTTCCAGCTTCAATGGTTAAGCGTCGGCGTATTAAAGGACAAGGAAGTCTACCTGGTCGAAATCAAAGACGATACCACAGGGAGTGACATCTTCCGCGACGTTACGCGCAGCACGTCATACGAGCTGCCTGAAAAGCTTATTCCTACGGATGGTCAGCCGCACACCATCGAATGGCGTGTCAGTGTGGCTCTGCCGAATGATCAGGGTGTTTACAATTACATTGGTGCACAGGGCGACTGGCGAACATTCCACTGGCAGAGCCGTTAGCTAACGGTTAGCTAACGGCTAGCTTCTGCTAGTGAACGCGGCTTCATCAGATAGCTGTCGATCTGGCAGGTATCGACACGTAGTTAGAGTGTTTACTTCTAAACGATTCGCCCAAATTCGTGTTCAAGCTGATCCGTGCTCATGTGGATCATCGTCGGGCGACCATGGGGGCAGGTGAGCGGCGATTGGCAGCGTTCAAGCTGGCGAATTAAGCCCTGCATCTGCTCAAAGCTCAGGATTTGCCCTGCTTTTACGGCTGCCGATTTGCAGACGCGGAGGACAATTTTCTCCTCAACGGTCCCCATTCCCGGCGTGTTTCCCTGCGCAAGATCATCGACAATCCCCGCAATCACCTCAACGGGATCGCTGTCCGCAAGCATTGCTGGAACGCTTCGAATGACGAAAACATTCGGGCCGAAAGGTTCGAGTTCAAAACCGAGTTCGCTCAGAAGGCCAAGCTTATCTTCGATCAAATGGGCTTCATCGGGCGCAACCTGCACAGTTTGCGCTGCCAGAGCATATTGCGCAATCGTCTTCTGGCGCAGATATTCCGCCATAAACTGCTCATAGAGGATGCGTTCGTGCGCGGCGTGCTGGTCAATCATGTAAAGTCCGGCTGGGCCTTCAGCGACAATGTAGGCAGCGCCGATTTGCCCAACAACGCGCAGCAGCGGCAGCGTGCGCGGCATTGTGAGTGTATCTTCACCTTCCGAAACTGAAGTGAGGCTTTCTTCGCCGCTCCGCTGACGTGCGTGCTGCCCTGGGCTATCGAGTGATAGCCCTATATCCATCTGACGATGTGGCTGCCACGCATTTTGATCAGTTGTATAATGCCGACCGCGCAGCGATTGTGTCTGTGCCTGATCAATCACTGCCCGGCGCACCGCCCGCTGCACCGCTGAAAAGATGGCATCCGGTTCACGGAAGCGGACTTCAGCTTTGGTTGGGTGAACGTTGACATCAACATCTTCAGGCGGCATCGTGATCATCAACACGGCAACGGGGAAACGTCCCGTCATGAGCAAGGTATGATAGGCCTGCGTCACCGCGTAAGTGACAGCGCTATCCTGAATCCAGCGCCCGTTGACGAACAATGTAATCCTCGAACGGTCGGCACGGTTCATGCTGGGGGTCGAAGTGAAACCGTAGACACGAATATCGCCCTGTGTATCATCGACTTCCAGCATATTCTTGATGTGATCCAGCCCCATCGCGCTGACAATCACATCTGCAAGGCTACCGCTGCCATTGGTTCGAAAGACTTCACGATCATCCTGTTCCAGAACGAAGCGAACACCTGGGTAAGCCATTGCATAGCGCGAAACGATCTCCGCGATATGCCGCTTTTCGGTCATCTCTTTTTTCATAAACTTGAGACGCGCAGGTGTATTGAAAAACAGGTTCTCAACCGTGATAACGGTTCCGCCGGGGGTTCCAACTGACCTGCGCTGCTGAATCCGCCCCCCCTCGATTTGGAGTGTTATGCCGATGCGATCTTCACGATGGCGCGTCGTCGCGGTCAATTGACTCACTGCCGCAATACTGGCGAGTGCTTCTCCGCGAAAGCCGAGTGTACGTATGCAGTAGAGATCGTCTGGTTTTTGTAATTTACTCGTCGCGTGGCGCGTGAAAGCGAGTTCGGCTTCAGCGGTTGGGATTCCCGCACCATCATCGCTGATCTGGATGCGTCTGCGACCGTCGCCACTTAGCGCTATATGGATATAGCTGGCCCCGGCATCGAGCGCATTTTCCAGAAGTTCCTTAACAACAGAAGCGGGGCGTTCAACAACCTCCCCAGCGGCAATTTGCGCAACTACATCATCGGCTAAAACCTGAATGGGCATAACACTCCCTCAGTCGAACACCTGTGCGGTGAATCGTAGCGCGTTTTCAGCCGATTTTCAACGGGCGTTCTCGTCGGAGATGACCAGATTCGCACCTTTTAGTGGAATGCTGAAGGAAAAAACGCTACCTACACCCATCTCGCTTTCGACCCACGCATCACCGCCGTGACGAAGCGCCACGCTTTTGACGATAAACAGACCCAGACCACTGCCCTTGATCTTTTTATGTTCCTGACGACGAACGCGCACACCGCGCTGAAATAATTGTTTCTGATCTTCGGGGCTAATCCCCAAACCACTGTCGCGCACACCGATGACCACATTGCCATCACGAACATAGCTGATCACATCTACAGTCCGTCCATTTGGCGTGTACTTGATGGCGTTATCAACCAGGTTGGTAATGGCGCGCACCAGCATATTCGGATCTGCATTAATGATCGGCACATCATCGCTGACTGAGACTTCAATCTTGAGGTCTTGCTTCTATGCGGGGATGAGATAGCTGCTCACAATTGTGTTGAGCATGTCATGCAAATCACATTGTGAGCGTGTCATTTCGTAGAAGCCCGTTTCGGGGTCAAATCGCCCAGCATCCTGAATGTTATCGACCAGCGCCGTAATTTGAGCGACACCCGAAAGCACTTTTTCGACGAACTGCTCCTGGCGCTCGTTCAAGTCACCCACCATACCCAGCATATCGGCAAAACCACGCATGGATGTGAGGGGGGAGCGCAAATCGTGAGAAACTATACGCACAAATTCGTTCTGACTGCGAATCAGTTTTTGATACTCTGCCTGCGCTTCAGCACGTTCCGTAACAATCATCAATCCATCGCTTAGTGCTGCAATAAATTCACGCTCAGGATCTGTGAATTGGAAACTCGGTTCCACTGTTAACCACATCACGCCAATCAAACGGTTAGCGGAGCGTATCGGGCAAATCAGCAAATTTGAGTTGGAATCGAACGTTGCAGAGTCAAAAGCAGCAGCCGAGCCTAATTCCAGTTCAGGTTGCGGGATTTCACCCACCATCAGTGGGGAAATCTTGAGCGCGCGATAGGCTGCTCCCGTTGCGCCTGTCAATTGAGCAGCGGCTTGAAGAATTAAGGTGACACAAGGTTCGGTTTCAGGATGGGTCGCGATAATATGGAGAACGTCGCGCAATTGCTGGTCAGGGTTATGCCTTGTATCCACCTGCATTGCTAATACCTCACTTCGTTGTTTGACAATGAACATTATAGCTGTCTGCCCTGCAAGCGCGCAAACAAGCCGCGCGAGTTGTTTGCACCACCTCCCCTTTCATGCTATTCTTGAGGGACAAGACTTGTGAATTACAAACCACGCCGGTGTTCTAATGCCTGAAAAAATTCTGGTTGTTGATGATGATATTGATAGCCTGAAGCTGATTGGCTTAATGCTTCAGCGCAATGGATACGAAGTTATTGCTGCGAATGCAGGGAATCAGGCGCTAGCGCGTGCAGCAAGCGATCACCCAGACTTAATCATTCTGGACATCATGATGCCTGACATGAACGGGTATGAAGTGAGCCGCAGGCTGCGGCGCAACCCGGAAACCCAGAATATCCCCATCATCATGTTTACCGCCAAAACTCTGATCGACGATAAAGTTGCAGGTTTTGAAGCCGGGGCTGACGACTATCTGACGAAACCGACGCATCCTGCCGAGTTGGCTTCTCGCGTAAAAGCAATCCTCATGCGCAGCACGACTGCGCGTCCAACAACCGCCGGGTCGAAAGGTTCGACGATTGGCATTCTTGGCGCAAAAGGGGGCGTAGGCACAACAACGCTGGTCTTGAACGTCGCAGCGGCTCGCTTGCTGGCAGGCGAAAATCCCATTATGGCTGATTTCCGCCTCGGAATGGGCAGCATGGGATTGGCGATTGGTTTTCCACGCTCAGCAGGTATGGCGAATATTTTAAGCAAACCCGTTGATGAAATTCGCCCCCGCACGATTGATGGCGAATTGGCAGTTCATCAATCGGGGTTGCGTGCTTTGCTTTCCTCGGCACGACCGGCGGAAGCGGCTTTGGAATATTCGTTAGATGCGGCGAATGCGGTAGTGCGTGCCTTGCGTACTATGGGAAAACCCGCAATTTTTGACCTCGGTAGTGGACTTACACCGACCACATTCCAGCTTCAGCGTGAGATGGATCAACTTGTCGTTGTGGTCGATCCTGTTTCAATAACACTTAGTATGGCGAGAGAACTGCTTCAGGAAATTGATGCCAGTCGCACGGATACGAATCACGTTCACGTTGTCGTGATTAATCGTGCAGCTTCAAGCGCGCCGCCCTCCTGGAATGAAGTCGAACAGATACTTGGTCGGGAAATCCGTGCGGTAATATCGCTGGCGTCAGAGCTGGTTTCGCAGGCGCTTCAGTCGAATGTCCCTGCCGTGATGTTCCAGCCAACAGCAATTGCTTCCAGCCAGATGATCAAATTGGCAGAAGATTTGTACAACCGCAGCAAAATGCCAGCAGGTGGTGAAGTTCCATCCTGATGGAAGCGGCCTTTATTTGAGAGGAGCCAGGAAGCCTCGGTTTTCCTGGAAAATACCGCTGGCATTTTTCCCTAAACCGTCTAATAAAGGGACATCGCATGACACTTGCCCGCGATGATGGCACGACATTCAACCAGCTTCTTGCTCGCTACGAGCGGGTGATCGAAATTAGCCAACAGTTGAATGCCACGCGCGACCATGTGGCGTTGCTTAAACGTATTATCAGCGCTGCAATGGAACTCCTCGATATAGAGGCATCTTCGATTCTTCTAGTCGATCCTTCCACCGGAGAACTACGCTTCGAACTGGCCGACACGATGGATCAAAATATGACTACCATTGTCGTGCCGATGGAAGGCAGTATCGCTGGTTGGGTGGTTACACACGGTGAGCCGCGCGTCATCGAGGATGTGACACAGGAGCCCAATTTCTTCAAGAACGTTGACGATGTTCTGAAGTTTGAGACCCGCAATGTGTTGGCTGTCCCTCTGAGAACCCATAAAAAAGTGATCGGCGCGCTTGAGGCAGTCAACAAACGCAGTCGCACGCGCTTCAATGGCGAAGACATCAAAATTCTGACCACCTTAGCCGGACAGGCTGCCATTGCTATCGAAAATGCGCGTCTGTTTCAGCAAAGTGACTTTATGGCAGAAATGGTACATGAATTGCGCACTCCGCTCGCATCGCTGCGTACCAGCGCTGTTCTGCTTCAGCGTGGAACACTCTCAGATGAGCAAACCGACATTGTTGAAATTATGCAGCAGGAAACTGAACGTCTGATTCATATGACCAGCGATTTCCTCGACCTTGCGCGCCTGGAATCAGGCCGGATGCGCATCGATCAGGAGCCATTCGAGGTCGATCATCTAGTTTCAGAGTGTGTAAACGTGGTTCTCCCCCAAGCTGGTGATCGCGGTGTCACAATCAATACAGAACTTGAACCTTTTACGGTGGATGGTGACCGAGGCAAAATCAAGCAGGTGTTGTTAAATCTGCTGACGAATGCAATCAAATACAATCGGGAAAATGGACACATCAACGTGAAGGTTTATCAGAGTGTTCGACATGATGAACCCTTTGTTGAAATTGTCGTATCTGACACGGGAAATGGAATTTCGCGCGAAGATCAGAAGAATATGTTCCAGAAGTTCTTTCGTGTCGCTGATACTGCGGGATCAGTTCAGGGGACTGGACTTGGTCTGGCAATCGCTAAATATATCGTGGAAGCACACCGGGGCGCGATTTGGCTGGAAAGTGAACCCGGTGTCGGATCGTCATTTTTCTTTACACTGCCTCTGGCGAACTAATCTCCAGCAGAACTTTTAACATTCCTCGTTCGGCAGCACATTCGATTGCTGCTAAGCCTTGTTCCAGAGGATAGCGCGCCTCAATCAGCGATTCTACGTCAACGAGTCCAGCATCCAGCAGACGCAGCGCAGCAGCAAATGGCCCACAGCGACTGCCGACAACTTTGATCTCCTCAACTGCAATTCGGCTCATATCCATTTGTGGTATCGCCTTGTAGGTACTTTTGAGGATGATTGTTCCACGCGGTTCGACAAGATTGAGCGCTTCAGCAAAACCTTCTGGCGTACCGGTGCAGTCGATTACGATCTGCGCGCGTTTCTGCGGAAGCTCGCTCAAAGCAAACGTCGGTATACTCCATTGATTGAGCAAACGCGCGGATTTGTTCTGACGCACGACAGCGGCGACCTCTGCCCCGGTAAGTCGAACGACCTGAGCAACCAGCAATCCTAGTTTCCCAGCGCCAATCAAGACGACACGGTCGCGAGGCGAAATGTGAACGGCTTCAATCGTTTGCAGCGCAGCCGCCAGCGGTTCGACAAATACAGCGGCGTCATCTGGAACACCGTCTGGAACGAGATGGAGATTTTGAGTGCTTAGTGCCAGATAATCCGCAAATACACCGGGATGACCCGTTATGCCGATTGCGGTGCGATTACGACACTGGCTCGGTATCCCACGTTGACACATATCGCAAGTGCCGTCGGGGACGTTAATTTCACCAACAACCCGCTTGCCAATCAAGTCCGGACGCCCATCAACAACTTCGGCAACGAACTCGTGTCCCAGAATCCCAGAAAAGCCTTTATAGCCACCAATAATTTCGAGGTCGGTGTTACAGATTCCTGCTTTGCGGATTTTGAGGAGCGCCTGATCGCCCTGCAAAATGGGCATTGGTACTTGGTTGTCGAAGCGCAATTGATCTTCAAGTACCAACGCCCGCATCATTTTACGCTTCCGAAGGTTTCAGGGCAGCCGTGCGACGACGGTTGACGAAGGGAATTTCGCCCTTCTCCCACGATACCAATAGAGGCACCGCGATGAAGATTGACGAATAGGTACCGGTCAATAACCCAATAAACAGGATGAAAATAAACTGTTTGATCGACTCACCGCCAAACAGAAGAATAGCGAAGATGATGAAAAACACGTTCAACTGAATCGCGAGCGACCGATGGATCGTCTCCAGAATGCTTCGGTTGACGATCACTTCGTAGGGTTCACCTAGGTGTTTCGGAATGTTCTCACGAATACGGTCGAACAACACAATCGTGTCCTGCACCGAAAAGCCGACCACCATCATCGTTGCCGTTAGAAAAAGGGCGTCCACTTCCCAGTGGAAAAGCAATCCTAGCAGCGACATCGCTCCGGCAACGACCAATACGTCGTGGAACATAGCCGCAATAGCGCAGACGCCGTAACGCACCGCGTTGGGAACCTGACGGAACGCCAGAACGATAAACCCTGTCACGACAAAGGAAGCGAGAATCACCGCATAGAACGCGGCGCGTGTCACCTCCTGCCCCACCGTCGCTGAAACCTGCTCGATTTGCAGACTGCTCCGGTCAAGCGGAACAATCTTGTCAAGTTCGTCAATAATTGCGTTCTGCGTGGCCTGATCCTGGAAATTCGCGCGTACTGTCCAGTGGAAATCTTCGGGAGCGCCTACCTGTTGAATACTGAGGTCTGTATTGCCATTCTGGCGAAAGACATCGCCGATGTTGGCTTCCGTTGCACCTGCTGCCGTGAATTTCAATTCGTACTGGCTACCGCCCACAAACTGGTTACTCAGGTGAAACAACGAACCTGTCGTAAACAGTGAATACGCCATGATGATGAGGCCAGGGATGATGAGTGCGGCTGAAAAGATGTAGAACCAGCGCCGCTTTTGAACTAAGCTAAACATAGTTTTCTCCTAAACCCCCAGCAACCAGACCCGTTCCTTCAGTGGTTGACGGAACAGACCTACCATCAGATGAAGGAAGGTACGTGTCACAATAACCGCTGTGAACAGATTAATCAGCAAACCGATCATAAGCGTAATAGCAAACCCGGCGACGATACTTGCGCCCGGTGTCTGCCCGAACAGGAATAAAACGAAGGAAATCAGGATCGTTGAGAAGTTCGAGTCGCGGATGGATTTCCAGGCACGCTTAAAGCCTTCGTCAATGGCGACATCGAGTGTGCTTCCGCTGCGAAGTTCCTCTTTGATACGTTCGAAGATCAGAATATTGCCGTCTACCGCTGTTCCAATTGAGATCATGAAGCCAATAATGGCTGGTAAGGTCAGCGTTACGGGGATCAGCTTGAACACCGCCATGTTGAGTGCAATGAAGATGAGCAGCGCAAGGTCAGCCGCCACGCCCGGAACACGGTAGTAAATCAACATGAACAGCAGGACGACAACGACACCGAGAACGCCAGCGCGGATACTCAGATTGACGGACTGCTGACCGAGTGTTGCACCAACGGTCTCCGCACTTTCGACAGCCAACGGAATCGGGAGTGCGCCGGAACGAAGCTGAAGCGCAAGTTGGTTTGCGGTCTGCTGGGTGAAATTCCCCTGAATAACACCGCCTGTATCGAGGCGGGAGTTGATCGTCGGTGCTGAGATGACTGTCCCGTCGAGCACAATCGCAAGCGGTTGTCCCGTATGCGAACCAGTGAATGGGCCAAAAACAGCGGCTCCATCAGATGTGAGCTGGAACGCGATAACCCACTCATTGTTCGTCTGTAACTGCGCTGCCGCCGATTGCAGCCCAGCACCGGTCATCACGGTCGTAAATGGCTGCCCCGTTGAGGGATTAACGGCTCGGTCGCCCGCAGCATTCACATCCGGTTGTGTCTTCACCTGATAATCGGTGAGAATCTTTTTACCTGTGAAGTTGCTAATCTGCCCGCTCATACCGCTGAAATCGACAAATTCTAGCAGGGCGGTTTGCTGAATGGTGTCGATTGCCTGCTTCTCATCGGTGATTCCGGGAAGTTCGACCAGAATGCGGTTCGAGCCAACAACCTGCACAGTTGGCTCGGTTACCCCAAGGGCATTCACGCGTTTTGCGACATTATTCGCGGTTTGCTGCATATCGCTGACCGTGAAGCTTCCTGGCGGGAGCTGAGCTGTCAGAAGAACACGCAGGCCGCCGACAAGGTCAAGACCCAACTGCTGTTTGACATTGACATTGATGTCGGGTTTGCCGTCATTATCCGTGTCGATGTGAATACCCTGGGTATCTGGGAGGATGACCCAAATCGAGAACACCGTCAAGAGAATGACGATGATTAACCATCGAAGATTACTGCCGTTCATAGGAACCTTTCATAAATGACCAATCCATGACTGTTATCTCTAATTTTTGCCTCGGCTCGCGAGTTGTGCATTTTCGGCGAGCTCGTCCGGGTCATAAGGGCGCATCAGCGATGCAGCCAGTACCCGAATGACCACACCATCAGCTATCTCAATGGTCGCAATCCCCTTCTCCGGTTCGACGCTCATGACGCGACCGATGATTCCCCCGAATGTAATCATTTCATCACCAATATTTAGCGTGTTAACGTATTTTTGCTGTTTTTGGAAATCGCGCTGGCGCGGGAAAATGACGAGTGACCAGTAAGCACCCAATCCAAGAACGAGAACGATCCCAAGTAGAACAAATTCTTGCATCGCAGACCATACCTACCCTCGCAAACGTGACGATTATAGCGCTGAGTGAAACACTTACAACCGTCAGAATTGCGCGAAGCGTGGTGTGACATTTCAATCATCCGCCGCTCCGACAGGCTTCTCCCTGTCGCATCGTGGAACTCGCCTCTATCAGAGCGGTATCGAAAAGCCTACGTAGCAGGTGACAACGCCAACACTCTTTGTCATGGCCTGCTCCCAGCGAAACGTGAGGTTGCTTGACCATCGACGTAATACCCCCTAAAATACGTGCGCGTAGGTTGGAAGGGAACGGGGATGCTGGGATGATGAAAAAAGCTGGCTTGTTGATGGTATGTGTATTTCTAATCGCGCTTGTAGTTCCTGTTGCTGCGGGCAACCAGGTCATTTCAGATAACTCAGGTGATGGCAATGCCCCTTGGCATATCTCCGGGGAATCTTCAGTTGTAATGAATGGCTTTGATCTCAATTCGCTGGGAATTCAACGCCCTGCCGTCATTGATAAACTGAGTATCTCAGTGAATACGCCTGTACCAGGATCAACCGTTACGGCACTTGTTTATCAGGATGCCAACGGTGGTTCCCCTGTCGATGCGACACTTGCAGGTTCGCAGCAAGTTGACATTACTTCGGCGGGAACGTTCACGGTGACGTTTACCAGCCCGATTTCGATTACGCAGCCTGTAGTTTGGATCGGTTTCAATCTTCCTGTGGGCTTCTCGTTTTTTGCCGATACCTCTGGCACATCCGTGTTAACTTACTGGGCCTGGACAAGCGGTGGGACGTTTGACCTTTCGAAATTGTCAACAGCCCAGGTACTTGGCCCTTCGGATGGAACTGCACCCGTGAATATCAATCTGAATGGTAAGGCTCGTATTACCGCCGAAATCACGGGCGCAAACAGCAGCAGTACGTCAACTACAGGCACTCAGACGCCGAATGGTGGAGATGTCAATCTTGGTATCATGGCACCCTACCCTGCCTGTGGGAATGTCTCGTATGACACGGGAGATATTGCGTCGAGTCTGCTTTCTGCGATTGCCGTTTCGTGCCAACCGGTTCCCTTCTGGCAGAACCCTGCGGTACCCGCAGGTTACACTTTTAAGGGGACTCTCTACGACATCATTGCTTTCAAGGAGCATGGGAATGTCGAGAAAGATTTCCCCATTGCGATCACGCACTGTATTATCCCGGATGCAAATGACATCGGGAACGCAGTGATCGGCAATGCTTATGGGCAGCCGCGCGCCTGGCACATCTTGACGACAGTACGCTTCGGCAATGTCGTTTGTGCAGAGGTTAGACACGGCGGAAATCTCGCTTATTTCACACACTAAGGAAGGACTGCGCAATGCGCGTCGAAACCAATGAACGGCTGGCGCATCGCAATCGGCAGATCGCGCAGTATCTTTTTTTTGCAACCTTTGGCATCCTGATTCTGGGATTGATTGTGATCAATCAGCAGGCAGCATCTATTTCGTCTGACAACATGGTGCTGATAAGTGTGCTGCAAACGGCCATTCTGCCAATCGCCTTTATCACAACGATTGTCTCCGTTCGCATGACTAACCTCTGGGTGCGCCAGCCGCGTCCAGAGGTTGTAATTCGTGAGGGATTGAAAGGCATTAGCAATAAGAGTGTGCTTTATAACTACTATCATTTTCCGGCTCGCCACGTCTTGATTTGTCCGCAAGGTGTTTTCGCCATTGTGACCCGTTTTCAGGATGGTCGCTATGAGGTTGATGGTGATCAATGGACAACCCACAAGAGTGCTATTCAACGCCTTGCTGGGATTTTCCGCTTTGACGGTATGGGTAACCCAACGGCAGATGCGCAGAAAGCTGCCGAAAGTGTTCGTGCAAAGCTCCAGCCAATCGCCCCTGATGTTGAAGTTCACCCCTTGATTGTCTTCGTTGATCCGAAAGCCGATCTGGTGATTACAAAACCAGTGGTTCCTGTTGTCTTCCCCGTAGGCAAGAAATCCCCTATCCTCAAGGACATTTTGCGTGATGTGGGTAAAGAGAACCGTATGTCATTGACGCCGGAACAAATCTCCGCATTTGAAGAGGCAACGTTACCGCATTGATGCCCACGAACAAACGAGTCCTCGGCAGCGTTGTCGCTTTAACACTGCTGGGGTTCGCGCTGCGCTTTTTTCATCTGAACATCGTTTCTTTGCGGGGCGATGAGGCTTTCACAGTGCTTCACTGGATGCGTGAACCACTTGCACAGACACTCGCTAATATCGCCACTGTTGATCCACAGGCTCCCCTCAGCTACGTCCTCTTTCGCGGCTGGGCACTTGTCATGGGGACGAGTGAATATGTCGCCCGCATTCTTCCTGCACTTCTAAGCGTTGTCGCTGTTCCAATTCTCTATGCGCTTGGACACCGGCTTGGTGGACGACGGCTGGGGCTGATGGCAGCATTCTTCTGGGCAATTAATCCCAATCAAATCTGGCACGCTCAGGACGCACGCAATTACGCGATTTGGGCTGTTCTCAGCGTGTGTGCGGTGTGGCTGGCGCTCCGAGCGTTAGACAGGCAGCGGCGCGTTGATTGGATACTCTATATCGTTGTAGGCACACTCGCAGCCTATGTTTACTACCTCGAATTATTCATTATTCTCGTTCTGAGTCTGTATGTGTTTCCCATCTATTGGCGTAATCGGCGTCTTATTCTGCGTTGGATCGGTGCAGAAATTGCGATTGGTTTTCTGCTAGCTCCCTGGTATTTGCAATCTCGCCTCCTTTTGGGAAGTGGCTATGGCGGTACCGGGAGTCACTTCGAGGCACAGCAGTGGATCACGCGTTTTCTCCCTACCCTAACGTTTGGGACACCTAAGCAGACGTTCGGGACTGTTTTTCCGACGAATATTGGTCTGGTGCTTGTATTAGTTTTGTTGGCAGGGTTGGTGATTGGTTTAGTTTTATTATGGAAACAACAACATCAACACCAGGCCTTGCTCTTGATGTTATGGGGAATGGTACCACTGGTCTTGTTAGGTATTGTCTCTACGCGGCTGAATGTATTTGAGCCTCGTTATGTTCTGGCGGCTGCACCTGCTTATACGCTCATTTTGTGTGCTTTAGTCCTGTATTTTCGCAGTCGTTTAGTTGTCACTGTGGGCTTTGTTGTTGTACTGTTGATGGGATTATTTGTACTGTTAAATTACTATTCTCTTTCTGACTATGCGAAGTCGCCGAACTGGCGTGGCCTTGCCCTCTATTTACACCAACATACTCAACCAGACGACTGGGTTATCCAGGCGGCCGCTGATGAGTCATTTACATTCTACTGTCAGGATTATCAGGCAGCAGCGAATTGTGATGATAAACTCCCTGCAAACCCGAACCAATCGCCGCAGGAAATCGATCGGCTCCTGACTATGCGAAATCAGGAACATATGGCGATCTGGTACGTTGCCAATCTTCGAGATTGGGCAAACGGGACTAGCGCCGAAGATTGGCTAAAAGCAAATATGCAATTGGTGCGCAGTACCTCGGTGGACACGCTGCCCGTACAGGAATTCAAACGCTGGCAGGTGAGCAGCAGCGAAATTGCAGTCAGACCTTTCGCTACATTCGGGGATAGCATAGAACTTGTTGGTAGTTATGTTGCTTCAGAACCAACCGATACGCTTACTCTATGGCTCTATTGGCGCGCACTCCAGACAACTGCAACGTCCCAAAAAGTGTTCGTTCATTTAGGCAACGCCAATCAAATCTTCGCACAGGCAGACCACTATCCGCAGGAGGGTCGCGTCTCAACTGACTCGTGGCAAATAGGCAGTATCTACCGTGACGTCTACTCGTTGTCCCTAGACGGAATTCCATCGGGGGAGTATGCACTTTCACTCGGATTCTACGACCCAGAAACAAATCGCCGTCTCCCTATAGGAGACGGCGATAGTTATACCCTTCAGACGTTGCACGTCCACTAACTGAGTTCGTCCAGCCGCTTCTGCCACTTCTCGACTAGCCGATTGTATATCGGTTCGGAAAGCTCGCCGGAGAGCAGCTTCGCATCCAGCGTATCCAAAAACTTTTGAACGTCGTCTTTGGTCTGAGGGTTCGAGTTTAGTACATTCCCTGACGCAGCAGGTTGCGGTGCCGCCTGCGGCGGCTGCCCCTGCGCTGCCTGATTCTGCTGCATCATGTTCATCATCATCTGCTGCATTTGCATCTGCTGTTCCGCCATACGCTGCTGCATCGCTGCCATGTCCGGGTTGAGCGTCGAACCAAGCTGCTGTCCCACACCCAGGCCTATTCCAGCACTTGCCAGCGTGCCACCTGCGCCTTGATTCCCGGCAGCGGTCTGGGCGATATTGAAGCGCCGTTCATTGGCATAGCGCTCATAAGCCTCAGCCGTGACATAGTTGCGAATTTCATCAAGCGTGACGTCTTCTTTGGCGACAAACGGCACTGCCTCGAATGCTTTGATCCGCAGACCAAGCGCCTGAAACTTGTCGTTGACTTTGGTGAGCATCGCACCTTCAAGATCGCCGAGGATTTTGTTGGCGTCCGGAACACTCTGAACACCAGACTTTGAGACCAACTCTGAAATTTCGCCGAGCAGCATACTCTGGATCCGATCACGCACATCCGAAAGCGTCGTCATCGGTTTACCAATGCCATACTGCTTGACAAAGCGCATCGGGTCATCGACACCAATGTCGATCACGCCATGTCCTTGCAACAGTACAATGCCCATGCCACGTCCGGGCGTCTCCATCGGAATCGGTGGCTTGGTACCCCAACCGACCTGCGGCATATCCTTCAGGTTGACGAAATAAACGTCTGCGGTAAATGGTGTTCGTCCGTTGGTCGCCATACCAATTAGACCAGCTAAAACCGGAATATTCGCGGTCGAGAGGGTATGCCGCCCCGTTCTCAAAACATCAAGCGCCTGCCCCTGATAGACAAACACTGCTGCCTGACTTTCGCCGACAATGACCTGTGAACCCATCCGCCAGTCACCGCCACCCATCTGTGGTTCACGATAGGCCAATTCTTCGGTGCCGACATTGGTGTGGTCGATTACGTCAATGATGCGTGCCATTCGTTCGCTCCTTTAGGAAGACAATGACTTACTGATATTGGTCAGAACATCTTCGCGCAGCGTAAACGCTTCATTCGCTTCGGTCGTAAGGCTGTCAAGCGTCGAAATAGCCGCATCGACGCCTTCGTTACCGGTTACACTCTGGTCAAAAGTATTGAGCGCTTCGTCAAACTTATCCAAATAGCGTATGAGTGCTTCGTCGAAACTGTAGATTCGTTCCAGTGCTTCAGCATCGACTTTAACCGCCTCGCCAAAACCCGAATAGCCCGAAGCGGCTGCCTTGACCCGGTCACGATAGGTTTGCAATTTCATCTTGACATTTGTGGTCTTGCTCATGTAGCTGAGACCGCCGTTATCCAGTAGTTTCCGCTCAGTCTGCGCAAAGCGATTAATCCGCTGTGTTAGCTGATCAGCAATGTGGTCGCGCAGCATCCGATCTGCTGTTCGGCGTGTTGATTTGTCCACATAGCCGCTGAAGCCTGGTAGCCGCGCAATCAAGCGCTCTATTGAGCCACGTTGACTAACGATCTGATTGTACAAGTCCGACATTGCCAACTCCTTCATCCTATCCACATTGCTCTAATTTTAGGGTAGTACGCCGATTTCATCCCCCCAGAAACGAGGTGTTAGAGAAATCAGGATAGGAAATATTCTGTGCCGCAGTATTTGCAGCGAACAATCCCCTTCCCTGCCAGCGTTATTTCACCGCCGCAGTTCTTGCATTTATCAAGTTCACGCAATTTGCTGGCCTCTGACGAGTACAGAATACCCTGATCCCAGTTGATGTAGCCGCTGAACACCTGCAACCCTACCAACTGGTAGACCATATCCTTGACCGAATCAACGCTGGAATGCATCTCCAGCGCCATATCGCTCACAGAAACCTGCCCACGACTCTTAAGGATGTCAAGCAGTTGGCGCTGCTTCTGCATGACGGACTCCTCCTGAGCCTCCGTGCCACCGCGCGAAAAGAGATAAATCCCGACACCGACAAACAGCGCTACAGGAATAAACGCCAGCCCCGCACCAAGCGCCGCGCCGCCTCCTGTAACTGCTTTAGACGACACCTGAGTAGCGATCCAGATGCCGGCGATCAATGCAATACCCAGACCAACGACCGTCAAAATGATGCCGACCAACCGACTGCTGTTCATAGACTCTCCTATCAGCCAAATCCTCGGCTGCCGCCGCCGCTGCCACCGCCACCACTAAAACCGCCGCCGCTCCAGCCACCACCACCGCTGCGCCAGCTTCCACTCGAATTGCTCGACGCTTGCTGCGGGCGGCTGGTCATCGCACGCGAAGCCGAATCAAGCATATGCGTAAGACCGCCAGAAATCGACTCTAGTCCACCAGCGAGGTTACCAGACATCTGGTCGAGCGAAACACCGCCACCACCAGCGCGCGCAAGGCTACCTGACATCCCACCCGCTCCTTCGGCATTAAAGCTGCGCGGCATCGGCGTACCTGCAATGTAGCCTCGTCGATAAGGCCCCACATAAGTTGGGTAATACCAGTAAGGAATGGGCATCGAACTCACACGGCTAAATTTGTGAATCCAGGTTTTATCCAGACCGAAGGCAACGGCATACGGAAGGTAGCGCTCAAACTGCTGAGCAGCTTCTTCTATTTTGGTGTATTTTTCCAGGTGCAACAGATATTCGTAGAAAGCTTTCCACTTCGCCGCTTCCTCGGCACCTTTGCGCGTTTTCGCGGGCATTGCTGGGCCAATCAGCAGCGCTGCAACACCGACAAATCCGATTGCAATCGGTGGCAAAATCAGCAGCATACCGTATTTATCCGTGAGCGAGAACAGCACAAAGCCCAGCACCACCGCCAGTGCGAGAATGATGATCGCAATCGCCCCCCACATTGTCCGCGTGCTGTCAGGATTGGTATCAAACAACTGCTCAGTGACCAATTCCTTATACAGTTCGGTCTGAATTTGAGCAATTACCGTGTAGAACTTGTCTCGCAGCGAATCCATCGTGCGTTCGAGCTTGTTTCCAGAGAATAGACGATTCATTAGCGTACTTTCAAAGGGTCTCAGCTCATCGAGTGGCTTATCACTGCGCTTGAAAGTAAATGTACTGCTTCGGCCCAATCCAAATACGCCCTCGTTCTGCGACTCCTCAATCGCGAGATAGCCACGATGCGCCATGTCGATGATTGTCGAAATTGCATCGCGTGGATCGGCGCGTTCATCCACCAGCGTCCCAACGATTGCCGGAGGCAAGTCAGAGGGCGGTTCGCTCAGATAAGTTGGCACAGGCCCGATTTTAGGATCACGTCCTTTACGAAGATACAGCAGGTAGAAAAACAACCCTCCACCAATCGCGATTAGCATTGAGATCGCTATCACACCCAGGTTGATTAACGGAAGGACATTTTCGTCAAAGGCGCGCTGCTGATCAAACGAACCCTGCCATACAGGCGGTTTCGCATTGGGGTCGTGGGGATACTGGACGCGGATTTCGAAAGCTTCATCGCCACCAATCTGGCGCGTCGCTTTCGCAACGATTGTTGACCCGTTCACCTGTACATCGCCCGGAGCGCCGTAAGTGACCACTGGATCGACGCCCTCGCGCGGGGCATAACCTTGCGGCAGTTTCACCGTTATCGTACTGCTCCCAATCGGGAAGCCATAGTGCTGCGAAGGCACAGCACTCCACCACAATTGGTCGCCCTCAGAATAGATGCGCAAACCACCATCGACCGTATAACTGATCTCGAAATGTCCGCTCGCATTGGAAATACTCTTGAGGAAGTAATAATTGATTGAGAGACCATCCTGTGTATTCTCTGTACAGTATGTACCCGTACTGCCAGAACAATCTTCGCGATAGGCCGTCCCGTCCTCTGTTACCTGGATATTATGGATACTGTCCAATCTGTCGAGCGGAATGACTGCCGAACCAAAATGAAAAGTCCCGGTAAACTGTACATCATAGATTTCAGTGACTCTGAATTGATTGTTCGTGGTGTCTACGTTGTTGATAAGCACATCCCAGCGCTGCCAGAATACAGTCCGATTATCCTGCGCCGCAACCGCAGACACACCTAAGAGCAGCGCAGTCATAACGACTGCCAGTTTTCTCAACATAGTGAGAATGCCTCCTCTGCATTCTGGAAATAGTTATAAACCGCAAGCGGCTTTAACGCTAGCCTTAAGGTAGCATCGCACCAATAGTCAGGGTAAGATCGTAGAAACTCTTTGTAGGCTGGGAGCGTTGAATGTCCAGAATCAACTGGATTGTCCTGTTCGCTGCATTATGTCTGTTAATCAGCTTCCAAGTCAGCGCTGACGATACTCCAACACCCTCCCCAACATCTGAGACTTTCACCTATCGCATCCAGATGGGTGACACACTGGGATTAATCGCCTCACGTTATCATACAACGGTTGGCACGCTTATGAAGTTGAACAATCTGGCGAATCCTCAACTGGTTGTCATCGGGCAAACACTGCTCATTCCGACGGCGAATACAACCGCCACCGTAACAGCACGGTCAACTGCCCTACCCAGTTCAACCGCCGCCAGCACGCCAGAAAATATCGAAACAACACCCGACACACAAACCACGCTGGACATCGCCGCTGAGGCTCAAACCGCTGCGCCTGCTTTCGATTATGGAATCGAGGCGTTCTTCGACAACCAGGATGCCAATGCTGTATCCCGACAGATCGCAGCATTGGCGCTGCATTGGGCAAAAGTCAGTATTTCCTGGCGAGAATACGAGACCATGCGTGGCAATATTGATTACCCGCGTTTGGACACAATTGTCGATGCACTGGAAGCCAGCAATCTGAACATTCTATTGACACTTACCGACGCCCCAGACTGGGCGCGATCGAGCCAAGTTGAGAACGGGCCGCCCGACGATTTCGCCGCCTACAATACGTTTGTCAGCGCTCTCGCAGCTCATTTCGCTGGTCGCGTGCGCGCCTATGAAATCTGGAACGAGCCTAATCTGCGCCGGGAGTGGAATAGTCCTATTCATCCGATCAGTGCCCAGAGCTATGCCGAACTACTGCGCGGGGCATATGCCGCCGTCAAAGCTGCTGATCCCGCCGCTGATGTTGTGAGTGCGGGGCTTGCGCCTACGGGCTTCAATGACGGCATTAATGCCATAGATGACCGTAAATTTTTGGCGGCATTATACTCTTTGGGGCTTACAGACATCAGCGACGCTGTTGGTGCACACCCCTTCGGCTTCGGCAATCCACCGGACTCCATTTGCTGTGATGCACCGGAAGGTGTCCTCACCCACTACGGCCATCCTAGCTTTTACTTCCTGGATACACTGAACGACTATCATAAAATCATGCTGGAAAACGGGGATGGCAGCACACAGATTTGGGTGACACAGTTCGGCTGGGGAACCAGTGACGACACAACACCCCCACCGAATAACAGCCGTTACTTCAATTACAACAGTCTACAAAAGCAAGCGCAGTACACCTCGCGTGCGTTCGAACTTGGCGCAAACTCCGGTTTCGTCAGCGTGATGATCGTCTACAACTTGAATAGTTGTGTTGCCCAGCCCGATGATGTTGAGGCTTGTTACTACAGTGTCGTTTCGCCTTCAGGAGCGCCGCGCCCAGTCTACAATGCTCTAAGCCTGGCTTTCGCTACCGCGATCAATCCGTAAGTCATTTGCCCTGCTAAGCGCAATCTAATTACGTGCTTTGGAAGCACCGCGCAAATAAAATAGGTAACGTTTTGTGTCAAAATGAAAAGGCATCTGGTAGGTACTTTGCAGCATCTCTGCTCGCTTAATTCGGTTTAACTTGAAAGCGCGTACCCGCTGCGACAGACTGTCATAACCAACGATGTAAACCGCTCCGTCTGGTTTCGGCTCGATGAAATATATAGACACTTCGCGGACACGTCCCTTACTGTCGTCGCGCGTGCGATACCACAGTTGAATACAGCGCTGTTCTGCCCAGGCCCGTGTGATCGTATCAAGGATTTCAACACGTGCAGCATCCGCCGTCTGCTGCTGAGTCAACTCGGTCAAGACGCTGGCGTGAGCCGCTACCGAGTCGGGAAGCGCCTGGCTGAGCTTTGCCATTGCCGAAGTCAGATGAGGATTCTCCTGGCGTGACATCGAAGCGGTCAGCAGCAGCGCGACAGTTTCATCAAAACTCAGCCGAATGGTCGCAAGATATTGGTCACGTTCCAGGCAAAAACGGCCCTCTTTCTGGAAGATAGGTACGCCGACTTCGTTCAGCAGCGACAAATCCCGATAGACTGTGCGCCGATCCACGCCACAGGCCTCAGCCAATTCAACAGCGCGCAAACCAGAAGCATTCCGAAACAGTAGCTGCTCCATCTTAATCAGACGTTCCGTGCGATTTGTCAGTCGAGCCGTCATGCCTTGCCCCTCGTTAGGTGACAAGTTGGAGTATAGCATTGTTTATTTTTTCGCGCTGAACACCCCAGAGCGATTAGGAAGACGCGGTATTCGTCATTGTGGGGCCAGGGGTAAGCGAGGGGTCAGGACGCAAAGTGGGCATCGCAGACGAGGCGTTGATCATCGTTAATTCCACTGAAGCGGCCTTAGTCGCCGAGCGAACTACGGTCATGGGCATTGTGCTTGTGCTTATTTCTGGAGGCGGCATTGTCGGGGGAAAAGTCTCTGTAGCAGTCCACGTAAAAGTTGCGCTCGGCGTGAACGTTTTAGTCGGTAAAGCCGTCGGCGCAGGGGTGTTGGTAACAAGTGAAAATTGGCTCGGTGTGGCTGATGGAGTTTCTGTGAGTGACAATGTCACGGTAGGAGCAAGTGTTGGCTTAGCTTCTTCTGTTTCCAAATCCGGCTGGCGAACAACCCGCAGTGCAAGCTCAGCATCCATCGGCACAAGATCGACACTCAGAACATCGTCAGCGCCAACACTAGTTACTTCTGAACCGATCACTCCACCAGATAACGGATCCCAAATTTCAACCGTATATCGACCAGCAGGCATCTGATCAACACGATACGTAAAGAGTAATTTCGCGCGGGGATTATCCATGCGATCCCAGGAGTAATCGCGGTTTTGAAGCCAGGATAGTGCTACCCCTGCCTCAGTGTCACGCAGCGTTAGCATCCGAACTGGACTTACGAACTGAGCAATTTCAAGATAATCGAGTTCGAGCCAGTCATCTCCCAGATTTTCGAGCGTGATGTCGTGTTCACCTACGCTAAGCGGCACGCGCAAACCCACGTTCTTTGATCCTGAATCCAGCACCAATTCGGCTGCTTCGCTGCCATCGACGCTGATCACCAACCGAGCGCCTGCCTGTATGGAAGTCGCGCGAACACGAGCTTCGAACGTGGTCGCCTGAGAGATCGCCACGTGGTACTTCTGTGTCCGATGCAAATTGTGATTGGCAACCACCCCGTAGAGAAAACTGGAAACAGCACTCACATCCGGGACAACTGCGTCACCGGTGATGATATGCGTCGCCGTCGCTACTTCTACTTGACCAGAACGTCGCGAAAATCCGCTGATACGCAAAGGTTGATAAGTCGCGTTGTCGTCACTTAGTAAAGCAGCTTCCGCAGGCCGTAAATTGAGATGTGCCCAATCGACCCCGGCAGCAAAAGCCGCTAACGCCGGATAATAGCGCTGCAAGCCAAGCGCAGAGATATAGGTATCGCCATAGGCGCTCATTGCGCCTCCGCCCGCCCCAGAAAATGCGGATGCCCATAAAGTTGTCTGCACGCTGATCCCATCAGGATCATCGCTTGTTGGTTGAAACCAGGGATTCAGAGAAAATTCGGTCAGCAGAGCGGGTGCGTGAGCAACCTGCAAATTTGCACGAATTGCGCCAATTGCCCCCACAACCTGATCGGAAACGGTTTCGAACGGTCGGCGCTGATAGAAATGTGCCTGCGTAAAGTTCAGGATACCATTTGCCTCAATCGCTGGGTCAAATGCCCGCTCTCCGACGGCGATCAAATGGCGTCCCTGATCGATCTGACGCAGATAGCCCCCCATCTCGCTTAACCAGGCAGACGCAACGGACGGATTGTAGTTGGTTGTGTGATCAATCTCATCAATTATTTCCCATGCGAAAATTTGTGGACTAGCTCCCCAGCGCGCCGCAATGTAACGCAAGCGCTGGCGGAACAGAGCCTTTGCCCGATCATTCGAGAAAAATAAAGCCGGACCGTTCATGAAGCCACCGTTGAGAACGTTATAGCCATAATTATCCCAGTCCGCGCTCATGTCTGCGTGCGGTGGGTTGCTCGGAATTACGACGGGTACACCAGGATAATTGATGAGTGCCTGATGCCAGAGCAGGATTAACTGAAGCGAAATACCATATTCCGATGCCATATCGACAATGGCATCAAGGCGAGCAGCTTCGCGCTGAGAGGCGCGATAATCACCCGCTGGACTGTTCCATTCCAAACCAATGAACCAGGGATCATCGATCAACAAGCGTGCGTAGTTGCCGCCAGCAGCACTCAATTCTTGCAGCCACTTTCGATAGGTTACTAGCCCACCACCCTCATCCCACGATGAGAGCAAATTATGCCCTATCGGGAAATACGATTGCCCATTGTCGTACTGAAAATAACGCTGATTGGGGCTGACACTGATGAAACCCGGATGATCCGAAGGCACAACATCGAATTCGCCATTCTCAACTTTGACGGTCGTTCCATCGTCACGAACTTGAAGGTTGTATGACCAGTGCCCTACTTCATCGGGCGCGAAACGCACCTGCCAGGAAGGATCTCCCGCAGTCGTGAGGTCTTCGACACCGCAGAATTTTACACACTGATCGCGGTACGATTGCATCCAGAAGCCGGGGATCACCACTTGTTTGCCAGATGGCGACTCAAAGACACCGACCAGTTCAATATCACTCGAATCAAATGGGTTTGTATATAGGGAGGGGTCAACATCAATGGGAAACGTCATCGGCGCGTAGAGCGGATTTGCACGCGCTTGTCCCAGACTAATGTCAACCCGTCCCAGGATCAACAACAGTAATAAAGTAACAATTCGACTCGGTGTCATAACAAAGAAGTGTAGCCCAGGCCTTTAAAAGTCACAAAATCGTCATCGAGGCTTGATCCACTGGCCCGCATTAAGATCAATCCGTTCCCTTGAAAGATACGTAGAGTATAATAAGACAATATGCATCCGCGCGGGGTAATCGGTTCATGATCGACCTTATCAACGGGCAGTTAGACCGCTATGAACTCAAGGAGCGGATCGGCACTGGGGGTATGGCCCGCGTCTACAAGGCGTGGGATACCAGTCTGGAACGCCTCGTTGCCATCAAAATTCTCCATGAACATCTGGCGGATGACCCAACGTTCAAGGAACGTTTTGAACGCGAAGCCAAATTCATTGCCAGCTTCAACCACCCCAATATCGTCCAGGTCTATGACTTCAACGTCATTTATCGCGACGGCCTGCCTGTTTGTTATATGGTCATGTCTTATATTCCGGGGCAAACCCTGCGCGATGTCCTCGAAGAAGCTAATATGCAGGGGAAACGTCTCCCACTCTCACGAGTGCGGGAATTGGTTGACGATCTCACTCAGGCGCTTGGCTATGCTCATATGCGAGGCATGGTTCATCGAGATGTCAAACCCGGCAACATTCTCCTAAATGAGCATGGTCGCGCCATTCTGACCGACTTTGGCATCGCACGCATGGTGCAGAGCAATCGACTGACAGCGGATGGCGTTTCTACCGGGACACCCATTTATATGTCGCCAGAACAGGCCAGCGGTCAGGGAGGCGATATGCGCAGCGATTTGTACTCGCTTGGCATTATCGTCTATGAGCTTCTGGCGAGTCGCCCGCCTTTCGTGGATGATACCAGTCTGGCAGTAATGCTCAAACATCTGAACACGGTTCCGCCGCTAGTTTCGGATTTCATCAAAACGCGACAGTTCGATGCCTTCTTGTCGAAGGCGCTTGCAAAAAAACCAGAAGAACGCTTCCAGACGTCCGAAGAATTCGCAATTACTTTTCGGGCGGCGTTTGACGTCCCCGACTTCGAAAAAACGACAATGCTTCCTGGTGTCGCATCAATTCCGACGCCTAAATCGCCCACACTAGTAACCAGTGTCTTCCAGACAATTTCAGAACGCGCGCGCGAAAACCCACGTATCTCCGTCGCTATCGTGATTGCGTCGCTGGGAGCGGTCGCCCTCATCATCCTGCTCATTGTAAATTCAAATACACTGAAAAATGGTCAATCCCCTGAAGCTACGGTAATGGCGACAAGTGTCGCGAGCGTTCCCAGTATGACCGATGTGCAGTATTTTGCGAGCACGTTTGCTGAGGGTGACGCTAACAATCTCTACTGGCCGACCGATAGCACCGCGTTTCTGACCCGCAGTTTCGTCGAGGGGCGCTACCAAATCCGCAATACGCAACCGCAGACCGCCGAAACCAGTATTTTCCATACGACAACCTCTTATACCAACTTCGCCATCAAAATGGTCGGACGGCTTGAGCCTGATAGCAAATCCGCAAGCGCATACGGCATTGTGTTCCGTTATCATGACGAAGATAACTATAACGTTTTCGCAGTAGATGGTGAGGGGCGTTTCAGTATATGGGTCCGCTCCGAAGCTCAGTGGCACGAACTGCGTGATCTCCCTGAAGAAAATTGGACTCCAGATGAGTCTATCAACAAGATTGGCAGCGATAACGAATTAATTGTAACGGTCTTGGCAAATCGACTTACGGGGTTTGTGAATGGTAAGCAGGTCGTTCAACTCGTTGACAGTACCTTGAAGGGCGCAGAAATCGGCATTTATCTCGCAACTGCGAACACCGATGATGGTGAGGCAACAGTCTCGGTCGATTCGTATGCAATCAACAAGAGTGTCGCCGCTATGACCGGGAATTAAGCGGCCTCATTACCCCCCTAACCGGGCCTGAAACACCGCAATGTAAAGTGGGATCAGGCAGGCAACCGCGAAAAAAGCCAGAATCGCCAGCAAGATCGTGACAATATCGAGGGGTGATGGCACTGCCTGGCGCACAGGTCGCTGCGAGTAGGGTGGCGTAAAAAGCTGACTGGTATTTCCACTGTTGCCGTGTCCCGGCATCCCGTGAGTATTGGCGTGCTGCTGAGCGGCAAATGGCGACGGTTGCTGGGGGCGCGCCTGATATTGGTTCGGTGCCTGCGGGGCCAGATCATAGCGCTGCGTTGGAAGCGGTTCGACTCCTTGCGGCAGCGGGGGGCGCTGCTGTGCTGATCCCTGCTGCCATGTCTGCTGCTGCCAACCGGGTATCGGCGGAGGTGGTGGTAACTGTGTACTCACTGGACTCGACGGAGGGGGTTGATTTGAAACACTTGGCATCGCCGGAACGGTCGGTGCTGACGTTGGTCTAGACGGTTGAACAGTTTCATCTCTCCCGTGATCGCGATAGCCAGCCAGAATATGTCCGAGTTGATCTGCCATGCGATAGCGCGATGCCGGTTCTTTGCTCATTGTCTTGAAGACAATCCGCGCAAGGCTTTCGGGCACATTCGGGTTAAATTCGGTTACCATTGGAATACGGTCGCGAATATGCGCAAGTGCAAGTTCCTGCTGGTTTGCGCCCGTATACGGTAACCGCCCTGTCAGCATCTCGAACAATACGATACCGATGGAATATACATCCGAAGCAGGTGTAGGTTTTTCACCACGCGCCTGTTCTGGTGCGAAATAATGTGGGCTGCCCCACACGACCTGTTGCTTCTCGCCCGGCTGAGTGTCACTCAGCGCCTGTGCGATACCGAAATCCGTCACTTTGACAATATCATCTTTGGTGACAAGAATATTCTGCGGCTTCACATCAGCGTGAACGAGTCCCGCGCGATGCGCAAAACCTATGCCGCCGCAAATCTGAATCGCCAGGTTGAGCGCGCGATTAATTGGCAGCGCCCCATCTGTCTTGATGATGCGCTTCAGATCGGTGCCTTCGACAAACTCCATCACTATATAATGTGTGGGGCCATCGCTGCCAACGTCATGCACAGTGACAATATTCGGATGCGCCAGATTTGCAACGCTGCGTGCTTCATTGCGGAAGCGCGCCAAAAACGCCGGATCATTCGTCAGACTTGGGCGCAGAATCTTAACGGCAACCGTGCGTCCGAGCGCCTGATCGATTGCCTTGTAGATGACCGCCATACCGCCGCTGCCCTGCTGAGCAACCAGACGGTAACGACCGTTCAGTACAGTCTCACTCGCCATACAATGTAAACTCTCTCAAAGTCGCTTAAGGCCGCATCATGGGGTCAAACAAACGACGATATTCTAGCACGGCACTGCGGTCGGTCATACTTGCAATATAATCAGCGATCACGCGCTCTTTCGAATGTCCGTTCTCATTGATTTCAATCTGACATTCTTTGGGAAGCTGTCGTGTATCTTCAAGAAGTGTACTGAAGATTTCCCTAAGAAACCGCTGTGCTCGCGTCTTCATTCTGACTACACGAAAACTATAGTACATGTTCTCATAGAGGAAATTTTTGAGCGCCTTATTCATCCGCGCAATTTCATCACTGAAGCCAACTACGTTTTCGGCCTGGTTTTGAATATCGTCAGGCAATTTTGGCTGAATCTTCTCCAACCGCGACTCTGTCGTTCTCAGCATATCATCCACCAACACGCCGATTAACTCGCGGATGAAGCCGTGCAGCGTCGTCTCGTCCATCATGCCGCCATGCCAATCCAGGCGATCACAGAGCAGCTTCCAGATTTCAAGTTCGTTCAACATATCTGGGGTGATCAGGCCAGAATTAAAGCCATCGTCCAAATCGTGAGCATTATAAGCCAGCTCATCCGTCGCGTTGGCAATTTGTGCTTCGAGACTACCGCGTGTCTTCGGATCGAGACCAGCAAGGCGGCTCAGATTATAACTGGTCTCGTGTTTGGCAAGCCCCCGTAAAGTCTCGCGAGTCAGATTCAACCCAGGGAAAGCAGGATACCGTCGCTCTAGCTGCGTGACGACCCGATAACTCTGGTGATTGTGATTGAAGCCGCCATGATCTTTTGCCAGCTCATTGAGCGTTTCCTCCCCTGCGTGCCCAAAAGGAGGGTGTCCAAGATCATGTGCTAGGCAAATCGTCTCAACCAAATCCTCGTTCACATTCAGTGCCCGCGCAATCGTCCGACCAATCTGGGCGACTTCCAGCGTATGGGTTAGCCGAGTGCGGTAATAATCGCCCTCATCATTCGCAAAGACCTGCGTCTTATACTCAAGGCGACGAAACGCTGACGAGTGAATAATCCGGTCACGGTCGCGCTGAAAGGCTGTGCGATAGCTCGCCTCATGCTCTGGATAGCAGCGGCCGGCACTATCGCGGCTGAGGAGTGCATAGGGAGCGAGCCGTTCTGCTTCCTGCTGCTCAAGCTGTTCCCGCTTCAGGAACATGACTCATTTCCTCTGGAATATCGTCAACCTATTGTAACGCCATTCCCACGCTACACCATCAATTTTGCTCAGTCATTAAGCTCCGGTGTGAGGACGGGTGTTGCCTCCTCAGTTTCCACAGGCGCACGCACCGTTCGGGTAGCGCCTGGCATCCTCGTCGCAGAAGGACGGCGCGTGACTGTTTCGCTCGGTGCAACCACTTCAAGCGTTTGCGCAGGTCGCAATTCTTCAGTAGATGCAGGAGCGCGCACAGTTCGAGTTGGAGAGGGACGGCTTGTTGGCGTATCTGCACCTAATTCCAGTGTCGCAATTGGAATTTCAGGCGTTTCGGCTGGTGCCAGCACTTCTGATGTTTCGACAGGTGCGCCAACTTCCAAGGTCTCAAGCGGTGCCAGAACCTCAGGAGTTGCGATTGGAGCAGCGATTTGACCGTCGAGTGTATACGCTGGGATTATCTCATAGCGAATGAGGTAGCTCACCACGCCGAGCACCGCAGTAATCAACCAAAGTGTCAACGTCAACCGCATGATCGGCCTGGCTTGTTTAAACCAGTATTTCGCCAGATTGGTTTCCCCGCGCGCCTTCGCGCGCGCGACTAAGCTGTCTTCGCGAAACATGCGCAGCACGAGAAACGTCGCTAGAAGCTGAGCCGGGAGGCCAAACACAGCATGAATAGTCGGCAGGAGATAACGGGTGTTGTCCGGCTGATCACCAATATTTGGCACAACATCAAAACGATAGGCGACGAGCATGAGAAAAACGATTACAATCCAGTTGACGATGGTGATCGTCGTCATCGTCAACTTATGATAGGGTCGAAATAACTTGCGGCGGGCAAAAATGAAGCCTGCAATCATCGCCGGGATGATCAGCACCAGATAACCAAGTACCGTAATATCCGCCAGCAAACTCGCGCCGTTGCCCAGAAATCCCGCTGGCTCTAAATAGGGGTTCATAGTCATCCTGTCGGTACAATGATGCCCGTGAATGGGTGTTATATGTTCGATTTATGTGTCGTTCAAAATGAATATATAGATGTCAATCTATTGACGAAAATAATCGTCAGGTTTAACGCAGACAAAGCCACAAGCCCTAGAATACACTATTTTACGATGTTTGCTTCGATTTTATCCGCGTAAGTGCTCCTAAACCGAAGAAGGAATGACGGAAAGTGGATTCTATGAAAGATTTCTCGCTAGAGATAGACGACACCGACAAAGCAATCCTCACAGAGCTGCAAAACGACAGCAGTATCAGCAACGTGGAATTGGCACGACGGATTTCACTTTCGCCGCCTGCGGTTCATGCAAGGATCAAGCGTCTGGAGGAACTCGGCTATGTCCGGCAGTATGCCGCTATCCTCGACCGGGAAAAAGTCGGCTACGACATGCTCTGTCTGGTCAATGTAACGCTGGAAATGCACCACATGCAGAACATCAACCTGTTTCGGGATGCAGTAACACTCATGCCCGAAGTGCTGGAATGTTATTTCATCACTGGAGAGTTTGACTATCTACTCAAAGTCGCTGTCCGCAGCCGCAAGGAACTTGAGCGGTTCCTCATGGAAAAACTCACGCCAATTCCCGGAATCGCACGCATCGCAACTAGTATCGTACTGACCGAGATTAAGTTCACGACCGGACTTTCCCTGACCGACGAATAGCGACTAATTCTTCAGCAGGGAGTTCACTTAGCCACTGGGGCAACAAACTACCGTTCAAGCGAACACAGTGTGTCGGCATATAAATAAAAAACAGTGGGACGGCGCTCCCACTGCCAGTTAGCGAACTCACAAAATCGACCTCGCTTTAAATCGTCTCGTAAAAAATATCATCCACACAGCAGTAACCCCAGACTTCACCTGGTTCAAGCGATTTCATCATCGCGTGGCCTGTTTCATGACAGTGTTTGCTGGCGTGCTTGTTCTTGGAAGAATCGCAGCAGCCAACATGTCCGCAGATCAGGCAGACACGCAAATGCACCCAGCGATCCCCGGTTTTCATACATTCCTCACAGCCTGTGGTGTTTGGTGTGTATGTCTTAATGTCTTTCACGTGTTCGCACTGCGGCATAATGAACTTTCCCTCCAGGGTTCTTATGCCAAAACTATAGTAATCTGCCTCTGGTTTGTCAAATGGCGCTGTTTGCGCTCAGGCCGCGAATCGCCGTCAGGAGTCTTTCGGGGGGGTCGCCCTTGCTAACAAACCACTGCACTCCAGCAAAAGCCGCCTGCTCACAAGCTTCAGGATAAGCGCTCATGGCAATCACCTTAACTTCAGGACATATTTCGTGAATCCGAGTCAGCAATTCGCAGCCATCTAGCCCCGGTAATTCCCAGTCAAGCAATACAAGATCAGGACAGGATCCTGCCAGCAAACGGAGAAGTTCATCCGTATTTTTCGCTTCGCTCGCCAGTTCAAAATCACACTCATCTTCCAGCAAGCAGCGCAACGCCTGACGAACATCGTTGTCGTCGTCAGCAAGGACAATATACATTACAACCCAACCTTATCCAGACTTATGCCTTAGATCGCGGCAAGCGACAAACCAAACTCGCGAACCTTGAATTGATTCGCCAAAGCCTGACGTGCACGAAATAAACGGGATTTCACTACGCCGATGTTAGTTTCCAGTGCTTCGGCAATTTCTTCGTATGACAGATCGCTCCAATAACGCAGAATAATTATCGCGCGTTCGTCCGGCTTCAGAAGCATAAGCAGTTCTTGCACAGTGCGTTCGCGCTCACTATCCATCGCCAGGTCTTCAATCGACCGGCTTTCAATCGCCGCCATCATTTGACCCGGCAGCAAATCATCCAGCGATAACCAGCTCAGGCGGCGCTTACGGATCACATCGATGCAGTAGTGTGACGCAATAGACAACACCCAGGTTTTGAAGGGGCGCTGCATGTCATAGAGGTCGAGTTTTTGATAAGCTCGCAAAAATGCTTCCTGCGCGGCATCCTCTGCTTCCACCGAGTCACCCAGCATCCGAAAAGTCAAATTGTAAACTGCGCGTTGGTAGTCCAGCACTAAATCAGTGAACGCATCCTGATCACCGTCCAGTGTGCGTAGCACTCGTTCCTCGTCCGCAGCCAACAATTCATTTTTTTGGAGTGTAGTAAGCATTTTGATCTCGCCTTTCTCGCTCGGCACAAACATTGCATCTGCACTCGAACGTCTTGCGATCAATCTATGCTCTAAAGATACAAAAACTCTCCCCCAATGCCGTCACGCAAGTGGGGAGAGTTCCTATACAACTACCGGCTAGTCCTAAAACTGGTCAGGTGACCAGGTGATGCTGTAAAGCAAGCGCGACCGCTTCGGTGCGGCTGCTGACACCCAGCTTTGATAGGATGCTGCTGACATGAAACTTCACAGTCGAACGGCTGATGACCAGGTGATCAGCGATCTGCGGATTATTCTGCCCTTTCACCATTAGGACCAGCACCTCGCGCTCACGTTCGGTCAAATCAAAACCTACCTGTTGCGGCTGCGTCACTGCATGAATCAATGCTTGTGCTGCTTCCGGGGCTAGAGTCGGTTTGCCTTCACGCGCGTTGCGAATTGCTGTGACCAATTCGTCCGCTGACACATTCTTAAACAAATAGCCAATTGCACCTGCCTGGAGCGTTTTCTGCATCAGGTCATCTTCTTTGAAGCTCGTTAGAGCAATGACTTTGGTATCCGGGCATTTCTGACGGATAGCGCGGGTGGCCTCAGCCCCATTCATACCGGGCATCATCAAATCCATCAAAACGACATCGGGCGCAAGTTCGACACATTTGCGGATAGCCTCTTCACCGCTTCCCGCTTCCGCGACGAGTTCCAATTCATCGTAGGTCAGCAAAAATGCCGCTAAACCACTCCTAACGACCGTGTGATCGTCAACGACCATCACACGAATTCGCTCGTGTTCATTCATGCATGATCTCCTTCTAGCCAACGCAGCGAAATCTGGGTTCCACCTTCGGGGAGGCGAGTCAATGTAAATTCTGCGCCAATACTTTCGGCGCGTTCACGCATAATTTTGAGACCAAGCCGTTCCGCCGACACGATTGCCGGATCGAATCCACGCCCATTATCACTGACGCGCAGATAAATGCAGGCTGGCTGGTACGCAAGCCGAATATGAACTTCCGTCGCATTCGCATGTTTGAAAACGTTATTAAGTGCTTCCTGAGCGACACGATAAAAAACAATTTGAACATCAGGCGTAAGCGGTCGAGGCACGCCCTCAACATCCAATTCAACCGGGATGCGCGCCCGTCCGGTGAGCGCTTCGCTCAACTGGCGCAGCAAATCGCGCAGTTCCACTTCCGTCAAAGTGGCCGGACGTAATTCGAGCAGAAGCGTCCGCATTTCAGCCAACGCGCCCCGCGTCAACTGGCGCAAATCCGCGAGACGACGTAATCCTTCAGAACGATCCCGCTCCCATAAACGTGGTAAGACTTCCGCAATCAAACTGGCTGAAAACAGAGTCTGAGTCACGGCGTCGTGCAGTTCGCGCGCGAGCCGACTGCGCTCAGCGGCAACTGCTGCCTGGGCAGCCTGAGCGCGCAAACGAGCGTTGTCAATCGCCAGCGCAGCCTGGTCACAGACCGCAACAACCAGCTCCATTTCTTCCTTAGTAAAGTCGTGTGGCTGCGGGTAGAAGATCGCCATTGCCCCGTAGATCTCATCTCTGGCGATCATTGGCACTGCCAGCAATGCCTTGAAATGGTGTGTCCACTTCTCGACCAATGGACGCTGTGCGTCATCCGGCGCAAGCTGGAGCGCTGCCAAATCAGAAATAATCGCTGGTCGTCGCTCAATCACAGCTCGCCCGACTTCGCCGCGTCCAGCATAGATTTCGAACCTATCGATAAGATCGCTCTCCAGCCCAATCGAGGTCTGCACTGTCAGAATGCCTTTGTCCGCTTGATAGGCAAAGATAGCGATGCTGTCTGTACCTAGCAGCCGTCCAGCCTGCGCCACGATATAATCCAGAATCGTATCGAGCGAGCGATTAGAATTGATGATATTGAGAATATCGCGCAGCCCCTCCGCCACCCGATACTGCGCTTCTTTTTCTTCGAGCAAGCGGTTCGCAAATACCCGATCCGAGGCATCGACCACCACAATCAGAAGGCTGTGAATCTCACCATTCTGGCGCAGCGGTGTCACCACGACATCCCAGTACGACATCACCCCATCACGACGCATTATTAATGCTTCGTGCCGAACAACCACGCCTTCAAAGGCACGTTTCAGAACTGGCGCGAAACGTTCGCGTTCATCAGGGAATAAATCAAACAAAGTCGTATCCGCGCCAACCTGCGGATTGCTGAGCGGTGCGTAGCGCTGAAGAAACGCGCGCCAGGTGCTGTTGACGCGCAGTACCAGCATACTGCGGTCAATTACCGCCATGCCAATTGGCATCTGGTCGAACAGCACACCCAGCAGTTCGGCACGCAGTTCACCAACTTCGTGGAGTTCCCCGGTGGCAGGGGTAAAAAGAGCATCAAACATGGGTTACAGGATTCGTTCGAGTCACTATACGACCATATTCACGAAAGCACAGTTAGGCGGATGTGTGGAATTATACACCGGTTCATTGGGGTAGACGATGTCGGTCAACGAGACTAAGATCGCCATTAAAATCATGATGCATTTGACAGTAGAAATTTTTCTTTCGGTGATGCCAAAGATTGGAATCCCACCACCAACCTACTCAAGTAAATCATCCTAAAGGACTTTCAAATGACCGAGATTTGCGCCATTTGCGGCACACCAACTGAGCGGCATATCCTCCAGGAAGTCAACTGGCTCGCACCGGAAGTCATCGACCGCATGGCGCATGACAATCCCAACTGGCGTCGTGAAAACGGGGCTTGTCCCGCCTGTGTTCAGCAGTCGCTGCTGCAAATTCTGCTTGAACGGGGCGACGAAGCGCTCCATTACAGCATCCAGAATGTTTGGCCTCTCGATGCTGAAGCCGCATTCGGCGCACTGCCGACACCGCTCCGAATGCACGCTGATCCGCGCTTTACGGGTAAAGGCGTGAGAATCGCCTTTATCGATTCCGGTTTCTATCCCCATCCTGATTTGGTGCAGCCATTCAACCGGATTCGCACCTGGGTCGATGCATCAGACGAGCCGGTGCAAATACGCCATTTCGAGCCTGACGAGTCGCCTATGTGGCCCGGTTGGGACGATGCCTACCCTTCTCACTGGCATGGTCTTATGACCAGTACAGTTGCTGCCGGAAATGGCTGGATGAGTCATGGACTGTATCGCGGGTTGGCAAGTGACGCGGAACTCGTCTTGATTCAGATCACGGACAAACGTGGTTGGATTACCAATGACAGCATTGTTCGGGCGCTGCGCTGGCTTGAACAGCACGCTGCTGAACTCGGCGTGCGCGTCGTCAATATCTCGCTCGGCGGCGATCCGGTTGATCAACTGGCTGGCAATCCAGTCGATCTCGCTGTCGCGGCGCTCGTTCATCAGGGGATTAGTGTCATTGTAGCGGCAGGCAATAACGGTGAGCGCCGTTTGTTCCCTCCAGCGACCGCGCCCGAAGCGTTGACAATCGGAGGGCTGGACGACAAAAACCTGTTTGATCGCTCACAGATGGAACTCTGGCACAGCAATTACGGCGAAGGCGTGGACGCGATTGCCAAACCCGAACTGGTTGCGCCGAGCATCTGGGTTGTCGCGCCAATTCTACCGGGATCAAACGTCGCCATTGATGCCCAGCGCCTGTTTTCGAAGCGAATTTACCGGAACAGCCGCCGTGCAATGGAAATCGCAGGCAATAAAATGATCACCCCTTACTATCAGCATGTAGATGGGACGAGTTTTGCCACACCGATTACAAGCAGCCTGATCGCCTGTATGCTGGAAGCAAATCCGACCCTTACGCCAGCGCTAGTCTACGACATACTCACGCAAACGGCCCACACTATTCCCAACGTTTCGACCGAGCGGCAAGGTTATGGCGCGCTCGAAGCGGGTCATGCAGTCGCCGTCGCACTGATGGAGCGCCACCAGTACGCCGTCGGCTATCTTCAATCGCCGCAAGTGACTGCCGAGGAAATCACTTTTCTGCTTCACGATCACAATAGCACTCAGGTGCAGGTTGTCGGCTCCTGGAACGGCTGGCAGCTTCCTGGGCTGCTCAGTCTGCAAATCGAGCCGGGTGTCTGGCAGGCGACCACGCCTCGCTTCGCGCCGGGTAGTTATGCCTACAAATTCCTCTTGAATGGCGAACGTGCGCTCCACGATCCAGCAAATCCGCGTAAAATCCATGATGGGGTCAACGGATTCAACAGTGTATTGCTGATCGAAAGCTAAGCGAAACGAATTGCTCGAATCCGAGACTAATCTCTGGATAGCCACCTTGGAGCTGCGATGGATTTCACAAATCTGAGCAAAGATGCTTGGAAATCGTCGATATAGTCTGTTGGCTTTAATGGTAGGTTGGTTGTCAGTACCTTTTGGGCGGGTCGCTGGAATTAGAACTGAGCGGACGCTGGCCCTAGCAGATCCGAAACACTGCCTAAGGAGTAAATCGCATGTTAGCGTCACTCGAAAACGCACAACCTACCCTGCGAAATCTGCGTACTGCCGCAATCCCGCTCAAAGCGGTGCGGATGTTGACAATGGATCGTCGTCCCAACTTCATACACCTCGGCTTGAAACCTGTGCCAGCTGGATTATCGACTGACGTCCTTCCAATGGGTGGTGAGGTGACGCTTGACTTCCAGCAGTTGACGCTGGTCTATCAGCCTGAAGTGGGTTCAGCCAAAACCATTCCTATCGTCGGACAATCGCAGGCAACGCTCCTCGAAACGCTTCTGGAAACTATTTACATGGGTGAGCTTGCCTCAATTGTGCCGCACAACGCAGGCGAATCTTATACCGGAGCCATGTTCAAAGCCGCACCCAGCCTCGTCAATCGCAGCCAACCGAAATCTCAGGAGTTGAGCGACACCACCTTGCTCACGTTCGATGCGCAAGCCGCGCGTGATTATGCCGATGCTCTCTACCGCATCTTTACCGGAATCGCCCGCTTCCATGCTCGCCTGAATGGTTCATTAACTCCTGCCGTCGTCTGGCCGGAGCATTTCGATCTGTCGTTTCTATGGTTCGCTGCCGAAGCCGATGAACAGCATCCCCACTTGAATTTTGGTTTCGCACCTTTCAGTGCCGGAATTGACAACCCTTATCTCTACGCATACGCCTATCCCTACCCTGCTCAATTCGACGTACCCGAACTACCCGCAGGCGCGCGCTGGAATTCCGAAGGCTGGACTGGCGTCGTTTTGCCCTACACCGAAATCGCGCAGCAGACCGATCCCGCAATATACGTCGAAGAAGCTTGCACGACCATTTTTCAATCGCTGCGTGCGCTGCTAGGCTGAGAATATCTAGACGTTGATTGGTGTACCCATTCGTAGGGTTGTGCGTTTGTTGAAATAGCTGAGATTCTGTCGATCCACAACAAAATCGTAGCTCTGCCCAACATCAAACATCAGGTTGACCGAGGCAGGAAGCTTCGAGACAAGGGTCACTTTGCCGGTCGCTCCCGTCACCACGCCGTAGATGATACTTTCCGCACCGAGATATTCGACGCGCGTCACTTCAAATGGCAGCGTCACTGGATTGATGATCTCAGATTCGCTTGCCGCCGGGATGAAATGTTCCGGGTGAAAACCTAGAACATAATCTTCCTGCTCAATCAGATTCATTCCCGGCGAACCAAGAAACGATGCCACAAATGTATCTGCCGGTTCACGATAAATCTGCTGTGCCGTCCCTATTTGGCGAATACGCCCGTTTGCCATGATCGCCACCCGGTCGCCCATCGTCATCGCCTCAACCTGATCATGAGTCACATAGAGCGTCGTAACGCCAATCTGCCGTTGAAAGCGTTTGATGTCTTCTCGTGCTGAAGCACGCAGACGTACATCGAGATTAGAAATCGGCTCATCGAGCAAAAAGACCAGCGGCTCACGCACCAAAGCCCGCGCTAACGCAACGCGCTGTCGCTCACCGCCAGAAAGCTGGCCTGGTTTGCGCTGAAGATAATCGTTAATTTTGAGAGTTTGTGCTGCCCAGTCGACTTTCTGCCGGACAGCTTCCTTGTTCAGGTGCTCAGTTTTGAGCGGAAAAGCGATATTCTCAAAAACCGTGAGATGCGGATATAGAGCGTAACTCTGAAAAACCATCGCCACTTTGCGCGAACGCGGCGGCAAATTATTTACAGACTGCCCGCCGATCCGAATATCGCCGTTATCGGGTGCTTCCAGGCCAGCAATCATGCGCAGCAGCGTCGATTTACCAGAACCCGATGGCCCCACCAGCACCAGAAATTCACCGTCGCCAACGTTCAGACTGACGTTATCCAGCGCCAGAACGTCGCCAAAAGACTTCTCGATATTCCGAGCTTCGACCGCTGCCATAGAAAATCACCTATGATAGAACAGACAAATCAGTGTAAAAAGCCAAGCAAAACTTATTTTTTATCATAGGGGTATATTTGGCGAAGCTGTTTGTAGATTTATCTTTAAGCTAAGGATGGGTTTAACACAACTCGCTGCCCGCGTCAAATGGTTGAAATAAGGTTATTTTTTGGGTATGATTACAGAACATATATTCGGAGTGATAGTGAGTAAATCGCTCATCTTTCAGGGCGGCACGCTGGTTCTGTACGAAGTCGATGAAAGTGCCGAAGTTCCTCCCGTGTTCCAGTGGGTCAAAGCGCGCTGGCGTTGTGAAGGCTTCCATTATCCAGTGCTCATCGACTGGCTGCGCAAACACGGTATTACAAACTCACTCCCGCGCTGGCAGCACCTCGATTTAACTCTTCATGACCTGCGCGAGCCTCATGACTATCAGGTCGCCGCGCTTGAAGCCTGGGAACAGGCAGATCGACATGGCAGCATTATTCTGCCGACCGGCGCAGGCAAAACTTTTGTCGCTATCCAAGCCATTCAGCTGGTCAACCGCTCGACATTAGTCGTTGCCCCGACCATTGATCTCCTGCATCAATGGTATGCCCGCCTGGTCAATGCCTTCAAAACTGATGTCGGCGTCTATTATGGCGGCGAAAAGATTATCCTTCCGCTTACGGTGACGACCTATCACTCAGCGGGCGACCTTATTGCCCGCTACGGCAACCAGTTCAAGCTGATTATCTTCGATGAGGTGCATCACCTGCCCGCACCCAGTTGGGGCGAAATGGCACTGATGTCACCATCACCATTTCGCCTGGGTCTCACCGCCACTTATCCCAATGACTGGGAACAGGCCAACAGTCGCTGGCACATCGACGAACTGATTGGCCCCATTGTCTACGAACAGCGGATTGACGACCTCGTCGGTGCGCAGCTTGCCGAATACCGTACCGAACGGATTTATGTCGATTTGACCCCAGCGGAACACACGCGCTACGATGCTGACTACGAAATTTATTCAGGCTATTTTCGAGCGCACCAACTTCCTCAAAAGCATGGACGCTACTGGCTTCAGGAGATGATGCGACGCGGGGCTTTCGACCCGGCTGCGCGAGCCGCTCTGCTCGCCCGGCTGCGCCTGATTCGCCTTTTGTCGCAAGCTGAAAACAAGCTCCTCGCGCTCGAAGCACTGCTCAAAGAATACGCATATGAGCAAAGCCTGATTTTTACCGAGAGCAACGAGGCCGTTTACACCATCGCTCGTCGCCATCTAATCCCCGCCATCACCCATGAGACGAATGCTGCCGAACGCAAACAGATTCTGGACGAGTATCGGGCCGGGAACTATCGCACGATTGTCACCTCCCGAGTACTTAACGAAGGGATTGATGTGCCTGAAGCCAAAGTAGCTATCGTCCTCGGCAGTACCGCCAGCGCGCGTGAGTATATCCAGCGACTGGGGCGGGTACTGCGCAAAGTCGGTAGTCGCCAGGCTTATCTGTTCGAAGTATTGGTGCGCGACAGTGTTGAAGCAAGTCGTTCCCAGCGGCGCAGACGCACCCATGCTGACCAGTGATTTGGTCAAGCCGCGCCTGAAACAGCGCAAGGGCATGGTCAAGGTCGATTGGCTTGACCTGAACAATGCTTACTGGATTCAAACCGCCAGCGAGTTGATCACTCTGTTTGCGCAGCACGTCGGTCAACCGCGCCAGACGTGGGATATTGCGCTCGAACAATACGAGGGAACGCGCACCGATTACATCGTTGTGCGCGGGCTGGCGAAGATTCTGGAAAACGCAGCGCAATTTCAGCCTCTTGAGACAGACATCACCCCTGCTGAACTGCGCCACACATTGTTTATGCGCGGCCCAGCCTTCATCCAGATCGATCTTTTTCAGCCACAGACGCGGGCTGACATCATTAACAGACTTGCCGACGAAGCCAGCATCACGCCGCAGCAAATCGAAGCAGCCCTGTTTGCGGATCGCCCCGCTGAAAGCCTGCTCATCAACCTCGCGCAAAACTGGATACCAGAAAATCTGATCGCTCGTTACAACCTCGAACTGGCGCGCGGCGTTCTCTACTGGTCAGATCAGATGCAGGTGGACATTCACGACGGTTACAAGGATTTCTGGCGCTATCTTAAGCTGTTTAAGCTTATGTTTGAAGCCCAACCCCTTACCGAAGGCGGCTATCACATTGATCTGGACGGGCCAATTTCGCCGTTTGTAAAAGCAACGACGCGCTATGGACGCCAGTTCGCAGCCTTTTTGCCTGCCCTGCTGCTCAGTGATCAGTGGCAGATGAGCGCAACCGTGCGTCCGCCGGGCTTCACGAAAACCTGCAAGTACAAACTTGACGCTAAATCCAAATTACGCAGCCACTTCAAACGCAGCGGCGAATTTGACAGCCGTCTTGAAGCTGACTTCGCCGCTGATTTCGCGCTGAAATTCGGTGGAAAGCGGGGTAAATGGACTCTCACCCGCGAAGATGAGGTCATTCTGCTGGGTGATACGGTGATGATTCCGGACTTTGCCTTGACCCACAAAAGTGATGGTCGCCGGATGCTGATCGAGATTGTAGGCTTCTGGACACAGGAATATCTACGGCGCAAAGTCGAGAAAGTCCGCGCAGCGCAGCGGAGCGACCTGCTGCTTTTGGTCTACGAAGGCATCAATTTGACACCGAATCGACTGCAAGACATCCCCGGCGAAGTTCTCTATTTCAAGAATAAACCTGTGATGAAAGATGTGATGGCGGCGGTCGAGCGCACTCGATAAGTTTCCTCGTGGTACAGCAATGCGGTAGGGAGCAGCTTCTCTCGTATCCCTGCCGGATGAATCCGGTGTTCCCGACCGGATGATAGCGAAAAATACCGCTGTTCTCTTCCGGCAAAAGCGGTCATGCCCGGACTGATTCCAGAAATGTGTTTGAACATAGTGAACATATGTCTGTGGATTCTCAGAGTCTTACATTACAGAGTTACTGTTCCCATTGTTAAGATAGATGGAACCAGTTTTGTAATTTTGACGATTTGTACAGGGTTTGAGTCCCATGTGTTATAATTAAGCTAAATGTGAGTGGAAAGCTGGAGGGGCGACTATGGACGTAAACCAGGCCGCACGCATGATTGAATGGCTCGACGAAGAACGTCGCCGTGATAAAGCAACTATATCGACGCTCCAGGAACGGCTCGCGCAGCAGCAGGATACGATTGATACCCTGAACAAGCGCCTGAACAGCATCGAGTCCGACCAGACGGTACTGCGCGGAGAAGTCAGTTCCAACGGACGCGAGAGTGAGTCGTTCGAGCAACTGCGCAAAGAAATGCAGCAGATGATCGAAGGCGTCGAGGCCAAGCGCCTGACCGCCGAACGGGAAGCTGAGCGCCGCGCTGAACTCGCGCGTGAGGCAACTGCCCGCCCCGTCCGTGACATTACCGAGAAGCTGAGCAAAATCGAACGGCAGACGACTGAACTCCCGGCGATCAACGTCGAGAAAGATCGGCTGTCCGGCATCGTTGCCACCGTCCAGCAGCGCGTGGATGACCTGTTTAAGCGGTTGGAAGAACCTGACCGCCGTCTTGCCTTCCTCGAAGAACAGCGCCGCCAGGATGCACGTCGTCTCTCCGAAGTCGAATCTGAAGTCCCGGAAGTCCGCAAACAGATTGATGGCTTTAAGCCAAAATTATCCTTAATTGAAGACTTATCGCTCCGCAACGAGCGAAAAATTCAGGATGTCACCCAGGGTGACCGCGACCGTCGTGAGCAGATTCAGCAGTTTATCGACCAGCAAACGCTGCTCGATCAGCAGCGCGATCAGCAGGTCAAGGTGCTGCTCGACCGCTATGGCGAGCAGGACAGCCAGATGCAGCGCAATATTGAGCGCTTCGAAACCTGGGCTGAAGCCTATCGCGATATGAAGAAGATCATCGACGATTTCGAGCGCATTGGCGACCGCCTGGAACGGCGCATCAACGAAGTCGCGGAAATGCAGCGCCTGAGCGAAGAACGTTTCCGCCAGGAATGGAACGACTGGCGTTCTGATGATCAGAAACGCTGGAAGCAGTTTACGCTCTCCAACGATGAAGTCTGGCGTCTGCATGACAAAGAATTCGAACGTTTTGTGCAGCGCCTTTCCGATATGGAAGGTATGTTCCCACCCTTGCAGGATGGTCTCAATCGCATCTGGGATTTGGAACGCGAACGTGCCAAACTCTATCGCGAACGCTATCACTCCCTGTTGATGGAATTTGACACCGGAACCACCATCCCGACCGCGCCGGCTCCTAAAAACAGCAGCAATGGCAACGGCTCGAATGGAAATGGCAGTTCATAGTTGGTGTTTGAAGACTGCTTAGTCACCGAAAGCCTGCTTGTACAAGCAGGCTTTTTTGTCGCTCGCAAACAGCGCACGACCTATGGTATCACGCTTAATCTGCTCTACAACATCCAGAAATGGACTTTGATTTGAGAGAAGGTGCTAAAAATGGATTTCGAAAAGCTCTGTCAGGAACTTGAAACGAACGCGCAGTCTATACGCGCGCTGATCAGCGGAGTAAGCCAAACAGAGGCGCAAATTCGACCTGAGCCGGAGTCATGGTCGATTCTCGAAGTGATTTGTCACCTCGCCGACGAGGAACGCAAGGACTTTCGTCCGCGCCTCGACATTATGCTCCATCGCCCAACGGAAGCGTTTGCGCCAAACGATTCAGATGCGTGGATTACAGAGCGCAAGTACAACGAGCGCGATCTCGCGGAAAGTCTCGATGATTTTCTCGCCGAGCGGAAAAAATCACTGGAGTGGCTGAAGGGTTTATCCGGCTCGAACTGGGAAGCGAGCTACACGACTCCATATCGGACTTTGAGCGCCGGGGATATGTTCGCCTCGTGGGTGACCCATGATATTCTGCACCTGCGCCAGCTCGTTGAACTCCGCTACGCGCGTGTCCTGCGAATGACCGCCCCTTACGACGTCGAATATGCAGGGGGCTGGTAATTGACTAGAGCGCGCTGGTCGCTTCAGCGTGCGGCAGTTCGCCGGCGTTCACGCGCACGATATTCGCACCAAGCGCGCTCAGCTTTTCTTCAATCCGCTCGTAGCCCTTGTCGATCTGCTGAATGTTGGCGATGCGTGTCTCGCCTTTCGCCGCCAGCGCCGCCAGCAGAATCGCCATCCCCGCGCGAATGTCCGGGCTGCTGATGTAGGGCACACCCGTGAGCGCCGTCGGCCCTTGCACCAGCACCCGATGCGGATCGCAGAGCGTAATGCGCGCACCCATGCGCATGAGTTTATCGGTGAAGAAAAAACGGCTCTCATACATCCAATCGTGGAACAGTACCGTTCCCGCGCTCTGCGTCGCGACTGTCAGCGCAATACTCATCAAATCGGGCGGGAAAGCAGGCCAGGGCTGCGCTTTGATGATGGGGATACGATTGCCCATATCCGGCACAACCGTAAGCGCCTGGTGTGCCGGGACAAACACATCCTCGCCGTGTGTTTCCCAAGCAATTCCGAGCCGTTCAAAAACCAGCGCAATCATGTCCAGGTACTGCGGATCGGCATCCTTGATGGTGATTTCGCCGCCTGTCATCACTGCCGCGCCGATGAAACTGCCGACTTCCATGTAGTCCGCACCGATACGAGCTTCGACGCCGTGCAGCCGTTCGACACCCTCAATCGTCAGGCGATTCGAGCCGATGCCGTCGATGTGCGCGCCCATGCCGACGAGCATATTGCACAAATCCTGAACGTGAGGTTCGCTGGCGGCGTTGCGCAGAATGGTTGTCCCGCGTGCCAGCGTCGCCGCCATGAGTGCGTTCTCAGTCGCGGTGACACTGGCTTCAGGCAGAAGAATATCCGCGCCAATCAATTTATCCGTCTGCATATCGAACGCGGTATCAAACTTGATATTCGCTCCCAATTTACGCAAGGCAAAAACGTGCATATCAAGGCGGCGTTCTCCGATGGCATCACCGCCGGGTGGAGGCAGCAGCACACGACCGCAGCGCGCCAGCATTGGCCCTGCAAGAACGATGCTTGAGCGCAATTTCCGCGCCAACACCGCATCGATTTCGGTGGAGATTATGTTATGGGCGTGAACGCGCAGGCGGCTTTCGCTCAGCCAGTCGATTTGTACGCCTAAACGGCGCATAATTTCGATGAGGGTGCGGACATCGCCAATGTCCGGCATGTTGCGCAAGATGACGGGTTCATCCGTCAATAAACAAGCAGCAAGCATTTTGAGGGAGGCATTTTTGTTGCCGCTGGCGGTAATGGTGCCATTTAAGGGGTGGCCGCCCTCAATAATAAACTGCTGCATGACGTTATCCTAACCGTATTTCAACCGAATCGCCGATATGAACGCCAAACTGAACAGCGAAATTGCCCTGATTGACGGAAAGTTCAAGATAGCCGCTGCTTCCGATCAACGCCAATGCCTCACGTTTTTCAACTTCGGTATAGGTATGGCGGATAGAGAGGTGCGGTAGCGGCGTCAGCGGGTCGGAAACTGACACTTCTACGGACAGTGCAGAACATTGAACCGGACGGTTTGTGCCAAAACGCGGATTGAGCGTCAACTGATCCGGCGAGTCCCAGTTGAACGTGCCAATGCTGGTAACGACGTTGCCGAAATGATCGATGTGCAGGACTTCGCCGCGAACGTAAGTGCCTTCTATCATAAGCTGCGGTTCGGGCAGCATGACGGGCTGATTCACCCGCTGTCCTAATTGAGCAAACGATATATCCCGTGACAAATGGGCGGCGGATGGGGCAAAAATATCTCGTCCGTGAAACGTATTGCTAACCGCTTTCAAGCGGTGGAGCTGATTCTCAAGTTCAGCGGCTTCGGGATGACCAATGTCACGCAGCGCGTAGCTGAGGACGCCGTTATCCGGGGCAACGAAGAGCCAATGACCCGCCCGCACTGCAATTGGTTTACGCTCACTCCCGACCCCAGGATCGACGACGACCAGAAAGATGGTTCGCGGCGGAAAATACGCGTAACTGTTGAGCAGCGTGAAAGCGGCCTGTTTGATATTCTGTGGCTGAATGGCATGAGTGAGATCGACAAATTGAAGATCAGGATTGATGTCGAGCATCACCCCTTTCATAACGGCGACATAAGTGTCGGACGTGCCAAAATCGGTCAGCAGCGCAATTAAACGGCCCATTGATCCTCCATAGAGAATCGTTATTGTAGCGGTTTGCGGGACATTGACAACTGTACTCGACCTCGTTATACTCGCATTATTCACATGGAGATTATCATGTTTCAGCGCGAACACCATCACCATCACCTATACACAATTGGTTACCCGGTGCTGGTGTAATTCGTCACGCTGATTTGCTTTGTCGCAAACAAACACCCCGCACCACGCGGGGTGTTTTTATTTGAGCGATCAGCTATACCGCTCATCCCCTAACCCCGCTCCCACACAAGCGGAAAGCGGGAGGAAATACATCACGGGGGATGAGATAGCATAAAAGCTGTGAGATCGAGCTTGTTTAAGAGCGCAAAGACAGGGGGAAATATGCTAGCGGTCATCGACTACGGCGCAGGCAATCTACGCAGCGTGGTTCACGCACTTAATTATCTGGGCGTCGAAAACATGCGCATCGTGAAAACAGCGCAGGAGCTGCGCGGCGCTAATAAGATCATCCTGCCGGGAGTAGGCGCATTCGGCGCTGGAATGCAGCAGCTTCACGCGCAGAACCTCATCCAGCCGCTCAAGGATGCGGTACGCAGCGGTGTGCCATATCTCGGTATTTGCCTGGGAATGCAGTTCCTGTTCGATTACAGCGACGAAATGGGCATTTTCGAGGGGCTGGGGCTGCTGCCCGGTCATGTGACGCGCTTCCCCGAACGCGACAATCTGAAAGTACCGCACATGGGCTGGAATCAACTGACCCCAACGCGAAAGTCTCCTCTGCTGAACAAGATCGATGCTGACGATTACGCTTACTTTGTCCACAGCTACTACTGCGTGCCACAGAACGCCGACGACGTACTCATCAACGTGTGCTACGGCGATGACTTCTGTGCGGGTGTGCAGCATGAAAATGTGTATGGCGTGCAGTTTCACCCGGAGAAAAGCCAGAAAACCGGATTGCAACTGCTGACGAATTTTCTGGAAATGACGGAGATGGCAGCGTGATTATTTATCCGTCGATTGATCTGCGCGGCGGCAAAGTCGTTCGGCTGCGTGAAGGTGATCCTAACCGTCAAACCGTGTTCAGCGATGACCCGCTGGCGACGGCGCAGGAGTGGATTGATTCTGGTGCGGCGTGGATTCACATGGTGAATTTGGATGGCGCATTCGCCAACGCGAATAACAACGGCGCGATCCTCGAAGCGGTGGCTAAGCTGAGCGCGAAAGTGCAGTTCGCGGGCGGGCTGCGCACGCTGGACGACATTGCTCTGACGTTCGAGCGTGGCGCGACACGGGTTGTGCTGGGGACGATTGCCGTGCAGCAGCCGGAAATCGTCTCGCAGGCGATTGAGCGCTGGGGCGCAGAAAAAATCAGCGTAGCGCTGGATGCGCGGGACGGCAAAGTCACGACGCATGGCTGGCAGGAAAGCACCGCAATGACGCCGATTGAGTTCGGACAGCAGATGCGGACGCGCGGCGTGATTCACGCGCTGTATACCGATGTGAATCGGGACGGCGGTCTGGCGGGCAGCAATGTCGCGGGGACGATTGCGCTGGGGCGCGCAACGGGTTTGCAGGTGATCGCCAGCGGGGGCGTGAGCACGCTTGAGGAAGTCCGCGCGTATAGTGCCAGCGGCGCGGTCGCAGGAGCAGTGATCGGCATGGCGCTGTACGAGAAGCGGCTGAGTTTGCGCGAGGCACTGGAAACGGCGACTCTGCCCCTCTCCCCCGACCCCTCTCCCACGCAAGCGGAGAGAGGGGAGTACAGCAAGTGATATGGGGAAGTTACTGAAAAACGAACCTGATATGAATCGGGGAAGGACACAATATGCTGGCTAAACGAATTATCCCCTGCCTCGACGTGAAGGATGGGCGAGTGGTCAAGGGCGTCAATTTCATCGATCTGCGTGACGCGGGCGACCCGGTGGAACAGGCGGCAATTTACGACCGCGAAGGCGCGGACGAATTGGTCTTTCTGGACATAACAGCCTCACACGAAGCACGGAATACGATGCTCGATATGGTGCGCAACGTTGCAGACAGCATCTTTATCCCCTTCTGCGTCGGCGGCGGGATTCGCACGATTGAGGACATTCGAGCGACACTGCTGGCGGGCGCAGATAAGGTATCCATCAACAGTTCAGCGGTCAAGACACCTGATTTAATCAATGAGGGAGCGTGGGGTTTCGGCAGTCAGTGTATCGTGGTAGCGATGGATCCCAAGTGGGTGGATGGTCATTGGGAAGTCTTTATCAATGGTGGGCGTATCCCAACAGGCAAAGATGTGCTCGATTGGGCGCGTGAAGTCGAGGAGCGCGGCGCGGGCGAAATCCTGCTGACGAGCATGGATCGCGATGGCACGAAAGCTGGTTATAACCTCGAACTGACGCGGGCAGTCGCTGAAGCGGTGTCGATTCCGGTGATTGCATCAGGTGGCGCAGGGACGATGGCACATTTCTGCGAGGCGCTGACGACTGGAAAAGCAGACGCTGCACTGGCGGCTACGCTGTTCCACTACAACGAAATCCGCGTAGGCGATCTGAAAAGCTATCTGGCGCAGCAAGGTGTCCCGGTTCGCATGACGGGATGGGAACGGGCGTAGCTTACCTCTCGCCCCTGCCACCTCTCACCCCTGGCGAACCAAAAGCGGGTGCGCCTTCCCCTCCCCAACGCAAGCGAGGCGAGGGAGAAAAACGCGCAATGTTTATAGGGCAAAACGTAGAAAACGCAGGTGCAAAGAAAGAAGATATGCATGAATTTTGAAGCGATGGCGCAAGCCCTGAAATGGGACGAGCGCGGCCTAATTCCGGCGGTGGTGCAGGACGCTGAAAGCAAGCAGGTATTGATGGTCGCCTACATGAACGCCGAATCGCTGCGCTGGACGCTGGCAACAGATGAGACGGTCTTCTGGAGCCGCAGCCGGGGGGAACTCTGGCACAAAGGCGCAACTTCCGGTAATGTTCAGCGCGTCCGCGAAATCCGCGTCGATTGCGACGCCGACACGCTGCTCCTGCTGGTCGATCCGGCTGGCCCGGCCTGTCACACGGGAGAAGTGTCCTGTTTTTACCGCACGCTAGAGGAAGCTACCGATGTCTGATATGTTGACTGAACTTCAGGCGATCATCGCGGATCGCCAGCAGAACCCGAAGCCGGGAAGCTACACCAACAGCCTGTTCGACGACGGCCTCAGCCGAATCGCGCAGAAAGTGGGCGAGGAAGCGACCGAGGTGGTCGTCGCAGCACTGAGCCAGACCCGCGAGCTGCAAATCGCCGAACTGAGCGACCTGTTCTATCACACACTGGTGCTGATGGCGGCGAAAGGCATTACGCTCGATGACGTTTACGCCGAACTGGAAAAGCGTCACGGCGCACGAAAGGAAAGCACGCTTGGCTGATCAGACCAACAGGATCGTCAAGGAAACGACATTTTATGTGCGCTATGCCGAAACCGATGCGATGGGAATCGTGCATCACGGCAGCTACATCCTGTATTTCGAGGAGGGCCGCCTACATTACGCGCGCCAGCGTGGCAGCAATTACGCCAGCTTCGAGAGCAGCGGCTATTATCTGACCGTCGTTGAAGTCAATGTGCGCTACCTGAAACCGGCGGTGTATGGTGAGCAGGTGACGGTTCGCTGCTGGATTCAGGAAATGGGCAGCCGAGGGCTGACATTTGGCTACGAAGTGATTGATGCCGCGACGGGCGATATACACGTCACGGGGACGACTAAACACATCTGCATCACGCATGAGGGGAAAATCGCGAAGCTGCCACATGAATGGCGAAGCTGGGCGGAAAACACCGCGCCTTAAGCACTGTTGGCAAGGCGGAATGTACAAACTCATTGCCATGTCTTGACAAATTTTTCCTCGTTGAGTTGTTGCAATCAAATCACGATTCGATTATTATTTTCATTACGCTGAAAAATAATAAAATACTTTAGGAGTGCTTTATGGTCACTTACGCTGAGCGCCCCTGGACAAAACATTACGATCCCGGCGTTCCCGCGAGTCTCATGCCCTACCCGGACAAGCCATTCTTTGATTTTCTCACCGAAAATGCCCGACAGTCGCCCGACAGTATTGCTGTCGTAAGCAGCGCTCACCTTCCCGTCGTGGGACGAGTCAGCAGTGAGCTTACCTATGCGCAAATCGATCAATCCTCTGATGCACTGAGCGCAGCGCTGGTCGCTCTGGGGCTGAAAAAGGGAGAGCGCGTCGCGCTGGTGATGCCGAACGTCGCCGCCTTTATCATCGCCTATTTCGCCGTCCTCAAAGCGGGTGGCATCGTCGCAGCGACAAACCCCACCTACCCTGCCGAAAAAATGCGCGACCAAATCAGCGACTGCGGCGCAACAGTCGTGATCACCCTGAGCCTTTTTTACAAGTCGATCAAAAAAATTCAGCCCCAAACAGCGGTCAAAACCGTTATCGTTACGAATGTGAAGGAATATCTGCCGCCGATGGCAAGTCTGTTGTTTACATTGGCGCGCGAAAAGAAAGAAGGTCACTATCTCGAAGCACTCCAACCAGACGACATCTGGCTGAAAGACCTGCTGGATCAGTACGCTGGGCAAAAAACGAAGGTCGAGGTTAAGGGTTCAGACCTGGCGATTTTCCAGTACACAGGTGGTACGACAGGTGTGCCGAAAGCAGCGATGGCAACACACAATGCACTGGTCGCGAATACGCTACAATGCCGCGCCTGCCTGGTGGCGAATACAGGTGATGAAACGGGCAGCAGCGAGGTTTTCCTGGGGGCGATTCCCTTCTTTCATGTGTACGGTCTGATTACTGTGGTCGGATTTGCGATGACACTGGGGTCGCGAATCGTGCTGGTGCCCAATGCGCGCGATATTGTTGACCTGATCGACGTGATTGACAAGTATAAACCGACGATTTTTATGGGCGTTCCGGCATTGTACAACGCGATACGGCAGCATCCGAGTGTTCTTTCGGGCAAAGTCAGCCTGAGCAGTATTCGTATGTGCGTGAGCGGCTCTGCCCCTCTGCCGCCCACAACCAAACAGGACTTCGAACGCATCAGCGGCGGTTCGTTGATCGAGGGCTACGGAATGAGCGAAGCACCGTCGGTGACTCATGTTAACCCGCACGTCAGCGAAAATCGCAGTGGCTCGATTGGTCTGCCGCTCCCGGATATGGACGCGAAAATCGTCAGCCTGGAAGATAGCCAAACTGAAATGCCGATTGGTCAAGTCGGTGAGCTGGTTGTGAGTGGGCCACAACTCATGATCGGTTATCACGGAATGCCAGATGAGACCGCCAACGTCCTGAAAAAGACGCAAGACGGAACCTGGTGGCTGCGCACCGGCGACATCGGCAAAATGGATGAAGACGGCTACTTCTACATCGTGGATCGCAAGAAAGATATGGCGCTGATCAGCGGCTTCAACGTTTATCCGACGACGGTGGAAAAAGTACTGCTGGAACACCCCGCTTTGCTGGAAGTGTGCGTCGCGGCGATCCCACACCCGGAAAAGGCCGGGCAAGAAGCGCTCAAAGCCTGGATCATTGTGAAGCCCGGCGCAACAGTCACACCCAGCGAATTGATCACGTTTGCATCGCGGCGGCTGGCACGCTACGAAGTACCTACCCGCTTCGCCTTCGTCGAGTCGCTGCCGAAATCCACCGTCGGCAAAACCCTGCGCCGTGAACTGGTGCGAATGGAACTCGCCGAACGTGCGAAAAACAGCGCCGTCAGCGCTGTTTGACGGCCTGAATATCACCAGCTTCGCGTGGATCCTGGAGATAATAGCCCCGGTAAAAGGCACGCGCAGGGCCGCGATTCATATACCAGACGACGTAAAGCGCCAGTAAAAAGCTGAAAAGCAGGCGACCAGAGAGTAAGGTGCGCGCAATAGATGCACCTGAATCGAAGCCCTGACTGAGATCGGGCGGCGAAAGCATGGGCGCGACCGTCTGCACTGCGGTGACAACCGTCAGCACCAGGACCGCAACCCACATCGTCAAGCGAATCCAGCGTGGACGACCGAGCCATGCACAAATTGCGATTCCCAGAAAGATAACCGCCAGAACAGTCTGAATAACAAGACTCGTGTCGGATACGCCGGTGAAGTCACCGCCGTACGCAATCGGCGTCGTCGGATCCGTTTCGCCGGGAAGCGGCAGATTGACCTGCTGAACTTTGGCGCGAATGGTCAAGACCAGAGTGACCTGAGTCAGCGGGAGAATAGAGAACAGCATCACGCTGGCGAGAATTGCCAGCGACAGCCCGACCGTGCGTCCAGGTTTCATGCGAATTCCTCTTTAGTAAGCCACCGGAATATAATTCATTTACTGCTAGTGGTAAGGAAACAGTACAAAAGGATTAGCACTCTTGCATAAAGGTGTGATAGAATTTCCAGCGACGCTCTTGCAAACCATGGAGCCTTCGTAGCCATGAACCTAAATGCAATCATAGAACACATCTATCAAAGCTTCAAAGTAAGTCTTGATGCTTCAAAAACTGTCTTACTGCATCCTAACAGTCGCTACCGCTCGGTCTTGATCGCGCACCTGATCAATTCTGCCGACTACAAAGTCTTTTACTACGCATTGGGGCCAGATGACATCAGTGTTCCGTCATTCCTGGACGGCATTACCCACGACCTCGCCAATCAGAATCCGATGTTCGGTCGGCATATCAATATGCTTGAACCGGAAGACTATAACGATCTCGGAAAGCTGCTGGAGACATTCGTGCGCGACCTGAAGGAGCTGAGTACCGATGACTTCGTGCTCATTCTCGATGAATACGACCGCAGCGACAGCGCCGATGACATTCAGTGGTTCATCGAGCGCCTGACCGCCTATCTGCCGGACAACTGTCGACTGGTGCTGAACAGCCGCACGCTGCCCCGCTTGCCCTGGGTTGCAATGATCGCCGAAGGGCGCGCGCTGCTGCTGCAAGATGATCAGCTAATTCGCAAGAACTTCTACGACATCGAAGGGCATGGCAGCCAGACACTAGAAGTCTATGCGCTTGGCCCCGGTTTCGTATTATTCCACGACAAGCCAATTGATACGTGGGAAGGTCACCTGCCCCGCCTGTTGTTCTTCTTCGCGCTGGATCGACCTGTCATCACGCGCTCGGAAATCTGTCAGGCATTCTGGCCTGACCTTGACATCGACCAGGCAGTGAACGTCTTTCACGTTACCAAACGGCGTCTGCATAAAGCACTCGACATGGATGTGCTGATTCATCATGATGGCTACTATCGGATTAACCCCGACCTCGACATCGACTACGATGTGATGCACTATGCGACACGGCTGCTGGAAGGCCGGGATAAGGATAATCCTGACCGAATCGCGGCCTGGCAGAAATCCATCGACCTGTATCGCGGGCCGTTTTTACAGGGTCACAGTGACCGCTGGATTCTGGATCGCCGTGCAGATTTTCAGGCAGGTTATCTCGAAGCGCTCAGCGAAATGGCACAGGTTCGGCTCGCTGAAGGTCGGCCTGAACACGCGCTTGGCCTGTACCAGAAGGCCGTCAACGAAAACGTCCGCCGCGAAGACATTCACCGCGAGATCATGCGCCTGTTCACCAGCCTGGGTCGGCGCAGCGAAGCCGCCGCACATTACCAGAAGCTGCTTCAGGAACTCAACCAGAAAGTCGCACCGGAGACACGCGCGGTCTACGAAGAGATCATGGCGTAAGAAAGCGCCCCTCATCCCGGCTGACCAAAAACAGGTCAGCTTCCTCTCTCCCACGCAAGCGAGGAGAGAGAAGAAAACCCTGAATTTGGGCAATTAGCAATTAGACAGCATGGAATCCAGAAAGCGAAATGCCTGCAAAGTGCAGGCATTTTTATTTACAGACTGGTTGCCCCTGGCAGGACTCGAACCTGCTGCCTCACGCTTAGAAGGCGCGCGCTCTATCCGGGTGAGCTACAGGGGCCGATGGGTGAGCGATTATTGCGCATTGTAAAGCGTGGCAATTGGCGTGTCAAGCGAAACCGAAGGCCGAACGTTTGTTTTCCGCAATTGTCTAAATTCCCACAGTAGGGTATAATTAATGAAGCAAGTCGGTTAAAAACACCGTATAGAATCCCTGTATACCCAATGATGAACAGCCGAACATTCAGCCGCTGTTGGCGGGATGGGATGGTTATGCATCAAAGGGTTCGGGCAGTGCCTATGAGGAGTTCGAATGGTTGAGAAAGTTTCTGCTCCCGTTACATACGATGAAGCTAGCATTGTTAAGTTAAAGCCAATGGAACATGTCCGTCTGCGCCCCGGCATGTATGTGGGTGGGACGGATTCGCGGGCACTCCATCACTTGATTTATGAAGTTGTCGATAACGCGGTTGACGAGGCACTCGCCGGACGCTGCGATCACATCGCAGTCACACTGTATGACGACAATGTGGTATCCGTCGCCGACAATGGCGTCGGTATCCCGGTCGGTATCCACAAAACCGAAGGTGTTTCCACGCTGCAAATGGTCATGACCGAAATCGGTACAGGTGGTAAGTTTACCAACAGCGCCTATAAGGTCAGCGGTGGTCTGCATGGTGTCGGCGTTTCGGCGGTCAACGCCCTCTCCGAAACCCTGACCGCGACGGTTTACCGCGATGGCAAAGTGTGGGAGCAAACGTATCACGAAGGCAAACCCACTGCTCCGGTGGAAGCGATCCGCGAGCTTGAACCTAACGAAAGTACCGGAACAACCGTGACTTTCAGACCCGATTTTACGGTGATGGAGCCGAATGAATTCAGCTTTGCGACGCTGGCTCAGCGCTTTCGCGAAATGGCCTTCATCACGCGCAAGGTGACGATCACGCTGCGCGATGAGCGCGTGCGACCCTTTGCCCACGAAATCACGTTCTACTTCGAGGATGGAGTGTCGGCATTTGTCAGCTACCTGAACCGCGCGCGCGCGACGCTGCATCCGGTCGTTTATATGGAACGCAGCGTCGAAATCGCCCCCGAAGGCAAAGAGCCGTTCAATATCGGCGTCGAAGTCGCATTCCAGTATACCGACAGCGCGAATGTAACCGAACTCGCTATCGCCAACACGATTAATAACCCCGACGGCGGTACGCATCTGACCGGGCTGCGTTCAGCAATCACGGGCGTGATCAACCGTTACTCGCGCAAGGCCGGTCTGCTCAAAGACAAAGACCCCAACTTCTCTGGCAGTGACGTGCTCGAAGGCATCACGGCGATTGTCAGTGTGAAGCATCCGCACCCGTCATTTGAGAGCCAGACAAAAGTCAAGCTGATCAACCCGGAAGTCCAGGGTGCAGTCTCGTCGGTCGTGACAGAGGCCTTCAACGAATTTCTGGAACTGAACCCACGTGAAGCGCGCAAGATTGTCGATAAATGCATGACGAGTATGCGCGCCCGCGAAGCCGCCCGTAAAGCGCGCGATCTGGTGCGCAGCGGCCCCAGCCTGCTCGACAGCTCGACGCTGCCAGGTAAACTGGCGGACTGCTCGCAGCACGGCGATGGCGCAGAAATCTACATCGTCGAAGGTGACAGCGCCGGTGGCAGCGCGAAGCAAGGCCGCGACCGTCATTTCCAGGCAATTCTGCCGCTGCGTGGCAAGATTCTCAACACGGAGCGCGCACGGCTGGACAAGATGCTCGACAACAACGAAATCAAGGCTCTGATCAGCGCGCTTGGGACGGGCATCGGCGAAGATTTCGGCGTCAGCAACCTGCGTTACGGGCGGATCATCATTATGACGGACGCCGACGTGGACGGCAGCCATATCCGAACGCTGCTGCTGACATTCTTCTTCCGGCACATGCTCGGCCTGATTCAAGAAGGTCACCTGTACATCGCACAGCCGCCGATCTTCCGCCTTCAGGAAGGCAAGCAGATTCAGTACTTCTACAGCGAAGCGGGTGTGCAGGAAAATGACATCCTGATCAAAGCGCTTAAGAACTTCAAAGATGCGGATAAGGTCAAGGTAAGCCGCTACAAAGGCCTCGGTGAAATGAACCCGGAACAGTTGTGGGAAACGACGATGGATCCGCAGCAGCGCACACTGCTTCAGGTGACCATCGAAGATGCCGCAGAGGCGGATCGCGTTTTCGATATGCTGATGGGTTCCGCCGTTCCGCCGCGCCGCCGCTTTATTCAGACGCACGCCAAGAGCGTCCGCAACCTCGACATCTAGGCAAGACCGCCAACCGATTATGTAGGAAATCAGAAAGTTTGAGATTTACGTCATAAAGTTTGGACAGATTTGTCACAAAGTTTGGACACGCTCATACTTCCGATTTTCTGAAACAATAAAAACTCCCCGATATCGGGGAGTTTTTGCATCTTACTCGGTTTAGTCATCTACAAGCTCTTGAGGAATGAAGAGGTAATGTCCACATCGATTGATCTGTACTCCATAAAACTGGCTCATGCTCATGTTATGTGCAAGTAGGGTAGATTCGGCTATCGTGAACGAAAAACACGATGGTCACTTTTCCGTATCTGAACGTGCCAAATCTCGAAGTGGAGTGTGTCGAACAACAGCAGGCGA
>DAOUCB010000044.1:0-10755 GCA_034432495.1 Anaerolineae bacterium | reverse complement strand
GCCGAGCGCGCCCACCGCATACACAACGCCAACGCTGATGCCGCTGATAATCATGCCGGGGTGCTGCTTGGAGATTTGATCGGCTAATAAAATGTCAACTTTAGGGTTGGGATGGGGAAAAAGAAACGCCATTAAATAGGCGATCACCGTCAAAATGACGGCGATGCCAACAATGAAAACAATAATTTGCAGGAGAGGGTAAAGCAGGAAACGATAGATCCAGTGACCGCTTACGGGCGGAGTCGAGAACCACTCGACAAACCCAGCCAGCGAGTACTTCCGAGGTTCCGCTAACTGCATACAAGGCTCCGACTGAGTAGAGGGGCAGGTGGCCTCTACGGGCACACCCACCCCAAGTTTGACTATGTTCAAGGAGAGCGAAAATTACCACCAGCAAGGATTAGCTGGAAGCAGTGGCCTCTGGCGTCATCATACCCATATCTTCGGTGGCTGCTGCCATCGCGGCAGCTTCCAGCGGCGACGGGATTTGAAGCTGTTTGATGATTTCGTTATTCGACCAGTTATCGGGATCAGCAGAACCGACCTTGAGCACGAAGTAGTTCGCTTCCGTGCGGTCACCATTGGCGTCGAAGGTGATGGAACCGGTCAGACCCTGATAGTCGGTCGTGGCACGCACCGCAGCCGCAACTGCTTCACGGGTCGGAACATCGCCGCCAGCGTCGGTCGCAGCCTTGAGGAGGCCGGCGAGCACGATCCCTGTTGCGTCGTAGGACTCAGCGGCATAGGGAGTCGGGGCGTTGCCATACTTGTCGGTATAGTCCTTGACGAACTGCTCCGTGCCGGGATAAGCCGATGCAGGGCCAGCCGCCGAGGAATAGTACGTACCGACAGCAGCGTTCCCTGCCAGTTTGGCATAGTCCGGCGAGTCGAGACCATCGGGGCCGAGAAGCTGACCGGTAAAGCCAGCGGCTACCAATTGATTGGCGAAGACGCCCATCTGGTCATAGATGCCGCCCATATAGACCGCATCCGGGCCAAGCGCGAGAATCGGCTGGATGATACCGTCGAAGTTGGATTTCTCTTCCGTGCCTTCGTAACCGAGGACGGAAATCCCCAGTTGTTCGGCATTATCGCGGAAGAAGGAGGCCACACCCGCACCATAGGGCGTTGTGTCGTTGAGGATGTAAACCGACTTGATACCGAGCGAAGCAGCATACTGCGCGCCGACTGCGCCCTGCGCATCATCACGTCCGCAGACACGGTCAACGGTCTTCAGACCTCGATCCGTGACGGTCGGGTTCGTATTGGCGGGTGAAACCATCACCAAGTTATTCGCATCATAAACCACTGAGGCAGCGATGGCAACGCCGCTGTTAAAGTGACCGATGACAGCGAGAATATCGGAATCCGCGACAATCTGCTGGGCATTGGCAACGCCGACATCAGCGGTTGCCTGGTCGTCATAAGGCACGAATTGAACATCGAAACCCGCATCTTTTAGGGGGCCGCCCAACTGCTCAATAGCGAGTTCCGCACCGTTGCGCAGACCAACGCCGAGGACAGACTGTCCGCCGGAGAGCGGGCTTTGTGACGCAATCTTAATTACCTTCGCGGACTGCGCCGAAACCAGAGAGGTTCCGAGCGCCAACACCGCAACCAGACCCAGCGCCACAGACGAAAGTCGTTTTGCCTTCATACAAGTCCTCCAATAGACAAAGTAAGACAAAATGCCAATATAGTTTAACTTGTCACTACCCCGACCCTATGGTTAAGCCAACCGAAGTGTGACGCTAAGATTTGGATAGAGACAACAATACGAGTATAGCGACTCGCAAAAAACTTACAAAAAAGTGCGGGTACATAATATTTCTATCGGAAAGCATTTGGGTTAATATTCTTCCGGTCAAGTAAGGAGCAGCCGAATGTCTGACATGCTGCGGGGGGCTGTTTACGGTTTGAGCGCCGCCGCTATCTGGGGTGGGATGTACGTCGTTTCAGACGTGGTGCTGGACATTATTCCGCCCTTCACCCTACTGACGATTCGGCTAATCATGGGGGCGTTGGTACTGATGCCGTTTGTGCTGCGGCAGGCAGTCCGCCCGACGCGTCGCGAAATTACACAGATGCTGGCGGTTGGCTTCGTCGGCTTTGGCATCAGCGTGGGGGCGCAGTTCGTCGGCACAGACAAATCAACAGCGGTCAATGGCACGCTAGTGACGAGTGCTTCGCCCGCCTTCATCCTACTGTTCGCGGCGCTGATTCTGAGTGAAAAGCTGACCCTACAGCGGATCGCGGCGGTGGTGCTGGCGACGCTCGGCGTGGTCGTGATTGTCGACCCGGCACAGGCGGATTTCGGCTCGCAGACGTTCGCGGGCAACGTAATTCTGGCGTTCGCAGCGCTGACGTGGGGCTTATACTCGGTACTCGTCCGCAAAATCAGCGGGCGGCTCGACACACTGACAATCACATTTTTCGCGTTTCTGGGGGGATTAGTGCTGACAATTCCGGCAGCGGCGCTTGAACTGCCGCAGCGTCCTATCGGCACGATCACGCCTGAGGTGGTGCTCGGCATCCTGTATTTGGGCGTCGTTTCGACGGCAGGCGCGATGTGGCTGTGGAATCGCTCATTCGCGCTGGTGGATGCGTCGCTGGCGTCGCTGTTTTTCTTCGCTCAGCCGCTGGTGGGCACGCTACTGAGCGTTGTGCTGCTGAACCAGCAGATGACTATTCCGCTGTGGATCGGCAGTATTCTGATTGGCATCGGCTTACTGCTCTCAATCGTCCGTTTTCAACGGCGGTTCGCTGCTGATTCGCAATTTGATACTCGTAACGAAGCAAACAACGTTACTAGTAACGAAACTCCTGACGGATCGAGCGGCGAACCTAGCAATTTGGCAGTATGATAATGCCCGTTGATTTATGACGACAAGATGAAGTAAGAAAGGTTCAAAAATGCCAGATTATCATCCGAAACCTGAAGATAAATTTACTTTTGGCCTGTGGACCGTGGGCAATATCGGGCGCGATCCCTTTGGCGGCCCGGTGCGCAAAGCCATTTCACCCGTCGAGATCGTGCATTTGCTGGCGGACGTTGGCGCTTACGGTGTCAACTATCACGACAACGATCTGATTCCGATTGACGCAACACCTGCGGAAGCCGACCGGATTTTCAAGGATTTTAAGCAGGCGCTGGCGGAAACCGGACTCAAAGTGCCGATGGCGACCACCAACCTGTTCACCGATGCGGCGTTCAAGGACGGCGCGTTCACGTCGAACGACCCGAAGGTACGTGCGTATGCGATGCAGAAAGTGCTGCGCTGCATCGATCAGGGCGTCGAACTGGGGGCAGAAGTGTTCGTATTCTGGGGCGGACGCGAAGGGGTTGAGAGCGACGCGACCAAAAAGGCACAGGACAGCCTGAAGCGGATGCGCGATGCGATCAACTTCTTCAGCGAATACGTGATCAGCCAAAAGTACAATCTCCGCTTCGCGCTGGAACCAAAGCCAAACGAACCCCGCGGCGACCTGTACCTGCCAACGGTGGGCGCGATGCTGGGCTTCATCACCACACTGGATCATCCGGAGATGATCGGCGTGAACCCGGAAGTCGCACACGAGCATATGTCCGGGTTGAACTTCATGCACGCGGTCGCGCAGGCGTGGGATGCGGGCAAGCTGTTCCACATTGACCTGAATGACCAGATGTTTGGGCGCTATGACCAGGACTATCGCTTCGGCTCGGCAATGCTGAAGCAAAATTTCTTCCTGGTCAAGTTTCTGGAAGACGTGGGGTATTCGGGCAGCAAACACTTCGACGCGCACGCCTACCGCACCGAAGATTACGAAGGCGTCAAGGATTTCGCGCGCGGCTGCATGAAAACCTACCTGATTCTTAAGGAAAAGGCCGAGCGCTTCAATAACGACAGCGAAGTGATTTCGCTGCTGGAAGAAATCAACGCTGACGACGGTTCGCTCGATTATCTGAAGGGCGGCTTCACGCCGGACGCAGCGGCGCGGCTGAAGGGCGAAAGCTTCGACCGGATTGCGCTCGGGCAGCGTGGGCTGCCTTACGAAAAGCTCGACCAGATTACCATCGAGATTCTGCTGGGCGTGCGCTGTTAATCAAATCTGGCGTAACGCACACGTCGTTCGTATGAAATCAAGGGCGTTCAACTGAACGCCCCTACTCGTCCCCTCACGCACTACAGACTTCGCAACTTTCGGATAGCCCTCAGCGACTAAACTCTTATACTTGATGCGATAGTAAAACTTTGATTCGCTGATTCCAGGACTACCCGAATGAATAACCAACCGACTCAGGAAGAAAGCCTCGACCCACAGGATTGGGAGGCGATGAAGGCGCTCGGTCACCAGATGGTGGACGACATGATGGATTATTTCGCTACGCTACGTGAGTGTCCCGCGTGGCAGCCGACGCCAGATGAGGTCAAGGCGCGGATGCAGCTTCCCCTGCCCCACGAAGCTCAGGGCGCAGCAGCGACTTATGAGGATTTTCAGCGCGACGTGCTGCCCTATCACATGGGGACGCCGCACCCGCGTTTTTGGGGTTGGGTGATCAGCCCCGGTACGCCTTTGGGGATGCTGGCCGAGATGCTGGCGGCAGGCGTCAACCCGAACATGGGCGGCGCGGCACACGTCGCTATCAACGTCGAACGTCAGGTGATCAACTGGTGCAAGGAGATGCTCGGCTATCCGGCGGAAGCCAGCGGCCTGCTGGTTAGCGGTGGATCGATGGCGAATCTGGTCGGCCTAACCGTCGCGCGCAATTCGCTGGCGGACTACAACATTCGCAAAAATGGTGTCCCGACGGAACGCCTGATGCTCTACTGTTCGACGGAAACACACAGTTCGGTACAGAAAGATGTCGAACTGCTTGGCCTCGGCAGCGACTCGATTCATTTCATCCCAGTGAACGAGGCATACCAGATCGATGTGGAGGCGCTGGAAGCGGCAATTGCGGCAGATCGGGCGGCGGGCCTGCGCCCCTGGTGCATCGTCGGCAACGCCGCGACCACCAATACAGCGTCGTTTGACAATCTCAATCGGCTGGCGGACATCGCCAAGCGCGAAAAACTGTGGTATCACGTCGATGGCGCGTTCGGGGCGCTGACGGCGCTTGCGCCCGATTTGCGTTCGCTGAGCGCTGGCATGGAACGCGCTGATTCGCTGGCCTTCGACCTGCACAAATGGTTCTACGCCCCGTTTGAAGTTGGCTGCACGCTGGTACGCAACAAGGAACTGCATCTCAACGCCTTTACGCTGACGCCGAGCTATCTCGCGCACGGGACGCGGGGAATCACGGGCGAGGCCGAATGGTTCGGTGATTATGGCGTGCAACTGACGCGCAGTTTCCGGGCGCTCAAAGTGTGGATGATGATGAAAAGCGAAGGCATCGACAAGTTCGGACGGCTGATTCAGCAGAACGTCGATCAGGCGCACTATCTGGAAAGTCTGGTCGAGACTGCGCCGGAACTGGAACTGCTCGCACCGGTGGCACTGAACGTGGTGTGCTTCCGCTTCCGCGCTGACGAACTGGACGAAGACGCACTCAATCACCTGAACGACGAACTGCTGATTCGCCTGCAAATCAGCGGCGCGGCGGTCGTCACAGGGACGCTGCTGCAAGGCAAGCGCGCGATTCGCATGTGCAACGTGAATCACCGCAGCCGCCGCGACGATTTCGATTTACTGGTGCGCGAAGTGATCCGCATTGGGACGGAATTGATCGCGGAAACAGCAATCCCCGATTAGGGCATTTCATGGGACGAGCGCACAGGCTCGTCCCATAGTAGGAAAGAATAAGCGAACTCGCGGCGTCTATTGTTTCGTGGCAGAGAACGCGCATTTGAGTGCCGACAAATTATCACCGTATACGTTCGTGCAAATTTTCCCTACTTTCCTTAAACTTTCCCTGCTACAATGAGTTCAACTCCTAAGTTTTTAAAGGTTTTCATGTGACACACGCACGCTCCGATATTCGAAACATCGCTATTATCGCGCACGTTGACCATGGCAAAACAACGCTGGTCGATGGAATGCTCAAGCAAAGCAAGGTATTCCGCAACCCCGATGCCGCGGGTGAGCAGATTCTCGACTCGAACGCGCTGGAACGCGAACGCGGCATCACCATTCTGGCGAAAAACACCGCCGTGACGTACAACGACGTCAAAATCAACATCGTCGATACCCCAGGCCACGCCGATTTCGGCGGTGAGGTCGAGCGCGTTCTGAATATGGTCGATGGCGCGCTGCTGCTGATCGACGCGGTCGAAGGCCCAATGCCGCAAACCCGCTTCGTGCTGCGCAAGGCGCTGACGGCGGGGCTGCGCGTAATTGTGGTCATCAACAAGATTGACCGCCCGCACGCTCGCCCAGTGGAAGTTCTCAACGAAACGTTCGACCTGTTCATTGAACTGGGCGCTACCGAAGAACAGAGTGATTTCCCGGTCGTTTACGCGGTCGGCATGGCGGGGACGTCAGGCTTTTCGCCAGAGACGATGCAGGACAACCTGATTCCTCTGTTTGAGACGATCATCAAGGAAATCCCTGCGCCGGAGATCGAACTGGATACACCAGCACGTTTGCTGGTGACAACGCTCGAATACGATAACTATAAAGGCCAGATCGCCGTAGGGCGACTGCTCTCCGGCGTGATGAAGCGCGGGATGCCAGTCGTGCGGATTACCCCGGAAGGCGAACAGGTCAACGGGCGGATTGAATACCTGTTCACCTATCACAACCTCGCCAAGCAGGAAGTCGATCAGGTCGAAGCGGGCGATATTGTCGCGTTTGGTGGTTTCGACGTGATTGGCATCAGCGATACGATTGCCGACCCGTCGTATCCGGTAGCGCTGCCGCCGATCAGCGTTGAACAGCCGACCGTCCGTATGACGTTTGGCGTCAACACCTCGCCTTTCGCCGGGCGTGAAGGCAAAGTCGGGATGGGAACATCACGCCGCCTGCGTGAACGCCTCTATAACGAAACGCGCAGCAATCTGGCGCTGCGCGTCGCTGACGGCGATTCACCGGACAAGTTCATCGTCAGCGGGCGCGGTGAACTGCATCTTGCAATCCTGATCGAGACAATGCGGCGTGAAGGTTACGAGTTCGAAGTCAGCAAGCCGGAAGTCATCTACCACCGCGACCCCGACACCGACGAAATGCTCGAACCGATTGAGGAAGTCCACATTGATGTGGCGGAATCAATGACAGGTACGGTGGTTGAGCTGCTAGGTGCGCGGCGCGGTCGCATGATTGATATGCGCACCGAGAGCGGCACGACCTACCTTAAGTATCTCGTACCGACACGTGGTCTGCTTGGCTTCCGCTCCAATTTCATGACTGCGACCAGCGGCATGGGGCAAATCCACAGCCTGTTCTACGACTTCGAGCCGATTACGGGGAGTGTTCCGCGCCGACAGTTTGGCAGCCTGATCGCTTCTGACCGAGGCACATCGGCCTCATACGCGATGGAAGCGCTGCAACCGCGTGGGACGTTCTTTATCACGCCGGGCGTGGAAGTGTACGAGGGCATGGTCGTGGGCGAACACATCCGCCCGGAAGACCTGGCGATCAACGTTTGCAAGACGAAGCAGCTTTCGGCGATCCACACCGAATACTTCGGTAAAGAAGTTCGCATTAAAGACCCGCCCAACATGAGTTTGGACGACTACATGGAATTCATCACCGAAGATGAACTGTTGGAAGTGACACCGGCGAGTCTGCGCATTCGCAAGCGCATCCTCGACAACGAGCGACGGATGAAGGAAATCAAGGCTCGCGAGAAGATGGTCGCGGCAGCCGACGGCGGCTGAAGCTGACCGAAACGAAACGGCGCAGCGGGAAATTAATCTCGCTGCGCCGTTTTTTGTTGTGTAACAGATGGATATGCTACGCCGGGCGGCTGGTGATAAAAATGTCGCCGTCCGGCCCGCTGCCGACCAGCCGCAAAATGCGATGCCGCTGGCGTCTGGCTTCCTCAAGATCTCCCCAAAAGCTGATGGCGCGACGCTGCTTCTCGGCGAGATAGGTCAAGGCTGCCATGACGTGCGAGCAGCCGTAGCCGCCATTCTGCGCCCAGGGGCAGGTGCAGCGCGCATGAATTGTGCCGCCCTTTTCGGTTTCGATGGTGACAATGTGATGGGCGTTCAGATTAGAGCGACTGGTTACGACCAATGTATTCGGGGTGATTCGCCTCACCATGAGATTATGGCTGCGGCGCTGCAACTTCTTGATCTCGGTTGGTTTCATCGCCGGGACTCCGCTCTGCTTACACCTTAATTATAGCACAGATGTTCGTTAATGATCCAGTCCTTTTTTGTGAAAATCAGTCGCAGCACGAATTAAATTCAGGTGAAGAAATGTGGAGAAAAACGCAAATCAAAGCGCATGAAGGATCACAATACTTCCTGCATCACACTCATCCTGAGACGGCGAAAGCTGTGTTATGCTTGCCTGAACCTGAAGGCACTGAAGGCCAATCACATGAAAAAGATGACCATTTATTTACTCATTGTCCTGGCGGCTGTGCTTATGCTCACGCCGATTTCAGCCCAGGAAGCGACTCCCGAAGCAACCCGCCCTGCTTCACAGGAAACCGTCAGTTTGCCCTGGTGGAACAACCGGGTTTTTTACGAAGTCTTTGTGCGCAGTTTTTACGACAGCAACGGCGACGGCATCGGTGATTTGCAGGGGCTGATTCAAAAGCTCGACTACTTAAATGACGGCGACCCCAGCACTACAAGCGACCTGGGCGTGACTGGGTTGTGGCTGATGCCGATTATGGAATCGCCAAGCTATCACGGCTATGACGTGACCGATTATCGGAATGTCGAGACGGATTACGGCACGAACGACGATTTCAAACAGTTGATCGCCGCTGCGCATCAGCGTGATATCGCCGTGATCGTCGATCTGGTTGTCAATCACACGTCGATTGATCACCCCTGGTTCAAAGCATCAGTGGCAGGCAATCCGCAGTACCGCGACTGGTATCGCTGGGATGCCTCCTGCCCCACTTACCTCGGCCCCTGGAACGAAAAAGTGTGGATTCCGTTGGCGGGAAGCTGCTACTATGCGATCTTCTGGGAGGGGATGCCCGACCTCAACTACGAGAACCCCGCCGTCACAACCGAAATGGACGACATTGCGCGGTACTGGCTGGATGATATGGGCGCAGACGGCTTCCGGCTGGACGCGCTTCAGCACATCGTCGAAGAAGGCACAAAGCAGGCCAACACCGATTCGACGCATGTGTGGGCGAACGCTTTCCATCAGTTCGTCAATTCCGTCAAGCCAGATGCGCTGACGGTCGGTGAAGTTCAATCGAACAGCTTTCTGTCCGCGGCGTACGTGCCGGACGCTGCTGACCTGGTCTTTGATTTCGATCTCGCGAATGCGATGATCAAAAGTGCGAATCAAGGCAGCAGCGGGCCGGTTGCTTCACAACAGAAGATCGTCAATGGCCTGTATCCGCCAAGTCAATACGCGGCCTTCCTAACCAACCACGATCAGCCTCGCGTGATGGGTGATTTGAACAAGAGCGTCAATAAGGCGCGAGTCGCCGCCGATTTGCTGCTGACGCAGCCGGGAGTTCCGTTTATCTACTACGGCGAGGAAATTGGCATGAACGGCGCGAAGCCCGATGAACGCCTGCGAACACCGATGCAGTGGGACAGCAGCGAGGGAACATTTGGCTTCACGACAGGTAAGCCCTGGGAACTGCCGCAGCCCGATTACGCGACGGTCAACGTGGAGGTGCAAACGGATGATTCCGCGTCGCTGCTAAGCCACTATCGCGACCTGATTCGCCTGCGCAATACGCATCCCGCCTTGCAGCAGGGAACTTTCACAGCGGTGAAGTCGGCTTCAAGCCACGTCTACAGCTTCCTACGGCAGAGCTACGAAGAAACGCTGCTAGTGGTGATCAACCTCTCTGGCGATCCGGTGAGCGATTACGGCCTGAGCCTCGCCGGTGGATTGACAGGAGAAACAGGTACACTGGTCGAAGGCGCAGGCGAACTAACGCAGCCTGAAGTGGACACTAACGGGGCGTTTTCGGGCTATCTGCCGCTGGCGGAGCTTGCCCCTTACAGCCTGACGGTGATCCAATTTACGCGCTAAACGAGTACAATACGGCCTTTGAAATCAAAATAGGAGTACGAACCCACATGAAGCGATTATTCCTGTCCTGTCTGGTGCTTCTGCTGGCGCAGGTGGCCTTTGCACAGGATACCGCAACCCCGGAAGCGACCTCGGTCGATGCAAAGACGCCCACCGCCATCTGCGCGAGCGCCGTGCCCGCAGCCGATCCGACGACGCGCAGCTTTACAAAGCCTGAAGACGTTTTGCAACCAGGGGTCGATTATCGGGCGATCATTTGCACTGATGTTGGCCCAATTTATGTCGATCTGCTGGAAAATTATTCGCCGCTGGCGGTCAACAGCTTCGTCTTTCTTTCGGAGCAAGGTTATTACAACAACACGACCTTTCACCGTGTCATTCAGGATTTCATGGCGCAAGGCGGCGACCCGACCGCGACGGGAACGGGCGGCCCCGGCTACCAGTTTAACGATGAAATCACCGGCTTCCTGAATTTTGATCGACCGGGCTGGCTGGCGATGGCAAACTCTGGGGCGAATACGAATGGCAGCCAGTTCTTCATCACGACAGTGCCGTATCCAAGCCTGAACTTCCACTACACGATTTTTGGCGAAGTGCTCGAAGGACAGAACAACGTCGCCAACATCAGCCTGCGCGACCCCGACACTGCAA
>DAOUCB010000043.1:0-11284 GCA_034432495.1 Anaerolineae bacterium | reverse complement strand
CCTGACGATTCTCCTGCTGAAGATCGTCAATCACCAGCAAAGTCGCGGTCTTTTCCGTGTAGACCTTCAGGAACTGGAGAATACCCTCGACCAGTGTGATACGCTGTCCTACGCGCTTAAACAGTCCGGAATTTGTTCCTTTGCTGTCTTCTTTCTCTTCCATATAGCGCCGTGCCGCGCCGTAAACCCCCGAGGATCCTTTATCTTTTTCCAGCGTGGAAGCCAGCGCGAAGATGCTGCGGTCGCCGCTTGGAATGTCACCTGAGGATTCGTCCAGTGGAGCATCGAAAATCAGATCAACCAGTGCCGGTTCCAATTCGAGCATATCGAACTCGCGCAGTCGCTCACGCAGCAGTTTGCGAGCTTCAGACGAGTCTTGTGATGGATCGACCCCGACAAGCTGCGCAATGAGCGTTCCCCAGGTCGTTTTGCGTCCATTACGCGAAGTACACGTCGCCCATGCCACTTGAAAATTTGAACTAGCGGCAGTTTTGGCAAGCTGTTGGGCAATGCGCGTCTTGCCGATGCCCGCATCGCCGACGAGCGCAATCGCGCGCCGCCGACCACTGGCTGCCTGTTTCAGGGTGTATGTCAGCGACAACATGAACACATCATGCCCGATAAATGGCATTTGCGACGAAAAATCCACCGTGATTGTCGGTGCAGCGACATTTTTAACCGCGTATGCCTGAACTGGCTGACTCTTTCCCTTCAGGTTCAGCGGTTCGACTTTCTCGGCTTCAAACAAGTCGCGCACCCGTTCATAAACCCGTTCACTGATCAGGATTTGTCCCGGATGTGCCTTGCTCATCAGGCGAGCCGCGAGATTGACCTCATCGCCCATCACGGTATATTCACGCCGAGCCTTCCAGCCCACTTCACCCGCGAAGATAACCCCCAGCGTCACGCCAATTCGCTGCGTGACGTACGGTTCGCGGTGCAGTTCCGGTGGCAGTTCTTCCAACAAGCGGTGATTAAACTGCTCTAGCTGGTGCGTCAGTTCCAGCGCCGCATCCACCGCACGATCAGGATCATCCGGGTGCGCGACAGGTGCGCCGAAGGTACTCAACAGTTTAATGCCGAGGTTATAGGGATCAGTACGGGTGAGCGTGCCGCCATGCGCCGTGATGACGCGCTGAACCATCGTATAATAACGACCCATCAAGCCAACGACCTGATCGAGATATTCATCGCCCCAGTCGTTCAGCATTTCTGCAAAACCGGTCGCGTAGATAAAAATCGTGGTCGAAAAACGATTCTCGCTACGCAGGTGATAATCCCCGCTCAGGATCAGTTCGTGCAGCACCGACGGCGCGACATAACAGGCCACTGAATTCACGCGCTCAAGCTGCTGGCGCAGATGATCGACCAGGCTATTTGCAGACAAATCGAATATTGCACCAGATTTCGGACGACGACGGCGCAGCAGTTCGAACTCGTAATCGTCCAGGCGATCCCCTTGATTATCGACGACCTGAAAATACTCGTCATCCAAGCGGGCAAGTTCGTACTCGCCCTTGATCAGTTCCGCCAGTTCTGAATCGACGATGACTTCGTCGCGTTTTCCGGCGGCTTCGGCGTCCATCGCGTCACCCGTCAGCACACCTTGAATCAAATGGTCACGCTGGACATTCGTACCGACCAACGCTTCGAATAATTTGCCGCGTGCGATGCCCAGCGACATCGTCAGTTGAAAGCTGTGTTCTCCCCCCAGCAGCGCCACGAGACGCGGATCGGTGATCGGCTGAAAGCGCTTGATCGCCCGCTGCATTCGCCAACCCGCACGAATCGCTTTGTGAAGATCAACCCAACCACCCGTTTCGGTGCTGGGAAAGAACACGAGCAAGGCGTCCCCGGCAAACTTGAGAAGCTGCCCATCCGATTTTGCCAGAATTTCCAGCATTTCGGCGAAATAGTCGTTCATAATAATCGTGAGAATTTCAGCACCATCGGTGCTGTTTTCCTGCGCCAGTCGTTCTGATAGCGCAGTGAAGCCTGATACGTCCGCGAACATGAACGTGCCGGGACGAAGCGCCCGATAATCTGGGGAGCGTGTGATCTCATCCTCGGCGATATACAGCGGCAGAAATGAAGTCAGCGCTTTGTAGAGGCTGTTCAGGTGCTGCAACGCCTCCGTAATCGCTCCCAGATTGGGAAGCTGCTCCAGCAAAGGCGCAGGGAGAAAGCGAGTCAGGTCTTCATGAAAGCTGGCATCAAGGGGCATCGGGTTTGACCATTCCCTTCCAGTCGCCAGGCAGTCGGTCGGTCAGAATTGTCCAGAGATTGAAACCGGATCGACTGCCGCGTTTCGCACGAAAATTGAGCCGAAAACGCTGACGCGGCGCTTCGCCCATTGCAATCAGCCAGCCCTGCCGCGCCAGCAGCTCGACAGTTGCGTCGAATTGCTCCACCTTCCCATCAACTTTCGCGCGGAGGACGTCAGTGGGCACGCCATCAAAAGCTGAAGCCGCATCGCGCAGCAGCGTCAGCATAATCTGTTTCTGATCGCCCGGCAGGTCGGCAAGGTCTAGCGGAGAGAGTCCAGCCCCATCCTCATCCGGGACTTGGGCGCTGAGATGATCGAATACACCTGGCATGGGATGTTCCTTCGCTAGTAAAACTCGGGCATGGAAACTGGTTCGCCCTGTGGGCGGCAGATACCGCACCAGATCGCATCAGCAACAATTACGGCCTTCGGTGTCTGATTTGCGCCCACGTACATCGTGAGGATGAACGGAAGCTTCGACGCATGGTCTTTACAGACGTTCCGCCCGCAGAAACGGCAGGACGCGCTAGAGTTCCCATCGCAAACCCAACAAACCGCAGCCATAGTTGTCCCCGCAGCAGCACATTACCGAATTCCCGTTATACCCATTTAATCATTAACCTGCCCATATCGCAACGAAACGTTATTTGTCTCGCGAAATCTTAAGATAGCGGGGCAGTTACATCAGCGATGACTTCACGCAGTGCTTTCGTCCAGGGGTGGTTTGGGTAAACGGCGCAGAACACGTTACCACTGGCATTGGCCGCAACATCTTCTGAAAGCGGCAGCACCCCAGCAACCGTTGTTCCATAGGTTGCGCTCATCTCCTGTCTGATTTTCGCGAAATTAAAGCGTATCGGCACAAAGTTCACCACCAGCCGAATTTTTGGCACTTCGAGCTTCTGAGCGATGTCAATGGTCACTGCCGTGCCGAGCTTATCCTGTTTGTCCGTGCGCAGCGTCAGGACAAGCGTGTTCGACATGGCGATTGCCAACAGCGTTTCTTCGTCCAATCCCGGATGGGTATCAATCAGTAGATAGTCCAAATCCAGGCTCGTGACCAGCCGATGGAAGCCCTTCTGCAACAGATTGACATCGTAACCTTCGCGCAAAACTTTCGCGATGTCGTTCGGCTGCAAACTGGAGGGTACGAGCCAGAGTTGAAGGTTTTTCAGATACGGTCGTTGGGCATCATCCGCCCTGTTCAGGGGGAAAGCAGCATCCACAATCGAACCTCGCGACCACAAATAATCGTTCAGCGTCCGCTGGAGCGGCTGCTCATCGACGCCAAACATCATGTGTACGCCGGGTGATTGAATATCCGTGTCCACAATCGCAACCCGATGTCCTTGCATTGCCAGGGAGGTCGCGATGTTCGCAACCAGATTGGATTTCCCGGTTCCGCCACGAAAAGAATGCACCGAGATAATCTCTGACATCAAAATTCTCCCTCTATCGTTGACACTATTGGCTTGATTGTACGTCGCGCAGCCCGCTTCTGGAAACATTCAACAATTGGTGATAGAAATCACAAAATCGCCCATCTTCTATAAACATTTGTAGGTACAATAAGAAATGATTGCTCCCGCCCACAAGACGGGAGGTCGCCGTGTGCCTAAATTGCTGTCTTCTACGCTCCAGGGAGTTTTCTTAATGAAGTCGTTGTTTAGCGGGTTGACCACCCTGGCCTTACGTTTTCGCGCTGTTACGCTGGCGCTCGTCGTACTGGTCTCTGTAGCCGGCATCATCGCTGTCACCCAACTGAAGCAGGAACTGATCCCGTCCGTCGAGTTCCCTCAGACGATCATCCTCGCGGAAGCGGCGGGCATGACCAGCGATCAAGTCCTGGACGTCCTCACCAAGCGCATGGAAGCCGCACTCAGCGGCGTGCCAGAAATCGTCAATCTCGAATCGACCACAACTGGGGCTTTTGGTGCGGTCATCACCGCCCGCAACGACTTCGGCGTGAACCAGGAGCGTCTGCGTACAAAAATCCAGACTGCGCTCGATCAAGTCTGGTTACCCATCCGCCAGATTGCCCCGCCCAGCGATGAAGACGCCACAACGTTCTCCCATCGGCTGCTGGGCGATCTCACACCCGATGTCTTAATCTATCTTGCAGAGCGTGACCCCAATTTTCTGTTCCAGCTTTCGCCGGAAGTCTGGCAGGCACTCCCCAATGATACCGTCAAGACTCTGCTCGAATACCTTGCTGGAAAAGTTCAAGCCAGCGCCGGGCAGGAAAGCGCGCTGCGCCGCCTGGTCGAGCAGGAAGTAGTCCCCGCGCTCGAAACTATTCCACAGGTCGCGAATGTCTCGGTCAGCGGTGGACAGATTTTGCCCGGTGAAGGTGAGGCAGCGCCCACTGCACAGCCAGAGGCCGCCGCTGTCGAAGCGCCCAGTCTTCTGCTTCAGTTGACCCCGGCGGTCTGGCAGATTGCTTCAACTAAAGCCGGAATTTCTGGCGCGCTCGATGACAGTGCGGTGCAGCAGTTGAAAGCAACTTCGGTCGAGGTTCCTACGGATCCGCCCGCCCTGCCCGCAAGCTGGCAGATGGATCGTTTCAAAGCAGCCGACGACCTCAGCGAAATGAAAACCCTGACGCGCAGCACAGGCGCTGTCTTCAACGATTTTGAAACCAGTGGCAAAATCGTCGGCGCGCTCGGTCAAACGGATGACCTGACGCCCGATGTCATCACGCAGATGATCGCTATCGAGCCGACGCTGATTACTTACTTCAAGGCTGAGCAGCTTGCCGCTATGTCCGATGAGGTCTTTGCCGCCCTGCCCGACGATTATGTCGCGGGACTGGACGGCATCACCCGCGACCAGCTCGCCGCCAAAGCGCTTGCCCGTTCGCTCAGCGGCAAGGACGCCGCCCTGCCTCCTGTCGATCTTCCGGCGTCATGGAAAATTCAGCCGCCGCAGTTGATCGCCTTTAGTTTTGACGACATTCCGCTCGCAAGCTACAGCATCTCCGGCGCGGGTAATGCCTTAGCGCCTACAACTGTCGCTGACACCAGCACCGTCCAGCCCGAAGCGACAGAAATCCCGGAAGTCACACCCGAAGCCACGCAAATTGTCCAGGCTACCTTCCCGGAAGGGCCAGCCCTTCCACCCCAATTCAATCTTTTAGGCGGTTTCTTCGGCATTACTCTCGACACCGCCGACGACCTGCTCACTATTGAGCTTCCCGAAGCGACCGCTCAGCAGTTCGGCAGCAGCCATCCGAGCGCCGCCCAGCTACTCAACAATCTCGTTCTGCTTCAGAATCCACAAGTCCTGGCGGCGCTCCCCTTAACCGCACGGTTAGCGCTCGGCGCAATTAATATCGGCAACCTGATCACATCGATCAGCCCGGAAGCCATCGCCTACCTCGACCAGAACGACCCGACTTTCTTTGCCGATCTTTCGCCCGCCGTTTACAACGTGCTCTCAGATGAAGCGCTGGCGCTCCCGAATGCTCAGCCACCACTCGATACAGTCTGGAATAACCTCGCCAACCAGCCACAGTTCGCCAGCGCGCCGCTCACGACCGCGAAAGACATTCTCACACTCGGCGACGGCAAAGCCTCGACCATTCTCAACACGATTGACACGAACGTGCCGGAACGCTTCGCAGGCTACGAGGTTCGTCTGTTCGACAGCCTCACTCCGGGCGTTATCCGTTACTTTGTCGCGCATGAGCCTGATTTCTTCAAAACGCTCAACCCGGATGTGCTGACCAAGCTGTCGCCAGATGCGCTCAAGCTGATTCCTGCCGACGTACTCGCCGGATTGCCCGCTGAGACTTCCGCCATGCTCGGCGCGATTGCCGACGGCAGCCAACCTTCAGCAGCAACGGAGCTTGCCACACGTTACGCCAGCAACACGCCGCCTGCCGACCCCAGCGCGCCACCGCTTAGCGATGACTGGAAAACGATTGGCGGTTTCCTCGGTGTCGAGATGGACTCCGCCGATGACCTGTTCCGCTTCTTCCTGGACACCGCCAAGTTTCTGAACAGCTTCTTCGATAGTGCGCAGGGCGCAGCATTCGCCAAGAATCTCTTTGGCAATCTCACGCTGGATGACGTGAATTACATGCTTCAGCGTGATCCTGAAATCCTCAACAACCTGCGCATCGAAGCACTTCAATTGTTCGCGCCTGATGTCGTCGCAGGGCTGCCACAGGGTGTTCAGGATCGCATCAAATCGGGCGCGATTCCCTTCGTCCCCACTAACAATGTGACGCGACTCAACGGCAATCCCAGCCTCGTGCTGACGATTTCCAAGACTCAAGATTCGAACAATGTCGAAGCCTTCCACATCGTTGATGATCAACTACGCAAAATCGCCGCTGAAAATCCGTCGATTCAGGTGAACGTCGCTTTTGAGCAGGCCAGCTTCGTCGAAGAGTCGATCAGCGGTGTCGCCCGTGAGGGCGGCCTCGGCGCGATTTTCGCGGTCATCGTCATTCTGATCTTCCTCAGCAGCGGCACATGGGCCAGCCGTCCGCGTCGCATCACTGGCGCAATCATGGTCGCGGGTTTCCTGGTGGTGCTCGGTGCGCTCGTCATCTCCAACATGAACGGGGGAGATTTCAATACAGGCTTCAACAACACCAACGTGATTGTCCGCGTTCTATTGATCGGTGGCGCAATTTCTGGCCTGGTGGTCCTGCTCTACCCTGGCAAGCTGCCCTACCCATCGTGGCGCAGCACCCTGGTGACCGCCGTCAGCATCCCGCTTTCCGTACTGATTGCCATGACACTCATGCGCTGGCTCCCCGGCACGGTACACGGTCTGCTGGCGGACTCGGCGGAAGGCTCGTCGCTCGTCAGCTTCCTGTTGCAGTTGTTCCCGTCGAGCATCACGCTCAACATCATGACGCTCTCTGGTTTGACGGTCGCGATTGGTCGCGTGGTAGATGACTCCATCGTCGTTCTCGAAAACATTTTCCGCCATGTTCAGGAGGGCGGCGACAAGAAGCAGGCCATCATCGAAGGCACACGCGATGTTTCGGTCGCCATCTTTGCCGCGACCGTCATCACAGTGGTTGTCTTCCTGCCGCTCGGCTTAACGGGCGGCATCATCGGTCAGTTCTTCCTGCCCTTCGGCCTTGCTGTAACCTACGCGCTGCTCTCGTCTTTTGTGGTTGCGATCACGGTCGTTCCGGTCATCGCCTACCTGCTCCTCGACGTTCGTGAAATCAGCGGTGAGCACGAAACCTGGCTCGAACGGCTCTATGGCCCCACTCTCCACTGGGCGCTCGATAAACGCTCACATCGCTGGATCGTTCTGGGAATCGCCTTCCTGTCGCTCATCATCGGCGGCGCGCTGTTTGCGACCCGCCCGCAGGCGTTCCTACCGTCCTTCGGTGAGCCGCAGATCGCTGTCACCATCAACATGCCCGCCGGAACCAAAATTGCCGAAACGAACCAAAAAGCCGAGCAGCTTGAGCAGTGGGTCAAGGCCGCACCTTTCGCCGACGAAATCGGCACGGTGCAGACGACCATCGGCGGCGCAGGCGGTCTCGCCAGCTTCATTCTCGGCAGCAGCGGTGTCAGCGAAAATGCAGGCAGCGTCACCATCAGCATCCATAATCAGGCGCATCTTGATGACCTCACGGCGCAGGTACGCGCGCAGGCTCAGCAAATCTTCGGCGAAGGCAATGTGACGGTTTCCGGTGCATCATTGAGCGAACAAGGCTTTGGCGGTTTCTCACTCGTGCTCGCTGGGCCGCAGGATGAACTCGAAGCGATCAACGATGATGTTATCGCGACACTGAACAGCGTTCCCGGTCTGACTAATGCCAGCAGCAGTCTGGCACAGGCCAGCGCAGGTGGCGGAGACGGCCCCAAGACCTATATCCGGGTCGATCAGGTCTCGGCGCTCACGTTCACTGGTGAACTCGAGACCGACGACACGCTCGGTGTCACGGCAAAAGCCAAAACAGCAGTGTTGGCGATGCCTGGTCTGCCCAATGACGTGACGGTTAGCGAGGGCTTCCAGTCCAGCCAGCAGACTGAAGGTTTCGCCGGGCTAGCGACTGCCATGCTGATTGCCATCGTCATCGTGATTGTCCTGCTCATCATCACCTTCGGGTCATTCGTCCATTGGATCGACATCATCCTGAGCATCATCGTCGCCCCCGTCGGGGCAGCGCTCCTGCTCACGCTGACGAACCGCGTCCTCGGCATTTCGGCGCTGATTGGCCTGTTGATGTTGATCGGGATCGTCGTTACCAACGCTGTCGTGCTCATCGACCGTGTGCGCAGCAACCAGCGCGAACGAGGCATGGATACCCACGATGCGCTCATTGAAGCAGGTAACCGCCGTTTGCGTCCAATCCTGATGACGGCGCTGGCGACGATTTGCGCGCTCATCCCGCTGGCAATCGGTCTCTCGCAGGGCGCGATTATCGCTTCTGAGTTGGGGACAGTCGTGATCGGCGGTCTGCTCAGTAGTACCCTGCTCACCCTAATTGTCGTGCCCGTCGCGTATATTCTGCTCGACCCGATCAACAAACGTCTCAGCCGCAGCAGGAAGTAGCTCACCGGGAATCAATGAGGCGCTCGAATTGAGCGCCTCATCTCTGCGTATGGGCAGGTCTTCGACCTGCCCATGCTTTTTATCGTCTTCCGGTGCGGGATCTTTTTACCCCACCGACTCGCCTTCGCGCGTTTCCTGATGCAGCAAATCGAGGTTCTCGCCCACAACCGCGAAACCCTTTAATGCGCGATCCAGATGCTCTTTCTGATGAGTCGCCATGTAGCTTGTGCGCAATAGACTGCTGCCCGTCGGCACTCCGGGCGGCAGGACTGGATTGGTGTAAACGCCCTCTTCGATCAGCGCGTGCCACGCCAGCACGGTACGGAAATCGTCGCGGATCAAGATCGGGATGATCGGCGTGTTGCTCCGACCAACATTGTAGCCAAGATCCTTTAACCCCTTGCGCATATACTCCGCGTTGTCCCACAGCGATTCGACATGCTCCGGTTCAGTTTCCATAATGTCGAGTGCCTTGAGCGCCGCCGCAGCCTGCCCCGCCGTCAGCGCCGCCGAGAAAATAAGCGAGCGCGCGTGATGCTGAATAAAATGAATCACTTCGGCGCTGCCAGCGATGAAACCGCCAATGCTGGCGAAACTCTTGCTGAATGTCCCCATGATCAGGTCAACATCGTCGGTCAGGCCAAAGTGAGCCGCTGTTCCGCGCCCGTTGCCTGTCACGCCGATGCCATGCGCGTCATCGACCATAATCCGCGCGCCATATTTTTTGCAAATGGCGACAATCTCCGGCATCGGCGCAATATCACCACCCATGCTGTAGACGCCGTCGATCACCACGAGTTTGCCTGCTTCCGGTGGCAGATTGCTGAGCAGCGTATCCAGGCTGCTGACGTCGCTGTGCTTGAAGCGCCGCATCTCGCCGCGACACATCAGGCAGCCATCGACGATGCTGGCGTGATCATCCTTGTCGATGATGACATAGTCGCCTTTTTGTACCAGCGCCGTGATTGTACCGACGTTGGTCTGGTAGCCCGTCGGGAAGACCAGTGCCGCCTCTTTACCAACAAATTTTGCCAGACGACGATCCAGTTCCAGATGCAGTTCGAGCGTCCCATTCAGAAACCGCGACCCGGTAACACTGGTTCCGTAGCGATCAATGGCCTCTTTTGCTGCCTGCCGTACACGCGGATCAGTCGTCAGCCCCAGATAGTTATTCGAGCCGCACATCACCACTTCCTTGCCTTCAAAGTGGGCGATTGCACCTTCGGTATCGCTCAATGCGCGAAAATAGGGATAGATACCCAGATCAATCGCTTCTTTCGCCTGGGTATAATCCTTTGTTTTATCAAACAGGTCGGCCACAGAGTGTCCCCTTCGTGCTAGTCGTGCTCATCACTTCAAACATGGGTAATAACACTGAATCGGAGGATAGGATTTGCGAATTTTAGCAAAACCTCCCTAACATAACAAGAATTACGAAACCAGCGCGTGAAAAGTTCTAATTTTCACTTGCGGAGTGTACACAATGCGCGTTACAATACCTTCAATCAATATTCGTCGTAAACTGCTGCGAAGTTGCGTTTAGGTTAACTCAGTCTTCAAGACGCAGCACTCAGAACTATCTTTTGAGGAGTGAATATGTCTTCCCTGCTCATTCGCAGACTCATCGTTTTTGTTGTCGGTTTCGCCCTCGGCGCAATTGTGGCGGCAGCCTTCGTGATGCTCGTGATGCCCTGGCTCGGCCCGAACGAAGGCCGTGCGATTCCGATTGATAAGTATGGCTATCAGTATTTCTTCTGGACGGCTTTCCCGCTCGGTGTGATGTTCATCATCTGGCTGGATTACTTCCTCGACACGCACATTCTACCCGAATAAATAATGTGCAGTTGAACAGCGAGAACCCGCTCTGGCGGGTTCTTTGATTTGAGCTGCCACAAACCTTTCGTATCCCCACTCCAAATTCGACCCAAAATAGACTATAACTTCTGACCGAATCGTTTTTCGATTGAGGTATCGTTGCGGCTTTGGTGATGGAAAAGCTGCTCATGCTCCACGCTCAATGGACAGCGCTTCGTCGCTGTACAGCCTATCAAAAGCTATACGCCCGCGTGATCCTTGTGCGATTTTTCACCATTTGATAGGTTTTGGCAGTTCGCTTCAGGTAAAGTAGCGGCACGATGACGAACACACCCAACCTCCACACTTCACGACTTCCTGGTTTCTACAAACGTCCATTAGCGGAACGCGCCGCTCTGGTCGCGCAGTGGGCGAACCTCACACCCACTGAACAATCGACCATGCTGGGCATCTCCGGGCTGAACGCGGCTCAGGCCGACAACATGATTGAAAATGCAGTCGGCATCTATGCTCTGCCGCTCGGCATCGCCACCAACTTCCAGATCAACGGCGAAGATTACCTGATCCCGATGGTCGTCGAAGAACCGTCGGTCGTCGCAGCCGTCAGCAACGCCGCCAAAATGTTTCGCGAAGGCGGCGGCTTCACCACGTCCAGCGACGAGCCGATCATGA